>DATEII010000149.1:0-53025 GCA_035279135.1 Steroidobacteraceae bacterium
GACTTTCATCAGCGAATGCGGCGATTCAACGCCTTCGATGAACAGGCTCCCGGGGCGGAACAACACGTGCACCTTGCCGGTGACGCGCTCCTGCGACGAGAGGAACAGCGCCTCGATGTCGCGACAGACGGGATCCAGCAACTGGCCTTCGTGCACCCAGTCGCCATACGGCCCAGCGAGCGACTCCTTGATACGCTGCTGGCGCGGCGTGAGCACGAGCTTCTCGAGCTCTCGGTGCGCGGTCAGCAACGTCTCGGCGGCCGGCGCCTCGAAGGCCACGCGGCCCTTGGTGCCGATGATGGTGTCACCGAGGTGGATGCCGCGGCCGATGCCATAGGGCGCGCCCAGCGTTTCCAGCGCCTCGACAACTTCGACCGCAGACATCGTCTTTCCGTCGATGCCGGTCGGGCGACCCTTTTCGAAATGAATCGTGTGCTTCGCGGGCGGACGCGGGTTCGTGAACGCATCCTTTGAGAGCACCCAGGCCGAATCCGGGATGCTGCCTTCGGAGGTCAACGTTTCCTTGCCACCGATGGTGACGCCCCACAGGCCGCGATTGACGGAGTACGCGGCGCCATACGGCGGCAGCGGCAAGTTACGGGCGTTCAGATAGTCCAGCTCTTCCTGGCGCTTGAAGGCGCGGTCGCGCACCGGCGCGATGACTTCGAGCTCCGGCGCCAGCGTGCGCATGGCGACTTCGAAGCGCACCTGGTCGTTGCCCGCGGCCGTGCAGCCGTGCGCGATGGAATTCGTGCCGAGCTTGCGCGCCATGAGCGCGATCTGCTGCGCCTGCATGACGCGCTCCGCGCCCACGCACAGCGGATACAGCTGCCCCCGACGCACGTTGCCCATGACGAGGAAGCGCAGCACCTGCTCGAAGTAGTCCGCGCGCGCATCGATCTGGTGATGTGCGATGGCGCCGTAGGCCTTCGAGCGCTCGGCGAGCGTCTTCGCGCCGTCGGCGTCGATGCCGCCGGTGTCCACGGTGACGGTGATGATCGGGCGGCCATAGTTGTCCTTGAGCCAGGGCACCAGGAACGAGGTGTCGAGACCACCGGAATAGGCGAGCACGATCGGGGTTTTGTTCTCAGCAGACATTTTTATTCAGACTCCAAAAGCATTCCGCAGCTGCTCGAGCACGCGTGATTGCGCGCGAGCGTCGGCCGTCGCGATGAAAATCGTGTCGTCGCCGGAGACCGTGCCGGCGACGTCTTCCCAGCCCGCCTTGTCGATGGCGGCGGCCACGCTGCCGGCCGAACCGATGGTGGTCTTGACCACGGTGATCGACGGGCCCGCGGTGCGCACCTCGCGCACGAACTGCGCCACGGTGGCGAAATTATCCTGAGTCCGCGCCGCGATCTCGGCGTTGTCCGGGAGCACGTAGCCATCGCTGTGCTTGAGCACGCCGAGCTCGCGCAGGTCGCGGCTGATGCTCGACTGCGTCGCGGCGTGACCCTCGCGCTTCAGCAGGCGCACGAGCTCCTGCTGTCGGCGCACGGAAGAGCTGCGCAACAGGCGGACGATGGCGCTGCGACGCGCCTCGCGATGGTGGTCGGTGTGCATAAAGTTCGCGCATGGTGCATAAAAATGCACTGTGCGTCAATGAAAGTTTCGTGAATTCGGCGGCTGGATTCCGCCCGGAGAACTCGAGGGGGATCAGCTTTCGGGACGGATGGGCTTGATGGCTGCGTCGCCGACCACCGTGGTCCATTCGCGCACGGTCCATTTCGTGACGAGTCCGCCCTTCACGTACGGATCCTCGGCCGCGAAACGCTCGACCACCACCTTGTCAGTCGCCGAGAACCACAACACGCCGCCGTCCACGGGGTCCGAGAGAGCGCCCGCGAGTACCAGCTCCCCGCGCTGCTGGGCTGCCCAGGCATGTTTGAGATGGGCGCCGCGGAATTGCGCGCGGCGCTCGAGCACGTCGGGCACGTAGGTATAGAAGAGGAGGAAATGCATGGCCGCGGGCCCCCAATACCAGGAAGCTGCGGATGATAGGGCAGCGTGGGAATTCGATGGGCACCTTCATTTGGCGTGGGCGGGTTTCGAAGGTCGAATTTCGCAGCCATCCAGACTGAAACTCAGTCCACGTTCCTGGCGACGCGGCTCGAAATCCCTGGCTGGTTTCGGCAGGATCCGCACCGTGCGTAGTCCTTTCGCAACGCTCCTCTCACTGCTGGCCATGACCGGCCTCACGCATGCCGCGCAGGCGGATGAAGCGCAGCCCGCGGCGACACCGCCTTTCAAATACCTCGCGCCGGCCGATGTGCCCAAGCTCAACCTGCCGCCCAAGCGTTACGTACCGCCGGACGGATTCGCGGGACATGCCTGGGGTGACCTGCGCACCAGCTTCGACAAGCTGCCGCCGGAGCCGGCCGCGATTCGCGGCGCGTGGACGCGGGGTTTCCTGAGGCCCCTCGAAGTCATCTGCACGGGCACGGGTGTCGAGCGCTGCACGATCGAGAACTTCGCGCGCGCCCAGCGGCAACAGATGCGCGACGGCGACGGGTTCCACCTGCTGTCCGAATACATCATCGAATCGCAGGGCTACAAGTACCCCGGCACCGGCGTGGTGTTGCATCCCATCGTCTACCAGTTCTGCGCGAACTGGCACAGCATGCGCAGGAAGGTCCCGAAGGACTTCGACGAGCTCAACAAGTTCTGCGGCATGCGCATGCTGTTCGACACGGAGTCGACCGCCGACCTGCGCCAGCTTCCGGAAGATCACGTCACGCAGTACGACCTGGTGCTCGCGGAGCTCATCGCCCGCTATGGCAAGCCCGCCAATTTCACCTGGCGAGGCCGCGTGACCGTGGAGTCGGTCGATGGTCCGCTCACGCACATGCGCACCGAGGATCGCAAATTCAGCACCTGGCGCTGGTGCCCGGCGCCGCGCGACGGCCTCATGACCCGCTGCGACGCCAGCATCGTGCTGTCCATCGACCCGGACATCGGCCGCGGCATCGTGCTGTTCTCGACGCCGGCGCTCTGGGAATACGCGTACGCGCGCGAGAGCACGGAAGATGCCGCGCCCGATCCGCTGTACACGCTCATGCATGCGCTGTCGTTCAAGCACCGCGCGGAGCAGACGAAGAAGAAAGAGACCTACCTGAAAGCGCACGATCCTTCGTACGCGCCGAAGGACGAAGTGAAACCGGCCGATGCTGCTTCGAGCCCGTGATGCGCACCTGGCTGGCCATCGTCCTGATGGTGGGTTGGGCGGCAGTATCCGGAGCCGAACCGCTGCGCGATGGCGACATCATTTTCCAGACATCGCGATCGGCGCAGAGTGCCGCCATCCAGCGCGCCACACATTCACCGTACAGCCACGTCGGGATGGTTTTCATGCGCGACGGCCAACCCTATGTGTTCGAAGCCATCGCCACGGTGCAGTACACACCGCTCGCGAAGTGGACAGCGCGCGGCGCAGGTGGCCGGTATGTGGTCAAACGCCTGAAGCAGCCACTGACACCCGCCCAGGGCGCCAAACTACGCTCGGCAGCCGGAGAGTTCGCGGGCAAGACCTACGATCTGTTCTTCGAATGGTCGGACCAGCGCATCTACTGCTCGGAGCTCGTCTGGAAGGTCTACGAGCGCGCGCTCGGCGTGAAGATCGGTGAATTGCAGAAGCTGCGCGAATTCGACCTGACTGACCCTGCGGTGCGTGCCAAGATGCGCGAGCGCTACGGTTCGCAGGTGCCGCTCGATGAGCCGGTGATCTCGCCGGGAGCACAGTTCGATTCGCCCCTGCTCAAGACCGTGGAGACTCGATGAGATCTGGATTGCTCTGCCTGCTGCTGCTGGTTGCCGCTGCGCAGGCTTCGGATTCGGGCAAGCGCGTGAGGTACGAACCGCCGGAAGGTTTTGCCGGCCACCAATGGGGCGACCTGCGCAGCAGCTTCGAACGCCTGCCCGAGGCGCCGGTGGGTGTTGCCGCCGCCTGGATGCGCTCAGTGCAGAAGCAGACGGATTTCCACTGCGTACCCAACGTGAGCGTCGGCCAGCAGCAGTCCGGCGCGCAGGACATGTGCAATTTTCAGGAGACGCTGCTGCGTCTGCGCACCGAATTCACCGGCGGCGGTGTGTACGTGCTCTCCGAATACGCCATCGACGGGCAGGGGTTCCGCTTCGGCGAAGGCGAGGGCGTGGTGTTCCATCCCGTGGTCTACCAGTTCTGCGCCAACTGGAACGGCGGCCGCAAGAAAGGCGCGCCGGAAAACTTCGACGAGCTCAACAAGTTCTGCGGCATGAGGTTCATGTTCCAGAGCGAGAACCGCGAGCAGCTGCGCAAGCTTCCGTCCGAATACGTGACGGCCTACGACCGCGTGCTGGAGAAATTGCTGGCCAAGTACGGCCGGCCGAAGGGATTCCTGCGTCGCGGCCAGGTCATCATCGAAACCGTCGAGGGTGATTCTTCCGATCCGGCGGATCGCAAGTTCAGCATCTGGCGCTGGTGCCCGGCCGTGGGTGATGGCCTGCGCACCGAGTGCGAGGCCAGCGTCACGTTGTGGCTCGACCCCGCCACCGGCGTCGGTACGGTGCTGTATTCCACGCCGCTGCTGTGGGAGTACGCGTACGCGCGCGAGAACTACGGCTTCAAGGGGGATCCGCTGTTCCGCGTGCTGCACGCGAAGAACTAGCTAGTGCGCGTGCCGGAAGGTGAGGTTGTAGCGAAAGCCGCCGGTCACGGGATGTGTGCCGGGCTTGATCGGCCGGACAGCGTGATACACGAGGCGCGAGGGTCCGCCCCACACGAGAACGTCGCCATCGGCGAGTGCCACGCTGCGTCCCTTGCCGCCGCGCGTGAGTCCATAGAACGCGAAGCTCGCCGGCAATCCGAGCGAGACCGAAACGATGGGCTGCGCTAAATTCTGCTCATCGGCATCGCGATGCGCGGTGAGCCGGCTGCCGGGTGAATAGCGGTTAACCAGGCAGGCGTCGGGCGAGAAGTCGGGGAAGCCTCCGCGCGCGGCGGCGCCCAGGGCGAGCTCGAGGAATTCGTCGGGCATGCGGGGCCAGGCGCGATGGGTCATCGGATCGCGCGCGTCGTAACGATAGCCGCTGCGATCGCTGACCCAGCCGAGCGCGCCGCAGTTGGTCATGGCCACGGACATGGTTTGTCCGCCGGGCGTGACCAGGTGCCGGAACGGTGAAACGGCGGCCACCGATTCGACCAGCGGCATCAATCGCGACGAATCCGCGAAGCCACGCAGCAGCGTGATGCCGGGGCCGAGCGAGGCGGCCGCCGATCCTTCGGCGAACAGCTGGAGCGTGTTCATTTCTCGATCGTCATTTTTCGATCGTATAGACCAGGTCCGCGCTGCGTTCCTTGCCGGCCTCGGTTTTCACCGTCCAGCGGTCGTTCAGGGTGTAGCGCATCTTGATGGTGTTGATCGACTCGGTCAGCGATATGCCATAGCTCACGTAGAGCCGTGGCGAGAGGTACTTGCCCAGCACCAGCGAGGTGCCGATGGTGCCCTCGTTGACGCTGCGGTCGTAGTCGGACTCGACGCTGATGTCGGGGATGCCGATCTTGCTGCCGAGCTGCGCGGCGAGCAGCGCGGCGGCCTGTCCTGCGACTTCCTGCGATGCCTGGCCGTTGTTGACACGGCTCTGCTCCTGCGCGGTCTGCAGCGATCCACCCGCGAGGATCAACGAGACGATCTGCGACTGCGGAATCGCAGGCTCGGAGAAGAACGTGAGTCGCGGCTCGCGCAAGGTGCCGCGCACGTTCACGCCTGCCTTCACGTCGGGAAAGATCTTGACCGCGCGGATGTCGACGGCCGGATCGACCAGCAGGCGATCGGCGAAGATCAACCGGCCGCGTTCGATCTCGAGCTTGCGGGCCAGCGCCGTGTACTCACCGTCCTTGACCTGCAGTTCACCCGTGGCCCGCGTGGGCTGGCCCGGCAGGGTGCGCTCGGTGATGCTGCCGGTCACGTGCCCTGACAGCCCGTAGGTTTCGATGGTCACCTTCTCGCCCAGCGTCATGGTGATCTCGCTGGTGATGCGATACGGATCCTTCTCCAGCTGCTCGGTCGGACCCACGAGCACCTCGTCCGCGGAAGGCAGCACGGCATTGGTCAGGTCCGCGGGCCGGATGCGCGCCAGCGGCACCTTGACCTCGCCCTTGACGAAGATTTCATCGGCGGCGATGCGGAAATCGAGATCCGGCGACGCGTCGATGCGCGCCTCGGGCACGTCGACCATGCGCAGGTTCTCGCCTTCGACACGGATGTCGCCGTAAGGCTTGCCGTCACGCCATTCGATCTTGCCGGAGCTCGACAGGGTGCCGGCACCCGCCTTGCCGTTGGCGGAGAACTCGAGGTTGTTGGACACGATGCGCGCCTCGGCCTCGAGCGCACGCATCGCCAGGTTCAGCTGGTAGAAATCCAGCTCGGCGTTGGACAATTTGATCACACCGCTGGCCCGCGGCTGGCCGAGCGTGCCATCGAAGCTCATGTTGGCATCGAAGTGCCCGGCCGCGCGGTCGATGTCCGGCGCGTAGAGCGTGATGAAGCCGAGCTCGCCAGTTGCCATCTGCAGCTGCGCGCGCAACGGCCAGCTCATCATGTCGTTGCCGGCGCGTTCCGCGCGCATCCGGCCGACGATGAGACCGCGTGAAGCGGCATCGAGCCGCAATTCGCCATTCATGTGGTCGGGCTCGGCCTTCAAGGTGAGATACCCCGAGCCGAAACTGATCAGGTCGGTGCGACCACTCGCGAGCTTGTGACGGATCGCGGCGTCGGCCAGGTCGGCGCGCGCCTCACCCACGAACGGTGCGCCCGCGCTGCCGCCGAGCCGTGCCGACGCGCTCACGGTGCCCTGGTATTCGACCTTCGGCGTGAGACCCGCGGTCAGCGTACTGATCGGCAGGTTGCTGGCCTCCGCACGCGCATTCCAGGCCGCCGGAGTCCACGCGCCTTCGCCACACAGGTGCGCCACCTTGCCGTGCAGGCACAACGAGCCGAGCTTGAAGGACTGCGCGCTCGCGCTCACGACCACCGGAGCATCGAGCTGCAGATTCAGATTCGCCGCGTCGTCGATGACCAGGTTCGTGACCGTGGCATTCCACAGCTCGTTGACGAAGCTGCCCCTGCCCGACAGGTGCAGGCTGTTCCTGGCGGCCAGCGCGTCGACCTTGAAGACGTGATCGCTCGTGGTGCCGTCGAGCACGGCGTTGAATTGCGTGAGCTCGCGTTCGTCGACGCTCAGGCGCGAGATCGCGACCTCGGCATGCGAGGCGCGTTGGCCATGCCAGTCCACGTCCACGTTGGCCGCGAGCTTGTCGATCTTCACGTCGTCGTGCTGGATGTCCGCGCCTTGCGCGGTGAGCGCGATCAACGGTGCGCCTGACGAGCCGGCGATCCTGCCGCGGGCGTGCAGCGTCCCGTGCGCACCTTCGGCCAGCAGTCCGAGGTTGTCGGCGTCCACGCTGAATGCCAGGTCCAGCGTGCGATTCGGCCCGAGGTTGCCGTCGATGGCCAGCGCCGTACTGCCCGCGCGCACCCGCACGCTGTCGAAGGTCCAGTCCTCGCCCTGCTTGACGATGTGACCGGCACCGTTCGCGGAGTTGCCGCGCACCCGACCCGAGAGATTCGCGAAGGCGAAATCGAAGTTGTCGCTGCCGAACGGAGCGCCGCTCGCTTTCATGTCGAAGTTCAGCGCGCCGTTGAATCCCGGACGCAGGGTGCCCGGATCGAAATGGCTCACGGGTCCCGCGAGATCCCAGCTCTCGTCGGGCGTCCAGCGCGCGTTGCCGGCCAGCACGGCATTGCCGCCGAAGGCGCCGAGCTTCAGCTCGTCGATCTGCAGGTGGTCCTTGTGGAGCAGGCCGCGCATGTCCACCGCCATCGGATCGATCTGCGGCACGTACAGATCACCGCGGCCGCTGAGCGCGTAGGGCCAGATTCCCTCGAGGTGATAGGTCCCTTCGGGGCTGCTGAAGATCTGCGGAGTCTCGGCCGTGAACCGCGCCGCGAGTGGCCAGCGCAACTCGCGCCAATGACCGGCGAGGTCCAGCTTTGGACCGTTGTCCACCGCCTGGATGGTGCCGGCGCCGTCCGCATGGCTGCCAGTGGCGCGATGTGTGACCTCGTAATGCGTGGCATTCACGACGCCGTCGGAGTAATTGCCCTCGAACAGCGCGTCGAACAGTCCCTGGCCGAGCCCGGGCACCTTGAGTGGGCCGCGCCCATGGAAGGCGTTCATCTCGCCGCCGAGCTCGAGCTTGCCGCTGATGATTCCGAGGGCGTCACCCCCTCCGAAAGCGCGCAGATCGAAGTTGTGCACGTCCGACTGGCCGGTCCAGTGGAAGTTGCTCGAGAGCTCCAGCAGCTCACCGCGCAGATCCGCGCGGAACGGCACCTGCAGCTTGCCCGTGAGCGGTAGTTTGTCGAGGTCGCCGTCGAAGGTGGCGTCGGCGCGCCACTCGGGTTGTCCCTCGATGAGCATGCGGATCGTGGTTTCGCCGCTGAGCTTCGTCGGGTCCGCGGCGCGCAGCTCGCCGAGTGCACGCGAGTGCAGGAATCCGTACACGATGCTGCCGTCGAAGATGCGGATGATCTTGTGGCCGACGATGCCGGCGCCGCTCACGTCGTTGAACTCCACGCGGCGTCCGTTGGTGGCGATGACCACCAGTAATGGCGTGGCGGCGCGCTCGGCGCTGATGCTCAGCAGTCGCGGCAGGAACCTCGGCGGCGTTTTCGGTCGGTCCTTCGGGCGGGGCTTCACCTGCACGAGGACCAGGTCCGCATCGGCGCGCTTCACCGAAATGCGGCCGACCAGGATGGGCCAGAAGTTCACGCGCGCGCGGCCGTTCTCGACGCGCACGTAGGTGAGCTCGTGGTCGACCTCGACGAGGCGCGCCCGGAATCCGCCGGCGATCGTCCCCTGCACATCCTGGATCCTGAGCGTGACCTTGCCCATCTTCTCGGGCAGCCGCGCCACGGCGAAGCGCAGCCCCGCCTCGGTGTAGATGACCCAGGCGAGCAGGGAAATCACCACGAGTACCAGCGACCCGAAGACCAGGGCTGCGACCTTGAGCCGTCTCTTCATCACAACTTCGGCGAGAAATTCAGGTGCAGGCGCGGGCCCGGCCGTTCCGAGCTGCCCGGCGGAACGGTGAGACCCTGCGCCACGTCGATGCCGACCGACACCACGGGCAGGCGCAATCGAAGGCCGATGCCCACCGAGTACATGAGCGGATCACCGAAGTTGTCGAAGGCATTGCCGACGTCACTGAACACCGCCACCGACAGGTTCTTCCAGGGCAGGTCGCGGATCAGTTCCACCGAGGCCGCGAGCATGTGTTTGCCGCCGACCTTTTCCAGCACCGGCGGGCACGGCTCCTCGGCGGGCGTGCAGTCGGGATCCGGGGTCTCCTGGACGGGCGACAGGGAGTCCACCGCGTATCCGCGCACACTGCGATCGCCACCCGCGAAGAAGCGCTGCGAGGGCGCGAGTCCACTGGTGCTCGAGACCGCGGTCGCGCCGACCTCGCCGCGCATGTACACGTGCCACTTCGGCGCGCTCGCGAAATCGAACACACGCTCGGCCTGCACGTGGCCCTGCAGGAAGTTCGAATCCGACCCCAGCGCGCTGTGTGATCCGCGCAGCTCCAGGAACAGCGTGCGGCTGAACAGCGCCTCGCCAAGGTAGTTCGGTGGCACCAGCGCGAAGCTGATGCCCGGGATCAGCAGCGTCTGCTCCTCGATGCTGCCCGACTGCACGAATTCCGACCGGGTGTCGAGCAACTCGACATAGGTCACGCGCTGCCAGTAGTTGTTGCCGAACCAGGATCGACGGACGTGCGTGAATGCCGGCGTGAAGTTGATCGACTGGTCGTCGAGGTCCGCGCGGCGCTCGTGTTCACCGGCGAGCCCCATCGTGAATTTCTCGATGGCCGGATCCCCGATGGGAATGATGTACGAGGCATCGATCGATTGCTCCAGCGCCGCCGCGCGGATTTCCGTGCGGAAGCGATGCCCGGCGTAATTGATGCGGCGGTCTTCCCATGCGATCGTGCCGCGCACCTGCGTGTCGGTGCCGTAGCCCACGCCGTACTGGTAGCGATGCCGGCGGTTGGGTTCGGCATCGATGCCGATGGGAACGGTGAGGTTCTCGCGGTCGCGCTCCTCGGGCAGCACTTCGACGGTGGAGAAGTACAGGCTGTCGTCGAGCGCGAACTGCGTACGCAGCAGCTCGGTGGCGTTGAACGGCTCGCCTTCGTGGTAGCGCATGAAACGCCGCGCCAGCGATTCATCGATGGCGTCCTGGCGTATCGTGGTCGCGCCAAACTTGTACTGCGGGCCGGTATCGAATTCGATGGCCACGTCGGCCACGCGCGCCACCGGGTCCACGCGCATCTCGTTCTTCAGCATGCGCGAGTCGAGGTAGCCGTAGGTCGCGGCCGCGCGCACCAGCCCGCCCTTGAGCGACTCGTACGCTGCATGGTTGAGGCGGTCGGTGGGCTGGATGGGCAGGTCGTTGGTGATGTCGGTGAAGTGTTTGTCGGTGGCGCCCGCACCGGTGACCTTGACGTCGACGGTCCTCACGAGCACAGGTTCGCCCGGCACGACGTTCACGACCACGCGGTAGTTCTGTTCGTTGCCGCCGCCCGAACGGCGCACCTCGGTGCTCACCTTCGGTTCGTAATAGCCGAATGGTCGCAACGCGAGACTCACCTCGCGTTCGCTGCGCTCCTGCAGGCGCTCCACGAACTCCGGCGACAGGTCATCGGAGTCCTTGTAGCGCTCGAACGATAGATAGGCGAGCACGTTGGCGCGGATCTGTTCGTCTTCGACGCCACGTACTTCGACCTCGACCGCGCCGAATGCCGGCGAGGCCAGCAGCGCAACGAGCAGTGACAACAGCGTGAAAGCGGACGGGCGCGTGCGATGGTTGTAATGCGACGTCGACATGACACCCGCGGCGGGGCGAAAAGTGGAGGAATTCTAATGAGAGTCGACCACTTGCGCGCGGGTTCCGTTGCCGACTTCATGCCGCGCCGTTCAGCAGGTATTCAGATTCGCCGGCCGGCGAGCCCTGCGCGTCGAAGCGGCGCTCGGCGATCCGGAGTCTGTCGTCGACCGTCAACACCGTGGAGCAGCGCGTGCCATAAGTCGCATCGAGAACGAACGGTGCGGACAGCTTGCGGGCCCATTCGGGCGACAAATCGCCGGGTGGCACCGAGTCGGGCGGCGCGGGCTCGCGATCCGCGAGCATCTCAAACAAGCTGCTTTCGAGCTGCCCGGCATCCGCGCCCTGCGGATCCCGGAGCAGGCGCGTGAACCGGGCCCGCACCCGGACCAGCTTGGGCCATGGCGTGTCCAGGAATTCGTTCGAGAGGCCGTAGATTCCGGGCTCGAGCTCGCGCGCGAACTGGTCCGCGCGGTTCGACGCATACCAGAGTGACGATTCATCTCCCAGCAACAGGTTGAAGCCAGCGTAACCGGGCGCGTCGGTCTCGAGCTGGTGCAGGTATTCGCCCGGCGACTGGCCGCCCGACAGGAAGGCAGGGATGAGCCCGCCGCGCGACGGCGCACTGCGCCGGCGGCGTCCGAACTCCCGGAAGTTGGTGACGATGCCGAAGCGCCGTCGCGTGTCGACCGCGAACCAGGCGCCGCCGGCCAGCAGGTCGCGCCCGCCGATCACGCCGGGTGCGTCATCCCAGGGTCCGAGCGGCGCGGCCGCGCGTGCGTGGAACTCGTCGCGATTCGCGGCGACGACCAGCCGATGACGCGCGTGGCATCGCCACGCGAGGACTAACAAGCACATCGAATGAGTCCCAAGCTCCGGTCACCAGCGCTTTGGTGGTCCACCGGGCTGGTTGAACCAGGCATCGATCAGCCGCGCGGAAATTGCGCCCGGTGGCGGCAGCGCGGGGTGACCGGCCTCGACGTCCGCGCGCGTGAACCAGCGCGCATCCTCGAGCTCGCCGTCGCGCAGCGTGATCGCCTCGCTGCGGGCCACGGCGCGGAAGCCCAGCATCAGTGAGGAGGGGAACGGCCAGGGTTGCGACGAGTGGTATTCGACGTCGCCGACCTGCACGCCGGTTTCCTCGAGCACCTCGCGCTCGACGGCGTCTTCGAGGCTTTCGCCGGGCTCGACGAACCCGGCGATGGTCGAGTAGCGACCCGCGGGCCACGCGGCCTGGCGGCCTAACAAGGCGCGCTCGCCGCTGGCGTCGGTGACCAGCACGATGATGGCGGGATCGAGTCGCGGAAACGTCTCGTTGTCGCAGCGGCTGCAACGCATGACGTGGCCCGCGCGTGACGGCCGGTTGGCCGCGCCGCAGACGCCGCAGTGCCGGTGACGGCCGCGCCACAGCACCAGTGCGCGCGCATAAGCCAGCAGCGACGCGGCATCGGCGGGCAGGACGGGCGCCAGCGGGCGCAGCTCCTTGAGCTCGGTGGCCTCGGGCAGGCCGGCGGCCTGGTCGAGCGCTGCCGGGTCGAGCTCGACCAGCACGGTCCGGTCGCCCCGGAACCACCCTAACAAGGTGAAGGCCGCGTCCTGGGCGCGTGCCAGCAGCGGGTCCCCGTTCCGCAGCAAGGCCACGTCGAGCTCGGATCCGATGGTCACCAGCTGGCGTGCGCCTTCGGCAAGTACGTAGCGGGTGCCCGGATCGGAGCGCGCGGCCGCGATCCAGCCGGGGTCGTCGCGCAGTTCCGCGCGCCTCTCGAGGAATGGGCCGGAGAACAGGATCGGGCGGTTCACGCGCCCGAATCTATCATCCGCGCATGGCGTCGGCTCGCCGCTCAGGCTCGTCGTCGGTCCCGTTACCCGTACCCCGGGCGCCGCCACAGTCGTTGCAGACCGGCGTGCGCAGCGCCAGCCGGTCCGTGACCAGCACCCCGGCGCAGTCGCGGCAATGTGCCACCCGCAGTTCGTCGCCCGCATGCAGCGCGCCCAGCAGGAACACCGCGTGCTCGAACGAGATCTGCGGCTCGCCGACCAGCGCGCGGTAGGTCTCGAAGGCCTCGCACAGCAATGCCCCGCGCGCGACCGTGGGTGCCGGCTGGGCCGCCCGGTCAACCGTGATGCTGTCCCGCGTGATGAGGCCGAACAGGCTGCTGACGCTGGCAAAGACCGCCGCTTCCCGCCGCATGCGCATGCTGCGCGTGAAAAAGGCCGCCTGGCGGGGCGACTTGCCGCGGTGGCGCGCCACGCCGGTGCCGCCAGCCTCGTATAGATAGGTGCGGTAGAGCTTGCGGATCCGGTCGTCGGTGAGGCCGGTCCACGCGCGGATGGTGTGCGTGCGCGCCTCGTGCTGGATGAAGCGCAATGCGAGATCGAGGCGCAGCCGGTCGCGGCTGTAACGGTCGTCCGAGATTCTCATGTGTTTTTCCCTGCCCTGGAGTGGATTCTGCGATCCCTGAAATTTGGGAAAAATTTCCCAAATTTGGAAATGACTTTCAAGGGGTCGCGGCGCAAGATATCTCGCGGGAACAGGGAGGAATGACATGGTGATTCGCGGGATTTCCCAGACGCGCGAGGAAGCGCGCCACTGGCTGCCGTCGCAGGGAGTGGATCCGGGGCCACTCGCCGAGCTGAATTCGGAGTGCCTCGGGCAGCTGGCCATGCGGGTCGCCGAGTGCGAATGCGGGGTCACGTTGCCGCCGCTGCTCGAAACGCTGCGTGCGCAATGGGCCGACATGCCGGCGCACGCCGTGCGTCGTCTCTCGGGCGCGCCGTTCAGCCTGTTCGATGCCGGCTTCGCGTTCGCACCGCGCTGGCTCGAGCTCCGGTCCTGCGGCGTGCACGACGCTTCTCTTCGTGCCGCGCCTGCCTACTTCGAGCCCTTCGTCGCGCGCTCCATCACGCGCCGCATGCTGGTGTACGGCTGGCACCTGGCGCGCAGTCGTCCGCGCGCGGCCTGCCTGGTTTTCGGCGCCACCATCGGCGCCGTGGAATCACTGGCCGCCTGTTCGCTGGCCGCGCTCGAGGCCGCCGCGGAACGCAACGCGGATACATTGCGACCTCGCTGGGCGACGCAGGTGGGCTTCTGGCGGGAGTTGCTGACGACGGCGTCAGCCGGTGCCGACAGGCGACTGCATGAGCTGCTGCTCGGCGGCATCCAGCGTCTTGCCGCCGACACCCTCGCGGCGCATGCTCCCGACAGATAAGCACTTCATGGAAGAACGAGCGCGTGCAGCCGGAAAGGCTCGCACGCGCCGGCAATCAACCTAACCCGGGGAGCACAATGATCATCAGGAAGTCAGCCATCGCGGCAGCCGCCGCCATGGCGGTGTTGTTTTCCATCGGCGCCCAAGGCGCCACCCGCCAGGAAGCCGTGGCCGCAAAAAAAGCGGCGCGCACCGGTGACGGCGCGAAGCTGAGCAGCACGCTCAACATCATGCAGCGCGCCACCGCGCGCCGTCCGCAATCCGACGTGGTGAACGCGTTCGCGCGCAGGATCCCGGCACTGCGCGCCAGCAATGGCTACGTCTCGGTCAGCGCGTATGGCAACGATCTCCAGAGCCTGCGGGCGCAACTCGTGGCCAAGGGCCTCAAGGACGCGAAGCTGCATGCGACCGCCGTCTCGGGCCGCGTGCCGGTGAGGGCCCTCGCCGACATGTCCACCACCAGCGCGCTCAAGTTCATGCGGCCCACGCTCGCCATGGCGCGCGCGGGCTCGGTGACTTCACAGGGCGACCGCTCGCTGCGCTCCAACCTTGCGCGCCGGGAGTTTGGCGTCAACGGCCGCGGCATCCGCATCGGCGTCTTGTCCGACAGTTACGACTGTGCCCCGGGCGCATTCGAGCCCGGTGCGCGGTTCACGCGTGCCGCGGAGGACATCGCCAACAACGACCTGCCTCGCAACGTGCGGGTACTCAAGGACCTCTCGGACGTTCCGAGCGACGACTGCACGGATGAAGGCCGGGCGATGATGCAGCTCATCCACGACGTGGCGCCCGCGTCGCCGCAGGCGTTCTACACCGCGTTCGTGAGCCAGGAAGATTTTGCCGATGGCATCCGCGCGCTCGCCGCGGCGGGTTCCAAGGTGATCGTCGACGACATCATCTACTATGCCGAGCCGATGTTCGAAGACGGCATCATCGCACAGGCGGTGGACGACGTTTACAAGGACGGCGTCGCGTATTTCTCATCGGCCGGCAATGACGCGCGCGCTTCCTATGAATCGCGTTTCCGCGTCTCCGACGAGGATGGCGTGTTCGGCAAGCTGCACGATTTCGACAAGGGCCGCGGCGTGGACACGCTGCAGAGTGTGACCGCCACGGCCGGTGACATCACGCTGTTCTCACTGCAGTGGGACCAGCCTTCGCTGTCGGCCAACGGCAAGCGCGGTGCGCAGAGCGACATCGACGTCTGGTTCTACGATGCCGATGGCAACCTGGTCGACTTCTGCGGCGACGACATCGAGAACGTCGTCTGCCAGTTCCCCGGCATCGACTTCAACGTCGGCGCGGACGCGGTGGAAACCCCGATCCTGGTGAACACCACCGGTGCGGACGTGGACCTGCAGATCGGTGTCGAGCTGGTCGAGGGGCCGGCGCCTAACTATCTCAAGTACGTTTGGTTCGACCTCGACGCCGGGGTGCTCGTGGTCAACGAATACGACACTGCCAGCGGCACCGTGTACGGCCATGCGAACGCCGCGGGCGCGGAAGCGGTCGGCGCCGCCGCCTGGTACCAGACCGAGGAGTGGGGCAGCCCGCTGCGCCCGCAGTGCATCCCCGCCTGCCTGAACTCGTTCTCGTCGGCGGGTGGCGTGCCCATCCTGATCGGCAAGAACGGCAGGCACCTGCCCTTCCCGGAAATCCGCGTCAAGCCGGGTGTCACGGGACCGGACGGTGGCAATACCTCGTTCTTCTATTTCGACCTGGACTTCGAGATCCCGGGCACCAGCGAACCGGACGGATTCCCGAACTTCTTCGGCACTTCGGCTTCCGCCCCCCACGTGGCGGCCGTCGCGGCGCTGATGCTCGACCAGCGGGCCAGGGACATCGCGGACCACAAGCACTTCTTCGGGCCCCGGAATCTGTCACCTGATGCCATCTACTGGACCCTAAGGCTGACCGCCGATGACATGAAACTGCGCAATTTCGGGGGCGACATCGGCCCGCAACGCGTCGATAATGCCAACGGGTTCGACTTCGACACCGGATTCGGATTCGTGGACGCGCAGCGAGCGCTGCGCGTGACCCGAGGCTTCTAACAAGGCAGGCTGAACGCCGGCACCCGCGCAGGCGGGTGCCGGTCTGCCTGGCAGGCCCCGGGCAGTTGCGACCAGCCAAGGAGCCAGCCGACACATGCCTCTGACTGCACGCGCAGTAGTTCCCTTCTTCGTCCTGACCCTCTTTTCCACGGTCGCCGGTGCACAAACCGGTCCCAGTGACCCCCAGGTCATCTCGGCCGCGCCCACGGCCAAGGTCAGTGTCGGCAACAAGAAGCTCGGTGGATACGTCGCCGCCACGCTACGCGTGGCAGACGATGGCAAGGTGCGGGACGTGCTGGTCACCGAGAACACCACCGACGGGTTCGAACCCCAGCTGGTCAAGGTGCTGCAGAGCGCGCGGTTCCGTCCCGCCATCGACGCGTCGGGCCGCCCGGTGGAAGCCAATGTCGAGATGAAGGTCGAGCTGCGCCAATCTACCGGCGCGGAGCCCAAGCCGGTGGCCGCCAAGCCGGATCCGCAGCTGACGGACAAGGAAAAGGCACGCATCAAGAAGATGCGCTGCTCGGACTTCGTCTGGGAGTGGAACCTGATCCGTGACGAGGCGAACGAAGCGGCGGCCACGGAGTTCATGCCGCGCATAGCGACCACCATGTACGCGTCGATGCGCAGCGAGGCCGGGGACTACGTCGACGCCAAGGTGTGGAAGGCGTCGCCCAAGGCACTTCGCGAAGCCGCCGACCAGTGCAAGGACAATCCCGCCGCGCCCTTCTGGGACGGTGTCTTCAAGAGCGTCATGGACGAGGCCGTCGGCAAGTAAGGCATCCCGCTCTGCATCCTCCCTTTCGGAGGATGGAATTTGTGGCGGGAATCTTCATGCTCTCACCATGCACGCACTGTCGATCCGTGGACTGACCAAGACCTACAAGAACGGGGTCCAGGCTCTCAAGGGCGTGGACCTGGACGTGGAGCAGGGCGATTTCTTCGCATTGCTCGGCCCGAACGGCGCCGGCAAAACCACGCTGATCGGCATCCTGACCTCGCTGGTGAACAAGTCCGCCGGCACCGTCAACGTGTTCGGACACGATCTCGATCGCGAACTCGAGGCCGCCAAGGCCTGCATCGGCATCGTTCCGCAGGAAATCAACTTCAACCAGTTCGAGACGCCCGAGACCATCCTGGTGAACCAGGCGGGTTTCTACGGCATCGAGCGTGGGCTGGCGCGCGAACGGGCCGACCAGTACCTCTCGCTGCTGCAACTGGCCGACAAGCGCAACAAGATGGCACGCGGTCTCTCGGGCGGCATGAAGCGCCGCCTCATGATCGCGCGCGCGCTGGTGCACCAGCCGCGCCTGCTGATCCTCGATGAGCCCACGGCCGGCGTCGACATCGAGATTCGCCGTTCGATGTGGGACTTCCTGCGCGAGATCAACGCGCAGGGAACCACCATCATCCTGACGACTCACTACCTGGAAGAAGCCGAAACCCTCTGCCGCAACATCGCCATCATCAATGGCGGGCTGATCGCCGAACGCGACCGCATGTCGAGCCTGCTGCGCAAGCTGCAGGCCGAAACCTTCGTGCTCAACCTGCGCGAGGCCGTGTCGAGCGTGCCGCAGGTGCCAGGCTACGAGTTCGACCTGGTCGACGAGCACACTCTCGAGGTGGAAGTGTCGAAGGAGCAGAGTCTCAACGAGGTGTTCGCCAAGCTGTCCGAGCAGGGCATCGGCGTGCTGTCGATGCGCAACAAGGTGAACCGGCTCGAAGAGCTCTTCATGAAACTGGTCGAACGCAAATGAGCACCGAAGTCTCGCAAGCGACGCGCGAAGCCGACTCGCCCAAGGGCCTGGAACGTGCACGCTGGACCGGTCTCAAGACCATCATCATCCGCGAGTACGGCCGCATCATCCGCATCTGGGCACAGACCATCGTGCCCTCGGCGGTCACCTCGGCGTTGTACTTCGTCATCTTCGGTAGTTTGATCGGCGGCCGCGTCGGTCTCATGGATGGCGTGCCGTACATGCAGTACATCGCGCCCGGCCTCATCATGATGGCCGTGATCACCAACTCCTACGGCAACGTGGTGTCGTCGTTCTTCGGTGCGAAGTTCGGCAAACACGTCGAGGAGATGCTGGTGGCGCCGCTGCCCAACTGGGTCATCGTGCTCGGGTACGTGGGCGGCGGACTGGTGCGCGGACTGCTGGTCGGCGCCGCGGTGACCATCGTCTCGCTGATCTTCACCAAGCTGCACGTGCACCACGCGCTGGTGATCCTCGGCGCCGTGGTGCTGACCTCGGTGATCTTCGCGCTCGGCGGATTCATCAACGCGCTGTTCGCCAAGAACTTCGACCAGGTGAACTGGATCCCGACCTTCGTGCTGACCCCGCTCACCTATTTCGGCGGCGTGTTCTATTCGATCACACTGCTGCCGGAATGGGCGCGGCACGTGTCGTACGCCAATCCCATCCTGCACATGGTCAATGCGTTCCGGTACGGATTCCTCGGCACGAGCGACGTGAACGTCTACGTCGCGTTCAGCATCATGATCGCGGCCGCAGTGGTGCTGTTCGGCGTTGCGGTGTTCTTCATGAACCGCGGCACCGGCATGCGCGAATAGCTACTCGCTCTGCTTTTCGGCCTCGGCCAGCGCGTCGGCATTCGCCTGCTGCGCCGCTTCGATCTGCTTCTCGACCTTTTCCTCGGTCTTCTTCGCCTGCTTGGCCTGCTCCGCGGCGGAAGCACCTTCGGTCGCGGCGGCCGCGCCGACGTCGGCGAGACCGCAGCCGGTCAGCAGCAGCGCGCAGCCGAGCATCGGCAACGCGCTAACAAGTGTGGCTTTCTTCATGGTTCGCCTCCGGGTCAGGCCCTCTACATACGCCGTTCGCGGTGAGGAAACTGAGCACCAGCTCCCATTGCCGCGGACAATTGTTATGCCCGCACTGGAGCACATGCAATTCGGCGGCGGGTCTGGCTGCCTGGAGCGCATGCGCATGGGCGACCGGGATGACCTGGTCGAATTGCCCGTGCAGCAGCAGCACGGGCCCCTGAAATTCCTGGAGCACCTTGCGGGTATCGAAGCGATTGCGTATCAGCCAGTCGGGCACGTAATAGCCCCGGATGATGTCCGTGAGACTGGTGAACGTGGACTCGAGCACCAGCGCGGCCAGCGGTCGTTTCGCGGCAAGTTGCGCGATGGCGCCGCCCCCCAGTGACCGCCCGTAACCAATGATGCGGCGCGGGTCGACGCGCGGATCGGCCGCGACGCGGTCATGGGCGGCGACCAGCGCCGCCGTCACGCTCGACTCCGACGGCGACCCGAGCGAGCGTCCATAGCCGGGGTATTCCACCAGCAGGATATGGATACCCGCGGCACGCAGCGGCACGAACTCGTCCGCCCAGTAGTCGATCAGCTCGCCGTTGCCATGCGTGTAGATCAACACGGGGGAGGGCCCCGCACCCGTGCCGGGCAGCAACCAGGCCTCGACTCGTTGCCCGTCCACTTCGGACCAGATCGCTTCGCCGTGCACTTCCTGCAGCGCCTGCGGGCGCGCGGAGCCGGCCGGCGGCATCGGAAACGTGAACCGCGGCTGGAGGAAATACATCGCGACCAGGTTCAGCAGGAACAATCCCGCGAGCACCATGAGAATCGTGATCATGCGTTTGCGAGAGAAAAAGAAAGGGCCCGGTCCGCGCGGCGGATCGGGCCCCGTGATCCTCATCTAGTCAGGTTACTTCTGCTTCCAGGCGCCGCTGTCGTCCTGGTAGTACCAGCCCGGCTTGGCGACACTGCGCAGGAAGGAGCGAGTCCAGGCGCTGCGAATGTCTTTTTCCCACTCGGGATGATTGCTGGCCTTCGCGACTTCCGAATACAGCTGCGCGCGATCGGCGTTGTCCTCGGCGACCAGGCGCTTGGCGGTGGCACGGTCCGGGAGCGCGACCGCGTTCGGATCGCGAATTTCCAGCATGCCATCCCGGGTCACGCCGACTGCTCCGCTGGCGAAGAATTTCTCCAGTTCGCCGAATCGGGAAGCCATCGAGCTCTTGATGCGATTCACGGCCGGTGAGCTGACATTGAGCGCGGCCTCGGCATCCTGCGCATTGGCGGCCGGGACGAGTGCGTAGAGCACGCTGCCCAGGGCTGCCAGCAGCACGTTCGGCTCGGCGCGGCTCGGCACGAGGTTCGACTGCGGCGGTGCCTGCGGGGCTGTCCCCTTGGTGACGTCATTCCAGTACTGGTCCGCGGCCTTGTCGGCGGCAGCGGCCGGGAAGTACACGTTGATCGTGACGCACGCGGCAATCGCGAGACACACGAGAGCAAGCTTCAGCGGCAATACGCGTCGCATTGATGACTCCTTGATTTCACGCAAGCGTGACGCCGGCATGATCGGATCGCGGCAATGAACGCGCCCTGAACCACGCCATACGTCAAATGTGCGACGGATTATTGGCCCGAACGCGCGCGCCGTCCATCGGGCTACTGCACCGTGGCCCCGCCGAGCTCCGTGGTCGTGATCGTCGAAATCAGCTGGCTCCAGCGCACGCGGCCCTGGTTGCCCACGATGTCGATGCGTGGAATCCCCGATCCCTTGACGATGTAGTAACCATTCGGCGCGGGTTCGACACCCGACATCTCGCAGACGTCACCGCGCAGCCGGCAGCGAATGCCGAGCTTGTCGTAGTTGTACTCGTCGAAGAACTTGAGCACGCCCGACTGCAATGCCTGCACCACGCCGCCACCGCCGCCGCCCACGTTCGACAGGCTGCTCACCGCCTTGGCGCTGATGCGGTGCCGCGATTTGTCACCCTTGGGAGTCGCGAGCCGCGCGTCGAAAGCCTGCGGCGCCCACGCGAACAGCTCGAGCCCGAGCACGTCCGCCTCGAGCTTGCCGGTGATGCTGCCTACCTCGAAAGTCCGCGTGACCAGTCCGAGATCGAGATCGCGCGCGCGCACATCGGCGAAGAAGCGCGGGAAGTTGCCGAGCGGATCCTGCAGCCGGATGTTGCTGCCGACGACGCGACCGCCGAACACCTGCGATTCCACGTTGCCATCGAAGGTGAGCACGTCGTTCTTGAGCGTGACCGAGGGAATCGCCGCGGCCAGCGTGCCGCTGAACTCCGGCCAGCCGAAGGCCTTGGCGAGCAGCGGCATGCTGATGGGTTCCACTGCGCCCTTGAACGCCACCTCCATGTTCTTCTCGCCGAGGTTGCCCATCACGAAGTGATCGATGGCGATGGCGCCGTCGAATACCGGCAGCTTCGCCGGACGCGTCAGCGCAAAGTTCAGGCCGTACGCAACGAATTCGATCTCGGACGCGCCACCGGAGAGCCCATACGCACCGCCGGAGCGCCAGCCGAGCCGCGAGACACGCGCTTCGGTACCACCGGCAGGCGCCCAGAAAATCTCGCCATTCATGCCGACCATGTTCAGCAGTCCCTTGTCGGCGTGCAGATCGAGATCCCTGGGCAACACGTGCAGCGAACCGATGCCGTTGTCCACGACGGAGAGCTCGCCGCTCAAACTACCGGAGGTCTGCGCGTCGCCGAGCACGCTGGCCGCGAGTGTGATCGCGACGTAGCTGGAGAATGCCGCGGGGAATTGCACCCGCGTGAGCTTGAAATCGCCGCTCAGCGAGGGAATGTCGCCCGCGAGATTCACGCGACCGCTGCCGCTGACGTCCAGCAGGTCCTTCTGGACCATGCGCAGGGAGGCGAGTGTGAACTCGTTGCCCAGCAGAGTGCCGCTGGCGTCGAGATCCAGCGGATTGGCGCCGAAGTCGAGCAGCACCGGGCCGGCCAATGCCTGGCCCGCCGTACCTTTCACATCCACGACCACCTGCGTGGCCTGGCCACGCGGCTCCGCTTTCACGCGTGCGACGGCCGACACCTTGTCGGCGACGATGGTGCTGGCTTCGTTGGTCAGATCGACGGCGCTGAGTTTCGCGGTGAGATCCGCGCTGAGGCCCGCGCCCGCGTCGGCCACTGCGCCTTCGAGCACCACCTTGCCGTCGCCCGTGATGTCCTTGGGCAGTTCGAACCAGGGCGCGGCGAGCTTGCGCAAGGCGGAGACGGTCGCCTCGCCCGTACGCGCCTTCACCTGCCAGCCCGTGGGGTCCAGGCGTCCGTCGATCGACGCAGTCGTGCCGGCGACTGCGAGATCCCTGCCCGTGAACGTGGTGATGCCGGTATCGCTGAGCATCATTGCGGTCACGTTCATATCGAGCGAGCCCGTGGGTCCACCGCGCGCCGTCAGCCTGCCGGCCTCGCAACCGAAGCGCGGTTCGGCGACCACCGGGCGAGTACACAGCAGTTGCAGGTGGGTGAGCCGGCCCACCGGGTCGGGCATCGCGGCGCTGCCGGCCTTCAGGGCGACACGTGAGTTCTTCTCGTCGAGCAGATCGAGTCGCGCACCGGCGTCCTGGACCACCATGCCGCCGACTTCGACCTGGCGTATTTCGAGCACGATCGAGTCGAGTGCCTGCGAGGCGGGCGCCAGGCCCAGCCCCAGCGCGGCAAGGGCAGCGGCGCGGTGGTTAGAACGTCCTTTCATCGGGCTGCGGATTGTAGCGATGGCCTCACGGATCCTCGTAGGAGCATCCCGGTTCAGCGGATTCATTTCCAGCCGGGGCGCCGGCAGCGAATTCAGCCGGTTGGCAACAAAAGCTTAACGCCGCAGTCACGGGTCTGCCTTGTCCTGCGCACAGACTGCTTTCCCCATGGCGACCCAGGATTCATTACGGGGCTCACTGCTGGATCGTTTCGATCACGCCGAGTACCGGTTGTGCCGCCGCCTGAATCGGGGCGTCGAACACACCTGGGTGCGCGTGATCTTCAGAACCGCGAGCCGCCTCGGTGATGGCGTCATCTGGTATGCGCTGATGCTGGCGCTGCCGTTCCTGTACGGCAATGCGGGCCTGCGCGTCGGATTGATCATGCTGGCCACCAGCGCCGTCAACCTCGCGACCTACAAGTTCCTGAAGCGCACGTTCGTGCGCGAGCGACCCTTCATCCGCCATGCCGGCATTTCGCTGGCGCAGGCGCCGCTCGATCGGTACAGCTTTCCCTCGGGCCACACGCTGCACGCCGTGGCGTTCACGTGGCAGGCCTGCGCGGCATTCCCCGAGCTCGGTTTCGTGCTGGTGCCGCTGGCGATGGCCATCGCCGCTTCGCGCGTGGTGCTCGGCCTGCACTATCCGACCGACGTGCTGGTGGGTGCCTTGTTAGGCGTGGCCAGCGGATTGCTGGGCGCGGCGCTCGCCTAGTCGAGAGGAACAGTCCAGCGGCATGCGGGTACTGTTCGTCTCTGACGTCTACTTTCCACGCGTCAACGGCGTCTCCACGTCCATCCGCACCTTCCGCGGCGACCTGGCGCGCGAAGGTGTCGAGACGCTTCTCATCGCGCCGGAATATCCGGGCGCCGCGGCCGACGCCGAGCCCGGCATCGTTCGTGTGCCTTCGGGGCGAGTGCCGCTCGACCCCGAAGACCGGCGTTTCCATTCCGGCGCGTTGAAGCGGGTGCTGAATGCCGAGCTGGCCTCGCGCGTGGACCTGGTGCACATCCACACGCCCTTCATCGCCCACTATGCGGCGGCACGATTCGCGCGCACCCACCATCTGCCCCTGGTGGCCACCTACCACACCTTCTTCGAAGACTATCTGCACCACTACGTCCCGGTGCTGCCGCGCCGCATCGGGCGATTCCTCGCGCGACACTTCACGCGCTCGCAGTGCGACGACGTGGCCGCGCTGATCTCGCCCAGCGCGCCGATGCGCGAGGCACTGCTGGCGTATGGCGTGACCACGCCGATCGAGGTGCTGCCGACCGGGTTGCCCGCGGGCAGTTACGTGCAGGGCGACGGCGCACGTTTCCGCCGGCGCTTCGACCTGCCGGCCGACCGGCCGCTGCTGCTGTACGTGGGGCGCGTGGCCTATGAAAAGAACATCGATTTCCTGGTTCGAATGTTCGCGCGGCTGCGCACGCAGCGTCCGGACGCGTTGTTCGTGATTGCGGGTGAAGGGCCGGCGCGCGAACACCTGGTGAAGCTCGCCCGCTCGCTGGGGGTCGAGGACGCCGTGCGCTTCATCGGCTATCTCGATCGCGCCACCGAATTGCCGGACTGTTATGCGGCGGGCGATGCGTTCGTGTTCGCCTCGCGCACGGAGACGCAGGGTCTCGTGCTGCTCGAAGCCATGGCGCAGGGCACACCCGTCGTGTCCACCGCGGAGCTCGGCGCCCGCTCCATTCTCACGCCGGGCTGCGGCGCCTTCGTAGTCGCCGAAGACGAGGGCGAATTCGCAAGCGCCGTGGCCCAGGCGCTTTCCCTGAAGAGCGACGATCCGCGCCGCGCGCAGCTGCGCGCGCATGCCGAGTCGTGGGCGTCACAGGCAATGGCTCGTCGGCTGGTCGCCTTCTATGAAAAGGTGAGAGGCCCAGCGACGTTACGCGCGGACGCGAACCTGGAAAACAAAAGGGGTCCCATGAGGACCCCTTCAAGAGCGGAACGCAGTTCCTAATCCAGGCCGCAATCCCTCCCAGGGCGGCTCGCGCCAATACCCTTTCGAAGCCGGCCCTGTTGTTGTTCGGGCTGCCGACCGACCTCGACCTGCCCGATGCACTTACCAACATCGGCCGCAGGAATCATCGACGCTTCGAGTATGTGTCGCGCGCTTCGCGTGCGTGTCGAAGCCCGGGTGGGAAATTCCATCATTCGTGCGCTGGATCACATCGGACTTTGAGCCCATGCGAGGCCGGGGTCGCTGTAGCTAGCACCGTGCTTCATCGTGGTGCCCTCGGTGAACCACGAATCCATGCCCGCACTGCCGAAAAATTTTACGCATTGGAAAAAAAATTCGGCGCGGGCCGCGCGAACGCGCACAGCGCGGTGGCGATGACGCTACACTTTCCATAAACCTGCCGAGAGGGAGCCGAACTGATGTCCTCCAAGCGTGCCTTGGTCGTGGACGATTCGAAGTCTGCGCGCGCATTCCTGGCGCGAATCCTCGAACGTCACGAAATCACGGTGGATGCGGCCGAGTCCGCCGAAGCCGCCATCGAATACCTCACGCGCAACAGGCCCGACGTGATCTTCATGGATCACATGATGCCGGGCATGGACGGCTTCCAGGCGGTGCAGTCGATCAAGAACAATCCGCGCACCTCGGCCATTCCCATCCTCATGTACACCTCGCAGGAAGGAGACTTGTACGCGGGACAGGCGCGCGCGCTGGGCGCCGATGGCGTGTTGCCCAAGCAGATCAAACAGTCGGACGTGACCAAGATGCTGTTCCAGCTGCAGCTGGTGGCCGATCGCCGCACCGCCGAGCGGGACACGTTCATGCGCATGGCTGAAGGCATACACAGGCCCGACCTGTTGCCGGCGAATGAATCCGCGATCGTGGTTGCGTCGCCCGCCGAGCCCGTGGATCAACCGGTCCCCCTGCCAGGCGCGGACATTTCGCAGCTGCTGCCGCAGATGACGCTGGAGATCCGCGCGGCGCTCGACGCCACGCTGCAGAAGGAGATCGGCGCGCTGCGCGGATTCATGACCACCACCCTCGAGGCGCATGCCGAGCGCGTGCACGGCGATTTGTCCGCGGTGCTGGTGCCGCCGTCCGCCGCGCCCGTGATCGATACGCCGACCTTCGTGCCCGAGCGCCGTCCCTGGGCCGCGATTTTCGGCTGGTTGCTCGCCGTGATCGGACTGGCCGGCGCCGGGCTCATGTCGTGGATGTGGTGGCAGCAGGGCGCGGAGATCGCCGGGCTGCGCACCGACCTGGACGCCGCCTATGCCGAGGTGGAATCCCTGCGCGCACGCCCGGTAGTTAGTGAGCCGGCGGCCCCGGCGGCGGATCCCGCGGCCATCGTGCCGGCCAGCGACGCGCCGGATGCCGCGGCCGCCGCCGCGCCCGACGTGCAGCTGGTGCCGGATCACGGCGCCGAGGCCATCGCACCGCCCGTGACCGCCGTCCCGGAAGGCGCGCCGCCGGGTGGTGATACGATGCCGGCCGCCGCATCCGCGGCAGCTCAATCACCCCAGGCGCAGTGACCGGTTTCCCGCTCGATAACTCGTTCCGACCCCGCCGCTGGCTGCGCGGCCAGCATTTCCAGACCATCCTGCCCAACTGGCCGTGGCGGCGCGCGCGCGTCGAGCGTCGCGCGATCCCCATGCGCGCCGCGAGCGAGGAGCTGCTGCTCGATTGCGGTGATGGCATCACGCTGCAATCCTTCCATTCGAGTCCGGCCAAACGGGGAAGGTTGCCCGGCAAGCGGCTCGCGGTGCTGCTGCACGGCTGGGAAGGCAGCGCGGACTCCACTTACCTGCTGTCGCTGGCGCAGACGCTTTTTGCGGCCAACTTCGAAGTGGTGCGCCTCAACCTGCGCGACCACGGCGCCACGCATCACCTGAACCGCGAGCTCTTTCATTCCTGCCGCCTGCCCGAGGTGGTGGGTGCGATGCGCGCGCTGACCACGAAATTTCCCGGGATGCCGATGGTGCTCGCAGGTTTCTCGCTGGGCGGCAATTTCATGCTGCGCGTGGCTGCGCATCCGGAAGGACGGCACCTGCCGATCGAACGCGTGCTCGCCGTGTCGCCGGTGCTCGATCCCGCCGCGACCCTGCTGACGCTCGAGTCGGCGCCCATCTACCACCGCTACTTCGTGCGCAAGTGGGGACGCTCGCTGGCCAAGAAGCAGCTCGCCTGGCCGGACCACTACGACTTCGGAGACCTGCTGCGCGTGGGCAGCCTGCGCGAGATGACGCGCCAACTGGTGCTCGCTCACACCGAGTACCCCACCATGGACGACTACCTCGCGGGCTACGCCATCACGGGAGGCCGTCTGACAACCCTGGCGGCACCCGCCACTGTGCTGACCTCGCTCGACGATCCGATCATCGCTGCCGCGGACCTGGCGCGCCTGGCGCGCACACCGCACCTGGACATCATCACGACAGCCCACGGCGGGCACTGCGGCTTCATCGAATCGCTCGGCGACACCACGTGGATCGACGCCCAAGCGGTCAAAATGCTGTCGCGGAACTCTGACAACTAGGCAGGGATCTACCGCTGTGCTGAGCTGCTAACAAGCAGCGGGCCCAAAGGCCCGACGCAGCTGGAGGTCTCTCGCATGCGCGCCCCCCGAATCGCCACCGGCCTGCTCGTCCAGGCGCTGGCTGCCGTCATTGCGGGTTGCGGCGGCGGAGGCGATGGCGGTTACCCGCCCACTCCATCTCCGCCGGCGCCCGCACCGGCGCCGACTCCCACGCCAGCCCCGGCACCCACGCCGACTCCTGCGCCATCGCCGACGCCGACGGGCACGTCCGGTCTCGATGCGCGACCGAGCAACACCACCTGCCTGGCGGGCGATCCGCCGAGCGGCGTGTCGATCGACACGCAACGTGTGTTCCCGAACCTGCCGAACTTCACGCAGCCCATCCTCATGTTGCAGGCGCCCGGCAATTCCTCGCGCTGGTACGTCGTGCAGAAGACCGGGCAGGTCCGCGTGTTCGACAACACGCCGAACGTGTCGTCCGCCAGCACCTTCATCGACATCTCGTCGAAGCTGAATTCGGATCCTTCGAGCTCGAACGACGAACGCGGACTGCTGGGCATGGCCTTCCATCCCAACTACCCGGCCGATCCGCGCGTCTACCTTTATTACACCGCCACGGATTCCACGCTGGGCCTCGTGGATCGCGTGTCCGAGTTCCGCACCACGGACAACGGCGCGACGCTGTCCACGGGCAGCGAGCTGGTGTTGTTCAACGTCGACGACCCGGAGAACAATCACAATGGCGGCAACATCGCCTTCGGCCCGGACGGATACCTCTACATCGGCATCGGCGATGGCGGCGGCGCGGGTGATGCGCACGGCAGCATCGGCAACGGCCAGTTGCTGACCACGTTGCTCGGCAAGATGCTGCGCATCGACATCGCCAATTCGAACAGCACCACGACCTACGCCATCCCCTCGTCGAATCCGTACGCGACCAATGCGCGGTGCAATGCCACGGGCAGTGGCTCCGCCAACTGTCCCGAGATCTACGCCTATGGTTTCCGCAACCCGTGGCGCTGGAGCTTCGACCGCGTGAGCGGTGAGTTGTGGCTCAACGACGTGGGCCAGAGCACGCTCGAGGAAGTCGACGAGGTCAAGCGCGGGGGCAACTATGGCTGGCGTTGCTTCGAGGGTGACACCGCCTACAACTCCACCTGCGGCAACAATACGAATCCGATCGCACCGGTCGCGGTGTATGGCCGGTCCCTTGGTCAATCGACCACCGGCGGCGTCGTGTACCGCGGCAGCGAGATTCCCAACCTCTACGGACGTTACGTGTTCGGCGATTTCGCCTCGGGCAACATCTGGCAGATCGCGCGCGACACGACCCCGACGCAGACGTTGGGCACGGGCTCGCCGGCGCGCGACACCAACCTGCAAATATCCTCGTTCGCGCAGGACACCGACGGGGAGATCTACGTGGTCCACCTCGGCGGCACCTTGCACAAGCTGGTGCAGGCCTCGGGCACGGGGCGCACGATTCCCACACAGCTCACCGCGACGGGATGCGTGAGTACCAGCGACGCCAGGCTCGCGGCGGCCGGGCTGATTCCCTACGCGCCCAATGCCCCCTTCTTTTCGGACGGCGCGGTCAAGGCGCGCTGGCTGGCATTGCCCGATGGGCAGCGCATCAGCGTCGACGGGTCGACGAATGACTTCGATTTTCCCAACGGCAGCGTGCTCATGAAGAACTTCACCATCGGCTCGCAGCTGGTGGAGACCCGGCTCTTCATGCGCCACAGCGATGGCAACTGGGCTGGTTACACCTACGAATGGAACGCGCAGCAGACCGAGGCGACGCGCGTGGTCGGTGGCAAGACCGTGCAGGTCGGCGGCCAGGACTGGCAGTTCCCGAGCGAAGCGCAGTGCCTGCAATGCCACAACGCCGCGGCCGGCCGCAGCCTGGGGCTCGAGATCGGCCAGCTCAACGGTGACTTCGGTTACACCGCCACGGGTCGCACCGCGAACCAGCTCACCACGCTCAACACCATCGATATGCTGACGCCGGCGCTCACGCAGACCCCGGCGCAACTGCCGGTCATCCCGGATCCGGCCGGATCGGCACCGCTGGCCGAACGCGCGCGTGCCTATCTACATGGCAACTGCGCCTATTGCCATCGCCCCGGCGCGCCGGTGCCCTCGGACATGGACCTGCGCTACACCACCGCGCTGAACCAGACCCACGCCTGCGACATCACGCCCACGCTCAGCGACCTGGGCATCAGCAATCCGCGCTTGATCGCGCCGGGTTCGGCGGCGCGCTCGGTGGTGGTCGCCCGCATGGACCGCACGGGTGCGGACGCGATGCCGCCGCTGGGACGGCACAAGATCGACACCGCCGGCGTGCAGCTGCTGACCGACTGGATCAACGGGCTGACGAGTTGTAACTAACATGCAAAATCCGATGTCTGCGCTGGCCAACAGCTAGCCAGCGTCATCGGGTTGTGCTCAGCTTGCCGGCCAGCGAGCCGCCAAAAAAGACGGGAGTTCTTTCCCGCGTCGGGCTCCGAGGTCTCGATCCATGCCCGTTGCCGTGCGTCGCATCCTTGCCGGTCTGGCCGCGCAGGTCCTTGCGCTCACCCTGGCGGCCTGCGGCGGTGGCGACGACGGCGGCTCCAGTCCGCCGCCGCCTTCCAACGACGTCACGGTGCCCAGCATCCCGGGCGGCGTGATGGCAGAAGCCACTTCGCCCACGCAGATCCGGCTGACCTGGACCGCCTCCACGGACGTCGGTACGGGCGTCGCCGGGTACCGCATATTCCGCAACGGCGCGGCGACGGCGCTCGCGAGCGTGACCACCACGACCTTCACCGACTCGAACCTCAACCCCGAGTCTAGCTACAGCTACAACGTGCGCGCCTTCGACGGCGCGACGCCGCCCAACGAGTCGGGACTGTCCGCGCCGGCGACCGCGACCACCCCGGCCGCGCCCGTGGTGGACGTCACGCCGCCCTCGGTTCCGACCAACCTGGGCGGTACCGCGCTCTCGACCACGCAGATCCGTCTCGACTGGACCGCGTCCACCGATGTCGGCATCGGCGTCGCGGGTTACTACGTCTATCGCGACGGCGCGACCACGCCCACGGCCACCGTCACGGGGGCCACCACGTTCACCGACAGCGGACTCACGGCGAACACGGGCTACAGCTACGCATTGCGCGCCTTCGACGCGGCCATGCCGCCGAACGTGTCGAATGCGACGGCCGCGATCAACGTGAACACGCTGGCACTCGCGGATACCACGCCGCCCACCGTTCCCACGAATCTCACCGCCACGGCCGTCTCCAACACCTCGATCCGACTCAACTGGAGCGCTTCGACGGATGCGGGCACCGGAGTCGCGGGTTACCGCGTCTACCAGAACGGCAGCGGCACGCCGCTGGCCGGAACGGTGACGGGTGTGACCACCACGCTCACGAATCTCGCCGCGAACACCGCGTACAGCTTCACGGTCACCGCGATCGACAAGGCATCACCGGCAAACGAGTCCGGCCCCAGCAACTCCGCGAGCGCGACCACTCCGGGAGCCACGGACACCACCGCGCCTTCGGTTCCGACCAACGTGGCCGCCGCGGCGCAGTCGAGCACCGCCATCCAGGTGAGCTGGACCGCATCCACCGACGATGTGGCGGTCGCGGGTTATCGCGTGTTCCGCAATGGCAGCGCCACGGTGCTCGCCACGGTCACGGGGACTTCGTACACCGACACGGGCCTCACGCCTTCCACGGGGTACACCTACCAGGTGCGCGCCTTCGACACCGCGGCCACCCCGAATGTGTCGGCGCTGTCCACGCCGGCGGCGTCGGCCATCACGCTCGGTGACACCACGGCGCCCAGTGCGCCCACGGGTGTCGCCGCCACGGCGCTGTCGCTCACCGATATCCGCATCGACTGGACGGCTTCCACTGACCAGGGCGGCGCCGGGCTCGCGGGTTATCGCATCTTCCGCAACGGCAGCAGCAGTGTGCTGGCCACGGTGACGAATGGCACGAGCTACACGGACGCCGGCCTGAGCCCCAACACTAACTACAGCTACCAGGTGCGGGCCTTCGACGGCGCGAATCCGCCGAACGAGTCGGCGCTGTCGACGCCCGCGGCATCGGCCACGACGCAGGCCGACACCACGGCGCCCACCATTCCGTCGGGCGTGACCGCAACCGCCGTCTCCGGCACCCAGATCCGCATCGACTGGACGGCATCCACGGACGCGGGCGTGGGCGTCGCGGGTTATCGCATCTATCGAGATGGCAGCACGAGCATCCTGGCCACCGTTACCAGCGGCACCACCTTCACCGACAGCGGCCTCACGCTGAACACCACTTACAGCTACCAGGTGCTCGCGTTCGACAACGCGACACCGTCCAACGTGTCGGCGTTGTCCACGCCGGCGGCCTCGGCGACCACGCAAGCCGACAACACGGCACCCACCGTGCCCTCGAGTGTCGCCGCCACGGCGCTGTCGTCCACGCAGATCCGCGTCGACTGGACGGCGTCGACCGATGCCGGTCTCGGCGTCGCCGGGTATCGCATCTACCGGAACGGCAACAGCAGCGTCCTCGCCACCGTCACCAGCGGGACCAGCTTCACGGACGGCACCGTGTTGCCGAACACCACGTACACCTACCAGGTGCGCGCCTACGACAACGCGCTGCCACCGAACGTATCGGCGTTGTCCACGCCCGCGGCATCCGCCACGACGCCGGCCGACACCACGGCGCCCGCTGCACCTTCGGGTGTCACCGCCACGGTCTTGTCGGCAAGCTCGATCCGCATCGACTGGAGTGCTTCCGTCGACACCGGAGGTGCGGGGCTCGCGGGCTATCGGGTCTACCGCGATGGCAGCAGCAGCGTGCTCGCCACGGTCACCAGCGGCACCAGCTATACCGACTCCGGCCTCACGTTGAACACGACCTACAGCTACCAGGTCCGCGCCTTCGACAATGCGACGCCGGCGAATGTGTCGGCGCTGTCCACGCCGGCCGCTTCGGCCACGACGCTGGGTGATACCGCGGCGCCGAGCGTTCCTGCGGGAGTGTCCGCCACGGCGTTGTCCTCGACTTCGATCCGTATCGACTGGAATGCATCGACGGACACGGGCGGCGCAGGCCTCGCGGGTTATCGCGTGTACCGCAATGGCAGCAGCACCATCCTCGCCACCGTGACCAGCGGCACGACCTACACCGACACCGGTCTCACCGCGGCCACCAACTACAGCTACCAGCTGCGTGCCTTCGACGCCGCGACGCCGCCCAATGTCTCGGGCCTGTCGACTTCGGTCAATGCGACCACCGACTCGGCCGGCACGCCCACCTCGGGCCTCGACTCGCGCCCCGCGAACTCCAGCTGCGTGGCCGGCACCGCGCCCTCGTCGAGCGCTTCGTTCGCGGCGCAACGCGTGTTCAGCTCGCTGTCGTTCTCCGATCCCGTCGCCATCCTGCAGGCGCCCGGCGACAACTCGCGCTGGTTCATCGTGCAGCAGGGCGGCATCGTGAAGGTGTTCAACAACGTCGCGAACCCGGGAACACCGGGCAATTTCATCGACATCTCCGGCCGCGTGACCTTCAGCGGCGGTGGCGATGAACGCGGATTGTTGTCGATGGCTTTCCATCCCAATTACCCGACCGATCCGCGCGTCTACCTGTACTACACGGGCACGGACGCATCGCTCGGTGCGGTGGACGTGTTGTCGGAGTTCCAGACCACCAATGGCGGCACGTCGCTCGACGCGAGCACCGAGAACATCCTGTTCAAGGTCGACGACCCGGAGTCCAACCACAACGGTGGCACCATCGCTTTCGGCCCCGACGGCTATCTCTACAGCAGCATCGGTGATGGCGGCGGCGGCGACGACCAGCACGGCACCATCGGCAACGGCCAGCGCCTCACCATCCTGCTCGGCAAGATGCTGCGCATCGACGTGGGCAACACGCCCGGCGCCGCGTACACGATCCCGGCGACCAACCCCTACGCGGGCAATGCGCGCTGCAATGCCAGCGGCACCGGGAGCGCCAACTGCCCCGAGATCTACGCCTATGGCTTCCGCAATCCGTGGCGCTGGAGCTTCGACAGCGGCAGCGGCGAGTTGTGGCTGGGTGACGTGGGCGAGAGTGCCTGGGAAGAAATCGACAAGGTCGTGCCCGGCGGCAACTACGGTTGGCGCTGCCGCGAAGGCAGTCACGCCGGACCCGGCAGCTGCGGCCCGAACCCGAGTCCCATCGCGCCGGTGGCCGAAGTCGATCACTCGTTGGCCGCGGCCATCACGGGCGGCTACGTGTATCGCGGCTCCGCGATCTCGGGGCTCGCGGGTCGCTACGTGTTCGCGGACTTCTCTTCGGGCTACATCTGGAACATCGCGCGCGACACCACGCCGACGATGCAGATGGGCGCGGGTTACCAGTCCGGGCAGAACATCGCGGGCTTCGGCGAGGACCAGGCACACGAGCTGTACTTCCTCGATCTCGGCGGCGGTGGCGTCTACAAGCTCGTGCCGTCGGGCGGCGGTGGCGGCGTCGTCGCGGGCCTGTTGTCGCAGACCGGTTGCGCCAACGGCTCGAACCCCAAACTACCGTCGAGCGGCATGATCCCGTACGCACCCAATGCGGCGTTCTGGTCGGACGGCGCGGCGAAGTCACGCTGGCTCGCACTGCCGGATGGCCAGCGCATCACCGTCGACGCGGGCAGCAATCACTTCGACTTCCCGGTGGGCAGCGTGTTGCGCAAGGACTTCACCGTCGGCGGCACGCTGGCCGAGACGCGCCTGTTCATGCATCACACCGACGGCAGCTGGGCGGGATACACCTACCAGTGGAACGCGCAGGGCACCGACGCCACGCGCGTGGTCGGCGGCCTCACTACCATGGTGAACGGCCAGTCCTGGGAATTCCCGAGCGAGGCGCAATGCCTGATGTGCCACACCTCGGCGGCCGGTCGTACGCTCGGCCTCGAGACCGGGCAACTCAACGGCGACCTGACCTATCCATCGACGGGCCGCACCGCGAACCAGGTGTTCACGCTCGACTTCATCAGCGCGCTGACGCCCGCGGTCACCTCGCCCATCGATCAGCTGCCGTTGATCCCGAATCCTTCCGGCTCCGCACCGGTCGGTGAACGTGCGCGCGCGTGGCTGCACACCAACTGCGCCAACTGCCACCGTCCCGGCGGACCGACCCCCGTGAACCTGGATTTCCGCTACACCACCAGCTTGTTAGGCACGAACACCTGCGACGTGCAGCCGACGGCGGGCAATCTCGGCATCGCCAATGCGCGGCTCATCGCACCGGGCGATGCGTCCCGTTCGGTGGTGGTGTCGCGCGTGAATCGGACCGATGCCGACATGATGCCGCCGCTGGCGCGGCACACCATCGACACGGCCGGCGTGCAGCTGCTGACCAGCTGGATCAACGGTCTGTCGGGCTGTAACTGAGGGAGCCGCTCAGGCGGCGTCGGCGTCGCTGTTGCGCTTCTCGTCGAACTTCACGATGGCCTTGCCGCTCGTGACGGTGACGGCGCCTTCGATGCGGGCGCCATTGGCGATGGCCAGCACCTTGGCGACGATCTCGCCGTCGATCACGGCGCTGGCACTGATCTCGAGCTTGTCCTCGATGACGATCTTGCCGGTGACCTTGCCCGCGAGCACCGCCTGGCGGGCGGCGATGTCGCCTTCCCATTGCGCAGACTTGCTCATGGACAACGTGCCACCGATGCGGCCGTTGCCGCGCACGTGACCGGAAACCATGAGGGGTCCCTGGGTCACGATGTCGCCGACGATGGAGCTGCTTTCCGAGATCACGGTGGGCGACATGCCCAGCCGGTCCGAGAGTCTGCGTTTCGGTTCATCTGCCATGGTCTTACAATAATCCAATGCCAAGCCGCTTAATCGTGACTCTGTTCGCAATCCCGTTGCTCGCACTGAGCGGCTGCAGCCGCGAAAAAAGTGACTGGCGATCGGCGCAGGCTGCCGACACCCAGGAGTCGTACGAGCAGTTCATCAGCGCGCACCCCGACAGCCCGCAGGTGGCGACAGCCCGCGAGCGTCTCGCGCAGCTGTCCGAAGAAAAGGATTGGCGCAATGCGGCGGGCCTCGACACGCGCGAGGCCTACCAGCAGTTCCTCGCGCAGTACCCCAACGGCAAGTGGGCGCGAGAAGCGCAGATCCGCGTCGAGAATTTTGCGCTCGGCAATGGCTCGAGTGCCGCAGCTGCGCCACCCACCGCGGCGGGCGCGCCCGGTGAAGCCGCCTCGCTGCCCGAAGCACCGCCGCCCGCGGCCGCGGGCAGCGGCGGATTTGGCGTTCAACTCGGCGCATTTTCTTCGGCTGAGCGCGCCAACGCGGAGTGGAAGAAACTGCAGTCCGAAGCTTCCGGCACGCTCGACGGACTCGAGCCGCGCGTGGTGGTCGGTGAATCGGGCGGCAAGACCATCTATCGCCTGCAGGCCGAGGTGCGCGACGAAGTGCAGGCACGCGCCATCTGTGGCGGGCTCAAGGTCGCGAAGAAACCCTGCGTGCCGGTGCTGCCGCCCGCGCATTGACAGAACGACGGCAGGTTCTGCGCAGGTGGCGCGTCACATCCTGACGCAGCACGTCACTTCGGCGTCGCGCAGTCCTACAGGCCGCGCCCAACTCCCTGATTTTCCAGTCCTTCGAAGACTGGCACGGCCGTTGCTTCGTATTTGCCCGTGATGGCGAGATCGACAGTGACGCTGATTCTTCCCCACGCGCAGGGTGTCGCGAGCATGCGGCCGGCGATGGCGGGAATGCTGGTCAAGCGTCGTCGCGGTGGCAGCGTGATGTTCGCGCCCATCGATGCACGACTGGCCCGAGCGCAATTGTCGGCGATCTCCGCCGTGAAGGTTTCGAGGTAACGCCAAAGGCCGCACCTCAACAAGGACTGCGAACAACTCTTCCCCGGTGTTCGCTTCTTCGCGCCGCGCACGACTTCCCCCGTTCGCGGCGCTTTTCTTTTCCGCAACCGGTTAAAGTGGCGCCCTCACTTTCGAGGTAGCGTCCATGGCTTCACGGGTGCGCGCACTCTGTGCGGGATTGTTGTCATTCGGCATGACCGCCGGAGTCTTCGCCGCGGCCACGCCCGCGAAGCCGGCAGCCGTGACCCGGGTGCCCGGCGCCGACCAGGTGCATGCCGCCACGCTCGCCAACGGCATGAAGGTCATCATCTGGACCGACCGCGATATCCCGAACATCGCCATGTACAACTGGGTGCGCGCCGGCAGCCGCAACGAAGTGCCGGGCATCACCGGCCTCGCGCATTTCTTCGAACACATGATGTTCAACGGCACCAGCAAGCGTTCGCCGGGCGAGTTCGACCGCCTCATGGAAGCGCAGGGCGGCTCCAACAACGCCTCGACCAGCGAGAACGTCACCATCTACATGGACTGGATTCCGCGCAGCGCGCTCGACCTGGTGTTCGACCTCGAGGCGGACCGGCTCGCGAATCTCTCGTTCGATCCGAAAGTGGTCGAGAGCGAGCGCGGCGTCGTCTACTCGGAGCGCCGGCTCTCGGTGGAGGACAACAACCAGGGTTTCCTCGTCGAGCAGGTGCAGGCTACGGCCTTCGTCGCGCATCCGTACCAGATTCCCACCATCGGCTGGCCTTCCGACATCCAGGGCTGGAAGTCCGAGGACCTGCAGAAATTCTTCAAGACCTACTACGCGCCTAACAACTGCACGCTGATCCTGGTGGGCGACGTCAGCGCGGAGGAGGGCGTGGCGCTGGCGAAGAAATACCTGGAGCCCATTCCGCGGCAGGAACCACCGCCCATGGTGCGCACCGTGGAGCCCGAGCAGCTCGGCGAAAAGCGCGTGCTCGTGGAACGCAATGCCTCGACGCCGCTGCTGTACATCGCCTACAAGTCTCCGGCGGCCAACGATCCGCAGAGCCCGGCCATCAACCTGCTGATGTCCGTGCTCACCGAGGGCGACTCCTCGCGCCTGCACCGGCTGCTGGTCGAGGAAAAGAAACTCGCCATCGAAGTGGGCGGTTCGTTCCAGGAAGGTTTCGATCCCGGCCTCACGTGGCTGCAGCTCACCCTGCCGGAAGGCGGCAACGTGGCCGAAGCCGAGCGCGCGCTCGACGAAGCGCTCGCGCAAGTCGTGGCGCAGGGCGTCACCGAGGCCGAGCTCACCCGCGCCAAGAACCTCTATGCGTCGTCGTTCTGGAAACAACTCGCGACCATCAACGGCAAGGCCAACCTGCTCGGCGCCTTCGACGTGTTCGAGGGCGACTGGCGCAAGCTCTTCGACTCGCCAGCCACGTATGAAAAGGTGACGCGCGACGAGGTCAGGAAGGCCGCGGCGCTGATCTTCCAGAAGGACCACCGCACGGTGGGCGTGCTGCAATCGCCTGCGGGCCAGCCGGCCGGGGAGGCGAAATGAATCGGCTGAAGCTGGCCGGTCTCTCGGCCTTCTGGTTGCTGTGCTCGGCGGTGGTTGGTTCGAGCGCGCTTGCCGCCGAATCGCCGCCAGCCGCCCCCGTGGGCATCAAGGTGCCTGCCACGCAGCGATTCGTGCTGCCAAACGGCCTCACCATCGTGTTGATGCCGAAGAAAGACGTGCCGCTGATTGCCTTCAGCGGCTTCGTGCGCGGTGGCGCGCTCAGCGATCCGGCCGGCAAGCCGGGCGTCGCTTCGATGGTGGCGGGACTTCTGGATCGCGGCGCCGGCAAACGTGACGCCTACCAGTTCGCCGATGCCGTCGAAGGTGTCGGCGGCAGCTTCAGCGCGGACGCCGGTTCCGAGTCGATCAGCTTCGGCGGCCAGTTCATGGCGCGGGACCGTGCGCTCATGATCGAGCTGCTCAGCGATGCATTGCTGCGTCCCCACCTGGACGCCGACGAGTTCGCCAAGATCCGCGACCGCGACATCGAGTTCATCAAGGCGGCCAAGGATTCCGACCCGTCGCAGATCATCGGGATCTACGGGCGTGCGTGGTTGTTCGGCAAACATCCGTACGGCCGCCCGCAGGGTGGCAGCGAGCGTTCGCTGGCGGCCATCACGCATGGCGACGTGGTTGCGTACCACGCGGCCAACTTCGGCGCCGACCGCGCCACGATCGTGTTCGCGGGCGACCTCGATGCGAAGTGGATGAAGCAGGCACTCACCACGGCCTTCGCGGGATGGAGCAAGTCCAAGGCCGTGCCCGTCGAGCTCAAACCCGCACCGCGCGTTTCGGGTCGCCGCGTGCTGCTGGTGGACGCGCCGGGCTCGGTGCAGACCTATTTCTGGATGGGTAACGTCGGCGTCGACAAGCGCTACAGCGGACGGCCCGCGCTCGACCTCGTGAACACGCTGTATGGCGGCCGCTTCACCTCCATCCTCAACACCGAGCTGCGCATCAAGTCGGGTCTCACATACGGCGCCTCGTCAGGATTCCAGCGCGGCACCGTGCCGGGTCCGTTCGTGATCCGCTCGTTCACGCAGACCGACACCACGTCCCAGGCGCTGGACATGACCTTCCAGACACTCGAGCACCTGGAGCGCGAGCCGCTGCCGCCCGCGATGCTGGAGTCGGCGCGCGCATACGTGCTCGGCCAGTACCCGCTGCAGTACGAGACCGCCGCCCACTGGGCGAGCGCTCTCGCCGATCTCGAGTTCTTCGGTCTCGGCAAGGACTACATCGAAGGTTATTCGCCTGCGGTCGGCAAGGTGGACATGTCCGAAGCGGCCGCGGTCACCGCCGATGCCTTCCCGCGTCCGGCGGATCTCGCCATCGTGCTGATCGGCGATGCCGCGAAGATCCGCGAGGCGGCGGCCAAGCTCGGCCCCGTCACCGAGATGAAGATCACCGATCCCGAGTTCGCGCCCAACTGACCACGCAAGATGTCCGACCACGGTTCGTCGCTCAAGGCGATTCTCTACGCATTCCTGGCCAACCTCGGCATCGCGCTCGCGAAGCTCGCCGCGGCCCTCTACACGCACTCCGGCAGCATGCTGGCCGAGTCGATCCATTCCTTCGCCGACTGCGGCAACCAGGTGCTGCTGTTCCTCGGTCTCAAGCAGGCGCAGAAGCCGGCGGATGACAAACATCCGCTCGGGTACGGCCGCGTGACGTATTTCTGGAGCTTCATCGTCGCGCTGCTGTTGTTCTCGATGGGTGGCCTGTTCTCGATCAACGAGGGCTGGCACAAGCTGCACGCCACCGAGCCGCTCAACAAGGCCTGGGTCGCGTTGCTGGTGCTCGGCGTGTCGGTGGCGCTGGAATCCGGTTCGCTGCTGGGCTGCCTGCGGGAGATCAGGAAACTTCGCGGCGAGCGCTCGCTGGCTTACTGGGTGCGGAACACGCGCAATGCCGAGCTCGTGGTGGTGCTCGGCGAAGACGTGGCCGCGCTGGTCGGCCTCGTGCTCGCATTCGTGTTCGTCGCGCTGGCCGCGGCCACCGGCAACCCGGTGTTCGACGCCATCGGTTCCATGGTGATCGGCGTGGTGCTGGTGTGCGTGTCGATCTTCATCGCGGTGCGCATCAAGGGCCTAATCGTCGGCCGCTCCGCCGAGGAAGACCTGCAGGAGGCCCTCGAAGCGCAGATCGCGACCGAGCCCGGCATCGAGCAGCTTTATCGCGCCATCACCATCCAGATGGGCCCGCAGGTCATGCTGGCCGTGAAGGTGCGCATGAAAGCGGGTCTCTCGATCGAAGAAGCGGTGGAGTGCCTCAACAAACTCGAGCGCAACATCAAGGCGAAATTCCCCGAGGTCGCCTGGTGCTTCGTCGAACCCGACACCGCCGATTAAATGGGGACAGTCCCCGATTCCAGGCAAATGGGGACGGACCTGCAGCGTTCTGGTTCCGAGTCTACTGTCCGAAGTGATCGGCTTCCGCCGCCAGCCACTCGAGCTCTGCCGCCGTACTCTCGCGCCCCAGCACAGTGTTCCGATACGGATACCGCCCGAACTTCGCGATGACCTCGCGATGCTGCCGCGCATAGGCCAGCGTGCCTTCGCAGAATCCGCGGAACTCGGGCGGGGCTTCCGCCAGCAGCCGCTCCATGGCCGCGACCGCCGCGTCCTGCGCCTCCATCGACTCCGCGTGCTCCAGCGGTAGATAGAAGAACAGCCGCTCCGCCGGGTCGAGTGCCGCGTCCGCGGCGAGCTGCAGGCCCTCGAGGCTCAGGGCCAGGGCCTCGCGATCGAACGCGAACGCGGCGGCCGTGCCGCGATACGCATTCCGCGGCACCTGGTCGAACAGGATGATCAACGCCAGGCGGCGCTTGGGACTCGCGGCCCAGGCCGCGAACTCGCCGCGTGCGGCACGCTCCAGCATCGGTTCGAGCTCGGTACGGATCAGCGCGTCGCGCTCGGCGACCGCATCGGCGGAATCGCCGGCGCCGAACCAGAACCGCGAACGCTCCGCGAGGCGCGCGGCATCCCAGGGACCGCGTCCAAACCAGAACTCCAGTACTTCGTTGGCGCGTTCCATCGGGCCAGGGATGCTAGCCCAGGTGGCGTCCAAATGCCGTTGATACACTGAACACTGATCGGGGTAGAGGGCATCACTCATGCGCGCATTGCTACGTGCGGGTCTCACCGCGCTCGCGTTCTGTGTTTCGACCGTGTCGTGGGCGCAGGACGCCCTGCCACCGGAGCTGCGCAACTGGCAGGGCTGGGTGCTCAAGGGCGAGGAATTCCGGCGCTGTCCGTTCCTGGCTTCGACCACGCTCGAGGCCGGCAAGCCGGTGGACGCGGGCGCCTTCCGCTGTGCCTGGCCCGAACGCCTGGGCCTCGATGTCGACGCGCGCGGCGGCGAGTTCACGCAGCGCTGGCAGCTGTACGCGGAATCCTGGGTCATCTTGCCGGGCAGCCTCGAACACTGGCCGCAGGACGTGCGCGTCAATGGCGCGCCCGGCGCGGTGGTCGAGCACGACGGCGCACCCAGCCTGCGCTTGCCACCGGGGAATCACGCCATCACGGGCGCTTTCAGCTGGAGCGCGCGGCCGGAATCCCTGCCCGTGCCGGCGTTCACCGCACTGGTCGATCTCAGCGTGGACCAGCAGCGCGTCGCGCAGCCCGAGCGCCCCGATGGCGCCGTGTGGCTCGGCAAACGGCGCACCGCCGAGCAGGCAGCCGCGATGGAAGTGCAGGTCTACCGCCTGGTGCGCGACGAAGTGCCCACCTATCTACTCACGCGCCTGCGCCTGAACGTCGCCGGCGAGGCGCGCGAGGAGCTGCTCGGCCGCGTGTTGCCCGAGGGCTTCACGCCGCTGAGCCTGACTGGCGACGTGCCGGCGCGCATCGAGCGCGACGGCCACCTGCGCGTGCAGGTGCGGGCCGGTTCGCACGAGATCCACCTGCTGGCGCGCGCACGCGGCGTCGAGAATTCCCTGCAGCGCCCGGATCCGCAGGGCTCGTGGCCGCGCGAGGAGATCTGGAGCTTCGCAGCCACCGACGGCCTGCGCGTCGCGGCGGCCGAGGGACCCGAAGGCATCGACCCCGCGCAGGCCAACGTGCCGCCCGACTGGCAGGCTTTTCCGGCCTTTCGCATGGCGGCGGACTCGAAGCTGACACTGGTCGAGCGCAGTCGCGGCCTCAGCAATGCCGACGACAATCGCCTGGGACTGCAGCGCGACCTGTGGCTGGACTTCGATCACGGCGGCTTCACCGCCGTCGACAACATCCACGGCAACCTGCGTCGCGACTGGCGCCTCGACATGGCCCAACCCTTCGAGCTCGAGAGCGCCACCTCAGCGGGCGAACCTCTGCTGGTGACGCTGGGCGCAGACGGCCGCACCGGGCTCGAGCTCCGCCAGCCGCAGCTGCAGCTCACCGCTGTCGCGCGCACGCCGGCCCGCGGCTCCATGCCGGCCACGGGATGGAACCAGCGCTTCGACTCGGTGACCGGATCACTGCACCTGCCGCCCGGCCATCGCCTGATCGCCGTGTTGGGCGCGGATGAAGCGCCCAATTCGTGGTTCGAACGCTGGGGCCTGTGGAACGTGTTCGGCATCGCGCTGATCGTGGTGTTCGTCTACTGGATGACGGGCCTGGTGCCCGCGGTCATTGCGGCCTTGGCGCTGCTGCTCACGTACCAGGAAATTCCGGAGTTCATCTGGCTCTGGGGCAACCTGCTCGCCGCTCTGGCGATCGCGCGCGCCGCGCCCGGGGGAAGATTCCGCAAGTGGGCGCACGGCTATCGCACCGTGAGCTTCGTGGTGCTCGCGCTCGCACTGCTGCCCTTCATGTGGATGCAGGTGCGTTACGCGCTGTACCCACAACTCGAACAGTCGTTCTACGTCGGGTACGACAGGGGATATGCCGCGGCCGCGGCGCCGGAAGCTGCGGCGGCAGCCGTGGATGCCGCAGCGCCGCCGATCGAAGCCGACATCGCGGATATGCCTGCGCCACCACCGAGCCCCCGAACCAAAAATCTCATCGCGCAGCGGGGCCTGAACTCCTTGCAGGTGATGCAGCGCTACGCGAGCGGCACGCGCCTGCAGGCCGGCCCCGGCATCCCGGCGTGGAACTACAACACTTATCTATATCGCTGGTCCGGGCCCGTGGAGGTCGGCGACTCGGTGCGCTTCCTCTACATCGGTCCGGTGCTGCTGTTCTTCTGGCGCATCCTCGGAGTCGCGGCTCTTGGGCTGTTGTTCCTGTGGCTGGCGAGGCTGAGCTATGGCGGTCGCTGGCGACTGCCCGGAATGCCGGCGCAGGCGCCTGCGTCGATCGTGATGCCGTTGCTGGTTCTCGCCGCGCTCATCGCGGGGTCTTCTCCGGCGCTGGCGCAAGACGTCCCGGTACAGCCGGATTCGAAGTTGCTGGGTGAGCTCAAGGAGCGCCTCACGGCCGCCCCCGCGTGCGCGCCGGATTGCGCCGAGCTCGCCGAAGCGCGGGTGCACATCGAAGGCGACCGGCTCGAAATCGTGCTGCGTGTGAGCGCGCTCGCGCAGCTCGCGGTGGCCATGCCGCATGCGAGCGACCGCTGGCAGCTCGACGACGTATCGGTCGATGCGCGCCCTTCGCTCGCCATGGGTCGGGAAAATGACTCGAGCCTCTGGGTGCCGCTCGCGGCCGGCGCGCACACCGTGCGACTCGCGGGCCGGCTCGCAGCCGCCGAGTCCATCCAGGTGGCATTTCCCCAGACGCCGCGTGTCGTCACGGTCAATGCGCGCGGCTGGACCGTGAGCGGCGTCAACGAAGGCCGGCTGGTGTCGGGTTCGCTGGAGCTCGCGCGCGAGCGTGGCGCACAGCGCCTGGGCTCCGCCGAGGCATTGGAGACGGGCGCCGAGTTCCCGGCCTTCGTGCGCGTCGAGCGGCTGTTCAATCTCGACCTCGACTGGACGATCGAGAACCAGGTGACACGCATCGCACCGCTGCGCGCCGCGGTGTCGGTGCAGATACCGCTGGTGAAAGGCGAGTCGGTGCTCACGCCGGGCGTCGAGACGCGCGGGGGTGTCGCACTCATCGGCCTCGCGGCGGGTGAAGCGAGTGCGCAGTGGTCGTCCGGCCTGGTACGCGGCGAGACGCTGGAGCTCACGTTGACCGAGGGCGCGCCGCGCACCGAGGTGTGGAGCTTCCTGGTCAGCCCGCAGTGGCACGTCGAGTTCGAAGGATTTCCGCCGGTGATGCCGGAGTCGCTGAACGCGGGCAACTGGGTGTTCCGATTCATTCCGCGCCCCGGGGAAAAACTCGTCGCACACGTGACGCGGCCCAAGGGCGCCGAGGGCACCACGCTGGCCATTGACTCGGTGCGTCACACGGTGGAGGTTGGTAAACGCTCGACCAACAACTCGCTGCAGTTCCAGTACCGCAGCACGCAGGGCGGCCGGCACGTGGTGAAGCTACCGACCTCCGCGCGCGTGACATCGGTGCGCTTCGACAACCAGCCCGTGCAATTGCGGCCCGAGAAGGGGGAACTGCCGCTGGCGCTATCGCCCGGCAGTCACGTCGTCGAAGTGGATTGGGAGCAATCCGAGGATGCGGGATTCCGCACGCGACCTTCCGCCGTGGATCTCGGCTCGCCGGCCAGCAACATTTTCACGCAGGTGAATATGCCGGCTTCACGCTGGCCGCTGTTCGCGCATGGCGCGGGCGTGGGGCCGGCGTTCCTCTACTGGGGCGAGCTCGTGGTGTTCATCGCCATCGCCTGGCTGCTCGGGCGCTGGAAGCAGTCGCCGCTGCGCTTCGTCGACTGGCTGCTGCTCGGCCTCGGCCTCTCGACGCAGTCGTGGTGGGTGTTCTCGTTCACCGCCGCGTGGTTGCTGGTCATGCGCTGGCGCGAACAGTGGCAGCCGGCCGAAGACGTCCCGCGGTGGCGCTTCAACGCCGTCCAGGTGTTGCTGGCAGCGTTCACCGTGACCGCCATCTTCACGCTGCTGTTCTCGGGCATCCGCAACGGACTGCTGTCCGCGCCCGACATGGGCGTCGAGGGCGCGAACTCCTGGAATGGCCAGTTCCAGTGGTTCCAGGACCAGACCGCGGGCCCACTCGATCTGCCGGTGGTGTACTCGGTGCCGATGTGGGTCTACCGGCTGCTGTTCTTCGTGTGGGCCGGGTGGATGGCGTTCGCGCTGGTGAAGTGGCTGCGCTGGGCGTTCAACGCGTGGAAGACAGCGGGACTATGGAGGTAATGGGGACATTCTCCGTTTCCTAGCAAACGGGGACAGGCCTCGCCGCAGCGAGGCCCCTGATGTGTCACCAGAATGAGGACTGTCCCCGTTTGCTAGGAAACGGAGAATGTCCCCATTACTCGCAGAGACCTTCGAGGTAACTCTGCGCCGCCGGCGACAGGCGCTTGCGCGCGAGCTCGCGGGCCTTGGGCTCGTCGACGATCTCCTCCAGCGGGCCGCTCACGAGGATGTGGCGCACCTGGGGGTCACGCTCGGCCTTGCGCGCGAGCTTGTTCAGCACGGTGAAACCGCGCGAGATCTTGTCGGACTTGAAGCGCCGGTGCTCGATGGAGCTGGCGAGATACTTGCCGAAGCGGGCGTAGAGGAAGTAGTCGTCGTTTCCAACCTGGAAACGGGCCTCGGCAAAGAAATCGGGAAAATTCTTTTCGAGATACTGATTGACGGTATGAAGACGGGGTCCAGGGTCGGTGTTTTCTTGACGAACAAGAGACCGCGAGGATTTCTTCATTGAAGTGGTCCACCTCCAACTGGGTCCGGAGCACCATTTCTGGACGTCACGACCGGTTCCCAACCCCGCAACGCGCGCGAACGATAGGGCTAACGGACTGCAACTTCAATAGGACGAACATGAAATTTTTCACGCTCTGCGTCGCTGTCACATTCACTGTCATATCGCTGAGCGCGTGCGGTACTCGCTCGAGTGACGACGAGCAGGTGCGCACGTTGTTCGCTGACGCCGAAACCGCGGCCGAGCAGCGCGACGCCAGCGACGTGCTCGCGTTCGTCGCCGACGATTACGAGGACGCGAACGGCTTCGACAAAACCCAGCTGCGGAATTTCCTGCGCGGGTACTTCCTCGCGAATCCGAAGATCGAGCTGCTCGTGGCCGTCGACAGCCTCGAGTTCCCGGCGGACGGACTCGCACAGGCCGAGCTCACCGTCACGCGCGTCTCGCTCAGCGACCCCGACCGGGTCCGCCTCGCGGTCGAGCTGCGCCGCGTGGAAGGCGAGTGGCGCGTGAAACGCGCCGATCGCATCTCGCGCTGATTTCGCCGAATCGTCGCGGTCCGCCGACGTTTTGTGACCCGCGTCACCGTTTGCGGTTAAATCGGGACCGATTCCAGCCGACAACTGTCTGTAGGAATACCCATGCGCGACCACCGCAAACCGCCGTTAGCCAGGGCCAATCGTCCAGAGCCCGCGCCGCATCCGCCCGCCGATTCGGGTGGCTTCAGCATCGAGAGCACCACCATGCGGCTCAAGTCGATGCGTGTGCGCCGCGCCGAGGTCGAGAAGCAGGAAGCCGAGCGCATCACCGGCGACCGCAACGACAGCGTCGACATGCCGCGCGGTGATCAGCCTTCGGGCCGGGTGCGCCACGACGAGCGCGGCATGGCCGTCTGGGATTGGGCGGTGGCCACCGGCGAGTTCCAGTCGCTGAGCGCCACGCGCGCCATGAAGAAGCTAGGCGTCGCCGACCTCAAGATCGAAGACACCCGCCGCGACGCGCCGGCGCTGAGCCTCGAGAAGGCTGGCCGCGACACCGGCGGAGGTTTCGATCCTTACAACCAGCGCGGCAGCGGCCGCCGCGAGGGCGAAGCCGCCACGCGCCAGGGCATCACAGGTGCCAAGGACCGCGACCGCAGCTCCGTGCTCGACCAGCTGACTGGCAAGAAGAAGTAGTCAGCTCCCCTGGGGCACTGCCCCCAAGTCACCCTCAGTCAAGTTAGTCTTCGCGCGCATGAAGGCTTTGAAGATCCTGGGCTGGTTGCTGCTCGCCACGTTGCTGCTGGTGGTGCTGCTCTATCTCGTCCTCGTCGGGATCAACTGGAACGACAAACCACCTTCCGTGGCGGCATTGCGCTTCGAGCAGATCGTGGCCGCGCGTCCCCCGGTTTCCGCGGACGACAATGCCGTGGTCTACATGATGGGTTTCGGTGCACCTGCCGAAGAGGATCCGGTCGACATCGGCACGCGCCGCATGGCGTGGTACGAAACATTCGAACACGGTACGAGTCACGCCCCCGACCCACTTCCCGAAGCACTGAACTTCGCGGCCGAAGGATCGGCCGTGGTGACGCACCTGGGCAATGCCTGCGGCCAGGAAGCGGATCGCCTGCAATGCATCTCGGTTTTCGACTCCGTCGTGCGCAGTTGGCAGCCCAGTGATGTGGACGCTCTGGGGTTGCGCCGCTACGAAGGGTTGCTCACACGTCGCGGTTGGCGCGACGTGGTGCCCATGGACGTGGCCGCGCCCTGGCCGGCATACAGCAGTGTCACGCACGCGCAAAGGTTATATCTGCTGCGACTCGGCCAATGGGCCGCGCAAGGGCGCATGGACGATGTCCGCAATGGCCTCGATGCCGACTTCGCGTTCTGGCGAGCCGCGGTCCCGGCTTCCGACAGCCTCATCGCGCAGATGATCGCCGTCGCCGCGCTTCGGCAACACTTCTCCTACTCCAACCTGATCCTGCGCGGTCTCTCCGCGGAGCGGTCGATACGCGCCATGCCCGCCGACTGGAGGCGGGAAATTGCCCCTGCCGAACGCTCCGTGAAACGTGTGATGGCTGGCGAGATGGCGTTCTGGAAAGAGGCCATGGCTCATACCCGGCGCCAGCGGGAAGTGGCGCTCGCCGACGGCGTCTCCGATTCCCCGACATGGGTCGAAAAGATGACGGGCTCCCTCACCGACCCGCTGTTCAAGATCCAGGACACGACGAACGGCATCGCCGATCGCCGCATGCGGATCTGCGAGGATTTCGAAGCACCCATGACCCAGTACCTCCGGCTGCAGAAGTCCTGGGAGGCGGCACCGGTGGCCACGGGTATTCCGTTGTACAACCCGGTCGGCCAGATGATCCTGAGGATCGAAGACAGTTCGAGCTACGTGAACTACGTCCTCCGCGCTGCCAGCATCGAAGGCGTTCGCCGTGCCGCACTGCTCGCTTTTCAACTGCATGCCAACGGGGCAGCGGCCGAGGCCATCGGCTCGCTCGTGTCGCAATCCGATCTCCGCGATCCCTATACGGAGAAACCTTTCGAGTGGAATGCCGAGCGACGCTCGGTGGCGTTCACCGGGCCCGAGAATCATCGCTGGCGGCGCAGCGAATTTTTCTACTGACGCTTACTTTTTCTTCTTCGGCTTGCCGTACTTCTTCTCGTACTCGGCGCGCATCTTTTCGTAAGCCTCCTGCTGCCGTCGGCTCTCGGCTTCGAGCTCCTCGCGCTCCTTCAGGAAATGGCGCGTCTGCACGAGCGTGTCCGTGGCCCAGCGCCGCGTGTGCAGGTCGGTGGCGAAGCGCACGGCGTCCTCGAGGAACGGGATCATCTCGTCGGGTTTTTCCTGGCGCGCCTTGAGATTGGCCAGCGACATCGCGATCTCGGCGCTCGACGGTGCGCGCTGGTACGCCGCGACCAGCGCCTGTTCGGCGAGGTCGAGGTTCTTGTCGAGCCGCGTCGCCGCGGTGCCGAAACCCCACAGTGCCTCGACGTCCTCGTTGTTGTGCGCGATGGCCTCGGCAAACCACTTCATGGCGCGCTTCACGTCCTTGTCCATGTCCTCGCTGTTGCGGGAGCTCATGGGGCTGCTGTCGAGGCCGCTGCTCAGCAACACGCTCGCGAGCTCGCGCCGTTGCTGCCAGTCGGTGGGCGCCAGTGCGCCTTCCGCGCGGGCCACGGCCGCATCGAAGGCATCGTTCTCGTCGGTGGCTTCGGCGAGGCGCGCGGCGAGGATGGCGGCCCGCGCGGTGTTCGGATCGCGGCGCTCGAGCGTCTGCACGAGAGGACGGATGCGCTCCGGGGAGTTCCGCGACTCGAGCATGAGATCCGCGAACACGCCCAGCGCATCGAACTCGGAGAGCGGCTTGGCCAGGGGCAGCTGCACTTCGGGCACGTCGCCCAGGGCGACACCACCCCCGGCGATGCTCTTGGCGCGCGAGTAGTCGCGCAGTCGCGTGTCGATCACCGCGAGGTCGCCGAAGGCGAGGCGTGCGGCTTCGTCCTGCGGCACGAGCGTGTTGAGCTTCTGCAGGTATCGGAAGATCTGCGCGCCGAAGTCACGGTTCTCGATGAGGCCGTAGTTCATCGTCAGCCAGGATTGCGCGTAGAACGTCGGTGCCAGCGCGTGCGACTGGTACTCCGGATCGCTGTGATCCACCTTGATCAGGCGATCGAACGGGATCCAGTCCCCATCGCGCGCCTCGTAAACCTGGTACATCGGCACGCGCAGCAGCGCCATGCCCTTGTCGAACTTGGCCCAGCCCATGAGCTCGGCCAGTCCCTCGTTGAACCACGGCGGGTACTCGCCCGCGAACTGCGAGGCCAGGTAGTAGTGCGTGTATTCGTGGAACATGACGTGCAGCGCTTCCTCGAGCGGGGCGTCGCCGTTGATCGCCATGTAGTTCGAGAAGCGCGCGCTCTGGAAAAAGCCCGCGATGTCACGCCCGGGTTGCAGCCAGTTTTTCCAGTCGGTCGCGCTGGTGATCACGATGGTGGTCGGAAAGGCATTCGGCGTGGCGCGCTTGCCGAGCACGCGTTCCAGCGTGAGCCGGAACTTCACCAGGTCCTCCATGAGCCGGCGCGCCTGTGTGCCGCTGCGCGACGTCACCACCACGAACTCGCCGGTGTCGTACTGCACGAACTTCCCGATGCGGGGCTCGCCACCGAAGGCCGCCGATGCGCAGGTCAGCAACAACGCGAGGATCAGTGTCCTCGTCATGGGCTCATCTCGCGGTGTGTCTCCCGCTGTTTTGCCCAGCGGACCAGCTCCGGTCGCTTGGCCAGCGTGCGTGTGGCCTGCAGCGACTCCAGGGCCTGCTCCTTGTCACCCAGCGCGTCGTAAACCTGCGTGGCGGCCATGGCGAGATCAGCGTTCGCCGGCCACGAGGCTCGCATCTCTTCGATCCGGGTTCGCGCCATCGGCAGTTCGCGCTTGAGGCCGGCAGCCAGCGTGGCGTACGCCCACACGGCCTCCGCATCGCCGGGGGCCGACGTCAGCGCGAGATCCAGCAGCGCGAGCGCCTTGTCTGGCCGCGCGCCGTCCTTCGAGGCCAACGCGCGCTCGAAGTACGCGAGGCCCGCGCCGCGCAGCACGCGCGGATCGCTATCGGCCTTCAGTCCCTGCGCGAGCTGGTCGAGCGCGGCGCCGCTTTTCTGGCGCGCTTCCAGCCGCATGCGCCAGGCACGCGTGACGGGAGAGCCTGGAGCGGCCCGCTGCATCGCCTCGACGACCTCGCCCAGGTGATCCGCGTGGTAGCCCGAGGCCATCATCATGCTCGCGACGAGCTCGAGCGACTCGATCGCCGGAAGATCGCGACCCGGCGGCAGCGCGGGAGCCGCAACGGGTGCGATCGCGAGGTCGCGAGTCGTCATGACGCCTTCCGCATACGTGCGGATCATCACGTCGAACTCCCCGGGTGACATGCCGAAGATGGTGCGGATGGCGACCTCGGGGGCCACCAGCTCATTCTGCGCATCGAGCAGCGCATACATCTGCTGGCCGAATTGCCCGGGATCCGCCGCGAGTCCGCGCTGGACCATGATCCATCCCTGCTTGTGAATGGTGTAGCTGCGCTGGGTATCCCGGTAGATGCGCGAGTTCCCGTCGAGGCCGAGCAGCGTGACCATGGGCATCCAGTTCGTCTCCACCTTCGGCCACCAACCGCCGAGGTGGGGCAGGTACCGGGGCGTGCGCGCCATCTCGCCGACTGTGACCGTGTTGCCCTTGAACGTCGCCGCCGCGACGAACTGTGCGATGCCTTCATCGAACCACAGCGGCACGAGTCCGCCGAACTGCGTGTGCAGGAAACAATGCGCGTATTCGTGCATCACGCTGTGCCCGACGCCGCCACCCTCGAAGCCCACCTCGATGTAGTTGGCGAACGGGCTGGGCACGAATTGCCCGGTGATGCCGCTGCCCGGCGCGAGGTAGCGAGACCAGATGGCCTGCGGAACCATCACGAGGAATGTGGGCGCGTTGCGCCCATGGCTGGCGCGCTCCAGGAGCTTGCCGAGGATTGCGTCCGCCTGGGCGGCCGCGTGTGTCGCAGCCTGCGCCGCGGCCGCGTCGGCCGACACGAGGGTGTACGCGGGCATTTCGTACGCCCTGATTCCTCCGACATCCGGTCCGCGCCCGAATGCCGCTGCCGCGATCGAACACGCGATCGCGAGCATCACCGCCTGCATCCTCATGTCCGAAACTTACGCGCACGCCGGCGCGCCCGTCTATCTAGAATGCCCGCATGGATGCCCACCGCCGCGCGCTCTTCCAGATCCACGTGTGCGTGGTGCTCTGGGGCTTCACGGCGATCCTCGGCAAGCTGATCACGCTGCCGGCGATTCCTCTGGTGTGGTGGCGCCTGTTGTTAGTGACCGCCGCGCTGGCGTGCATCCCGCGTGTCTGGCGCGGGCTCGGCACCATTCCCCCCAGGTTGATGCTGATCTACGCCGGCATCGGCGGCGTGGTCGCGGTGCACTGGCTCGCGTTCTACGGCTCGGTGAAGCTGGCCAACGCCTCGGTGGCCGCCACCTGCATGGCGCTCGCGCCCGCGGTGACGGCGCTCATCGAGCCCTGGATCACGGGCTCGCGCTTCGAAAGACATAATCTCCTGCTCGGCCTGCTCGTGATTCCGGGCGTGGCCCTCGTGGTCGGCGGCATCCCGCGCGACATGCACCTCGGCTTCTGGGTGGGTGTTGCGTCCGCGGCACTGGCGTCCGTGTTCAACGCGCTGAACAAGCGCTACCTGGGCCATCACGACGCGATGGCGGTGACCTCGATCGAGCTGGGCGCGGGATTTCTGCTGGTGGCCCTCGTGAGCCCGCTGATGTCCCCCGCAGGCCATGCCTTTGTCCTGCCGGATGTCCGGGACGGGGCATTGCTGCTGGTCCTGGCCATCGTCTGCACCCTGATCCCTTTCGCGATCGGGCTGGCGACGTTAAGACACCTCTCCGCCTTCACCACGCAGCTGGCCATCAACCTGGAGCCCGTTTACTCGATTGCCATCGCCGTGTTGTTCCTCGGCGAGGCGCGCGAGCTCGACGCGGCGTTCTTCGCGGGAGTGGTCGTGGTGCTGGCCGCGGTTTTTGGTCACGGCTGGCTGCAAATGCGGCAATTCCGTCTCACTCAATGATTGACCGACGGGCCTCGGTCTGTATGATCGGCCTCCATATATATCTGACGTCTTGCGCGCCGACGCGGCCGCGCCTCCAGATGTAACCAATTGAGAAACGAAGAGTTATGGGCGAGAGCCCATAGCGCGGGGAAGTTGCGCCCCGCGCGTTTGTGTTTGGAGGATCTGAAAATGACCGCGATTCGATTGGGCCCGCCCGCGAAGCAGGGCCTCTATGACCCCCAGTTCGAGCATGACGCTTGTGGCGTCGGCTTCGTCGTGAACATCAAGGGCAAGAAATCGAACGCCATCGTCAAACAAGGCATCCAGGTGTTGAAGAACCTGGACCATCGCGGTGCCTGTGGTTCCGAGATCAACACCGGCGACGGCGCCGGCATCCTGATGCAGCTGCCGCACGCCTTCCTCAAGAAGGTGGCGAAGAAGGACGCGCGCATCGACCTGCCCGAGCCGGGCCACTACGCGGCCGGCAACATCTTCATGCCGCGCAATGCGACGCAGCGCCGCAAGATCGAAGAGGTGTTCGCGCGCGTGGTGCAGGCCGAGGGCCAGGTGTACCTGGGCGCGCGCAGCGTGCCGACCAACAACACCATGCTCGGCGAGACGGCCAAGGCCTCCGAGCCCTTCGTGCGCCAGGTGTTCATCGGCCGCGGTCCGGATACGCTCGATGAGAACGAGTTCGAGCGCAAGCTCTACGTGATCCGCAAGCGTGCATACAACGAGATCCGCGTGTCGACCATCGGCGGCGCGGAGTTCTGGTACGTGGTGTCGCTGTCGCACAAGACGCTGGTCTACAAGGGCATGCTCACCACGATGCAGCTCGACCAGTATTTCCTGGACCTGCAGAACCCGTTGATGGAGTCCGCCATCGCGCTGGTGCATTCGCGCTTCAGCACGAACACGTTCCCGAGCTGGGATCGCGCGCATCCGTACCGCTGCATCGCGCACAACGGCGAGATCAACACGCTGCGCGGCAACATCAACTGGATGCGCGCGCGCGAGGCGCTGTTCGAGTCGCCGCTGTTCGGCGAGGACATCAAGAAGATCCCGCCGATCGTGAACCCGAACGGCTCGGACTCCTCGATGTTCGACAACGTGCTCGAGCTCATGGTGCTCTCCGGCCGCTCGATGCCG
>DATEII010000150.1:0-28879 GCA_035279135.1 Steroidobacteraceae bacterium
ACATCGAGCCAGGCAACCTGGCCCCCACGCCGCGCACCGTCGAGGGTGTCGATTACATCGAGGGCCGTGATCTCACGCTGATCTACGAGGGCCGCAAGTGCATCCATTCGCGCTTCTGCGTGACCTGGGGACCGAAGGTATTCATCGCCAACATCAAGGGGCCCTGGATCAACCCGGACAACATGCCGACGGAAGCGCTGGCCGAGATTGCTCATGTCTGTGTCTCCGGGGCGATTCGTTACCAGCGCAAGGACGGCAAGCCCGACGAGCAGCCGCCGCCCGTGAATCTCATCTCGGTGCGCGAAAACGGCCCGTATGCGTTTCGCGCCCAGATCCGGCTCGACGGCGAGCCGGGTTTCAGCCACCGCATGACGCTGTGTCGCTGCGGCGCCTCGAAACACAAACCGTTCTGCGATGGCAGCCACGTCAACAATTTCGTCGCGAGCGGCGAGCCCGTCACCGGCAAGGCCGACATGCTGGCGGTGCGTGACGGACCGCTGGCCATCGATCCCGAGGCCGACGGACCGCTGCAGGTCCGCGGCAACATGGAAATCATCAGCGGCACGGGCCGCGTGGTTGCGCGCATGGAGTCGGCGCGGTTGTGTCGTTGCGGGGGTAGCGCGAACAAACCCTTCTGCGACGGCACCCATGCGCGCATCGGCTTCAGATCCTCCTGATACGTAAGGCAGGCGCAACGTGGCGCCGCGTGCTCCCGTTCGCGTCGCAGCGATGTCCATGGTGTGAACAGGCCCTAGCTACCGAAATTCCAGACCGCCGCCAGCTCCACGGGATAGTCCCAGTGGTTGCGTTCTTCGCCGCTGGTACTGGAAAGCCCGACCAGCGCGAGATTGGGATCACTGGATTTCGTATCCGCGTCCACGTGATTGGCCGCCACGCTGAGGCGCAGGTCGAAGCCTGGCATCGGCGCGAACTGCAGGCCGGTCTCGGCGCGCTGCGAGAACACCGTGTCGGACTCGCCGAGCGTGACGCGCGTCGTGCCGCTGCCATCGATGTTGGGAAAATCCGCTTTCGCGGCCGACAGATGCGTGGCGCCCAGCGCGGCGCCAACGAATGGCCGCCACTTCGAATCGGGCATGAAGGAATAACGCGCGCCGACGTCGTATTCGCGCGTGTTCGTGTCCTCGAAAGTGGCCTTCACGGGCGACAACTCGGTGGCCGCCGACATGAACGTGCCGACCTCCTGCGTGCGGCCATTGAAGTTCGCGTAGCCGATGCGCCCGAAACCCGTGAGCGAAGGATTGAAGGCGTAGTCGAATTCGCCGCCCATCGTGTACTCGTGGTCATAGGCGTCGCCGAACTTCAGGTCGTGATAGACGATCGATCCGGCCGGATCGGTGGTGTCGAACGGCACGGTCTGCCCGCGAAACGAGCCGGGCATCGCGGCATTGCCACCAGCGAACAACGCGAAGCTCGCGTGCTCGCGGAAATCATCGGCGCGCACGGCACCTCCGGCGGCAACCAGCGCGACACACAGCAATGATGTGGAACGTACATGCATGGCCAACTCCTCGATGAAGGTGATGGCTAGACTTCGCGCCCCAGGCGCGAGTTGCATCAAGCCACGTTACGAATGTTTAAGCGCCGCGGGCATGCGCCGTCAGATTCGCGTCAGGAAGGCGCATCGAAACGTTCGAGCGCCGTTCATGCTCTCCTTCGCCGAGCTGCGCGACATTCGTCGCCAGGGTGTCCGGATTTTCGCGCCACCGCATGGTGCTCGACTAACTACAGCGCGCCGCGAAATCGAGCACCGTGGCCGCACAGGCCGCGGGCTCGGTCTGCAGCAGGAAATGTGGCGCATCGAATGTCGCGAGCGCGATGCCGGCCCGCCGCCCGAGGATGTGCAGCCCCGCTGCCCGCGGAATCACACGGTCCTGGTCGGCACGTAGATAGAGCATGGGCACCGCTATCCTAGACACGAGATTTCGATGATCCACCGACAGGACGGCGGCGATGCGGCTGCCGAGGGTTCTCATGGATACGCGTCGCATCGCCGCGGAGAGCGCATCGCGCAATTCGGGAGTCTCGCGTCCCGGGTAGAGCCATCGAGCCGCGATCGGCGTGGGTAGTTTGGGCGCGGGGAGCACACGCATCGCCGGCGCCAGGAACCCAAGCCGGGGGAACGGGTTCGACGCAAAGGTGGCACACAACACGAGCCCGCGCAGCCCGGGCGGCGGGGCCGCGGCGATCGAAATCCCGACCGGGCCGGAAAACGATTCGGCCACCAGCACGAAGTCGTCCTGTGGCAGCTGCGCACGCGCCACCGCCTCGTGGCCCGCGTAGTCCATGGCGCGATCCGTCGGGTAACTCACGATCCGGGTCGCGGTGCCCGCCAGCGCCGCGACGAACGGCGCGAACAGCTCGCCGGTCCCGTCGAGCCCCGGCAGCAGCGCCAGCTTCATCGTTCGAGTTCGGGCAGGAACGAGACGTCCATGTGGTAACGCTTCGGGTTGTTGGGATCCAGCAGCACCGTGACCTGCTTGCGCTTCACGAAGCTGCTCGGATCGAACCACAGGTTCTCGCTGTAGAAGATGCGCACGGCGTTGCTGCCGGGGTCCAGCCACTGGGAGGCGATGCGCCACGGATGTTTGCCGTTGATCTCGAGGCTGGTGTTGCGCTCGACGCCCTGCACCTCGGTTTCGATGGCATTGCCATAGGCCATGAGGTAATGCTTCTTGCGCTCGCCGGTCCTGTTCGCGAACAGGATGCCACCGCCGATCAGCGTGAAGACCAGCCCGATGCCACCGACGATGGTGGCGCCCAGCCACAGGGAACCGAAGCCACGGATACGCGCCTCTTCGGGCTCGTCCGGAAGATAGAGCACGGTGACGGGCTCACCGACGTCATACGGCGCGGGACTGCTGCTGAAGGACTCGGCGAAAGTGATGTTCCGGCCCCTGGCCGTCGTGAACTTCACCACGGGTTTCCACGTGCTCGAGCCCCCGTCCTTGTCACGCACTTCGCGAAGCTCCACGACCGTGCCCGTTGTCTCCTGGGCGCGCGCGAGGAAGCTGCGCGTGTGGTTCCAGAGCAGCGCCGCGATCGACAGCATCAGCACGCCGATACCGAGGAAGATGATGATGAATCCGCGAAACTTCTTCATTGTTATTGCTCTCACGCCGACCTGAGTAAACTTCGGTCCTGCCATGAAGATACTCGTCACCGGAAGCGCCGGCCATCTCGGCGAGGCGCTGATGCGCACCTTGCGCGCCAGGAACATCGATGCCGTCGGACTCGACGTGCTGGCCTCGCCGTTCACCGACGTGGTCGGCTCGATCGCGGATCGCGCGACGGTGGCCGCGAGCATGCGAGGCGTCACGGCCGTGCTGCATGCGGCAACGCTGCACAAGCCGCACGTCGCGAGTCACGCGCGCCAGGCTTTCGTCGACGTCAACGTCACCGGCACGCTGAATCTGCTCGAGGAAGCGGTAGCCCAGGGGGTCGGGGCTTTCATCTACACCAGTACCACGAGCAGCTTCGGCGACGCGCTGACGCCGCCGCGCGGCGCGCCGGCGGCCTGGATCACCGAAGACGTGGTCCCGATTCCCAAGAACATCTACGGCGTGACCAAGGTGGCAGCCGAAGATCTCTGCCAGTTGTTCTTCCGGAACCAGTCGCTGCCCTGCCTCGTGTTGCGCACCTCGCGGTTCTTTCCCGAGGAGGACGACGTGCTGGAAAAGCGCCAGTCCTTCGATGGCGACAATCTCAAGATCAACGAGCTGCTGTATCGCCGCGTGGATCTCGAGGACGTGGTCGGTGCGCACCTGTGCGCTCTCGAGAAGGTGGGCAGGCTGGGCTTCGGCCGTTACATCATCAGCGCGACCACGCCGTTCACGCGCGACGACGCGGCCGAGCTGGGCCACGACGCACCGCGCGTGCTCGCGCGTCACGTACCGGAGTACGCCGGCATCTTCGCCGCGCGGGGCTGGACGATGCTGCCCACGCTCGATCGCGTGTACGACAACGAACGCGCGCGGCGGTTGTTAGGCTGGCAGCCCCGCTACGACTTCCGGCGCGCCGTGCAGGCCGTGGCCACGGGCGGCGACTGGGGCAGCCCGCTGGCGCGCGAAGTGGGCGCCAAGGGCTATCACCGCTAGGACGCTCTTTGCAGCGGCGCTCGCGCCATCTGCACCACGCGTTCCCAGGTGGTGGCCTGCATGCTCGCGCGCGCATTCATGCGATCGAGCCAGCGCGCCAGTTCGTCGTGCGAGCGGATGAGCGCCGGCCACTCGGGTGTGCTCGCGAGGAAATCCAGTTGCGGCGCAATCGCGAGGTCGGCCAGTGTCGGCGCGTCAGCCGCGAGGAATTGCCGCGTGCCCAACAGGCGTGCGATTTCCTCCACCGCCTGCTGCGCCTTCGGGAGCGCCGCCGCGATCGCCGCCTCGTCCGTGGGAAGTCCTAACAAGACCGGACCGACCACGCGCTGGAAGCCGATCACGGCCCCGGCGTTCTGGAACAGGTACCAGTCATTGATGTTCATGAGCTGGTCCATGCGTGCCGCCCCCTGTGGGTCCGCGGGCGTGAGCGCTGGCGTGGCGGTCAATCGGTCCAGGTAACGCAGGATGGCCTGCGTCTCGTAGACGAGGAACTCGCCGTGTTGAAGGATCGGCACCCGGCCGAAGGGATGCAGCGAAAAGTGCCGTGGCGAACGCATGTCCTGCGGTCCGAGCACCGAGAAGCGGTACGGCAGTGCCTTCTCTTCGAGGGTTGCGAGCACCGCGCGGCCGAAGGGACTGCCCGGAACGCTGTGTACGATGATCTCTTTCATGTCGTGGGTCCTTTCCTGGCGCACACCATGGCGTACATCTGGAGGATGCCGGGCCAGCCGTTGTCGACACCATTGCGCATCTCTTCGCCGCCCTTTTCCATTTTTTCGAAATTGCGATGTTCGAGCTCGACGCGGGTGCGCCCATCCGCTTCGGCGATGAACAGCACTTCCACTTCCGAAGAAAGCTCCACGCGCGGCTCGGGTTTCCAGTCGCCGCCGATCTCCCATCCGACCACGAAGCGTTCGCCCGGCTGCCACGCGCGCACGTGCCCGATGACGGCTTCTTCGCCGCCTTCGTGGATGGAATACCACCGCCCACCCACGAAGGGCTCGATGATGGAGGCGACCACCGGACTCTTGCCGATGTGGTGACTCTTGGGCCACCAGCGGTCGACCTTGTCGGTGAAGAAATCGAAGGCTTCCGCCGGAGTCGCATCGACGACGACGGTCTTGCGCACCGGCGCGATCTGGATGGTGCGACTCATTTTTTCCTGGCCCGCGCCTTCGCGGCATTGAGCTCGCGCGCGAACGAATCCATGGCGTCGCCCCAGAATTCGTCGAGCCAGCGGCGCAGCTCACCAAGCCCCTCGGGATCGATGTAGTACACGCGTCGCGCGCCTTCGGAGCGGTCTTTGACGAGTCCCGCTTCCTTGAGCACCTTGAGGTGCTGCGACACGGCCGGGCGGCTGACCGGCAGCTTCTTCGCGATCTCGCCCACGGCCTGCGGCCCCGAGCGCAACGACTCGAGCACACTGCGTCGCGTCGGATCGCTGATGGACTGCAGTGCTTTGTGGTAAGCCATGGCTTACGGTAAGCAACTGCTAACCTTGGTGTCAAGTATGATCTCGCCATGCACTCCATCGCGATCGCACGCACTCCGGAAGAGATCGACGCTTGCTTTCCGGTCATGAGCCAGCTGCGCCCGAAGATCCGGCGCGAAGATTTCGTCAAACGTGTCCAGGACCTGCACGCCGCTGCCGGGCTCACGCTGGCCTTCATCGACGCCGGCGGAATCAAGGCGGTGGCCGGTTACCGCGTTTCCGACTGGCTGGCCGGCGGGCGTTATCTCGAGATCGAAGACCTGGTGACCGCGGAGCACGAACGCTCCAGGGGTTACGGTGGCCTGCTGTTCGACTGGCTCATGGCGCAGGCGGCGCGCGAAGGTTGCCTGCAGGTGCGGCTGGTCTCGAACGTGCGGCGCGTCGATGCCCACCGCTTCTACCTGCGCAAGGGCATGGCGCAGGAGGCTTACTACTTCTCGAAGAACGTTTAGCCCGGCTGAACCGATCTTCGGGAAATCTCGCCGGCGGCGCCGCCCGCTCATGCAGAATCGGCCCGTGGACCAGCTCGACAACATCATGTGGAACTGCATGTCGGGGCCGCACGCACGCTTTGCCGTGGGCGCCGGCGACGTGCGCCGTTATGCCCCGGGCTTCTCGCCCATCATCGGATGCCGGAACCCCACGCAGCCGGATTTCCGAACCCTGGAAGCATTCTGCGAGCCCGGCGAGACTTTCTACGTGGACATCTGGTCGGGCGAGTCGCCGACTGGCTGGCAGATCACGCGGGAAGCGCGCATGTACAAGATGGTGTGGGATGCGCCCGCACCCGGGGCGGAAGCCGCGCCCGATGCGCTGCCGCTGCGGCCCGAGCACGCGCCGCAGGCCGTGGAGCTCGCCCGGCTCACGAATCCCGGGCCCTTCGGCATCCGCACCCCGGAGCTCGGCGAGTACTTCGGCTACTTCGAAGGCGACCGGCTCGTCGCGATGGCGGGTGAACGCATGTGCGCGGGCAACCTGCACGAAGTCAGCGGCATCTGCACCCACCCGGACTTCCAGGGCCGCGGCCTCGCGCGCCAGCTGACGCTCAAGCTGGTGCATCGCCAGCTGCGACGCGGCAAGACTCCTTTCCTGCACGTCATGAGTCACAATACGCCGGCCCGCGCGTTGTACGCCAAGATGGGTTTCCGCGATTACCTGGAGACTGTCGTCAGGGTCGTCACGAGGATCTGAGGAACATGCTCGACCACACCGGTCTCAACGTCAGCGACTACGAGCGCAGCAAGGCCTTCTACCTGAAGGCGCTGGCGCCGCTGGGATATCAGCTCATCAAGGAACTGCCGAAGAACCTCGCACCCGAAGGCGCCATGGGCCTCGGTGTTCCGCCGAAGCCGGATTTCTGGATTGCCGGTGGTACGTCGAAACCGCCGCGCACGCATGTCGCCTTCCGCGCGGGCAGCCGCGCCGAAGTCGACGCGTTTTACCAGGCGGGCCTCGCGGCCGGCGGCCGCGACAACGGTCCGCCGGGGATCCGCGCGAATTACCATCCCAACTACTACGGCGCCTTCGTGCTGGACCCCGACGGGCACAACATCGAAGCCGTGTGTCACGACCCGGCCTGAGCGATGTTGCCGCTGGTTCCACTCGGCAAGAAGGGATCCACGGGCATCCCGATCTTCACCATCTTCATCAGCGTGGCGTGCATCATCGTGTACGCATTCGCCCACCAGGAAGCCGACCAGCTGGCGCTGGCCTTCCATCCCGACCAGCTCGACCCGCTCAAGATGTTCACCTCCGTGTTCACGCACGGCAGCCCCTGGCATCTCGCGGTCAACCTGTTCTTCTTCTACAGCTTCTCGCGCACCATCGAGACGCAGCTGACCGCCGCGGGCTATCTACTGGCGTTCGTGGTGTTCGTACTGATCACCAACCTGTCGTTCGCGCTGACGGCGAACCTCGACACGCCGACCATCGGGCTGTCGGGCGTGGTCTGGGGCTACATGGGCATGTTCCTGTTCCGGTATCCCAAGGACGAAATCACCTGCTGGTGCATCAGGACCATCGAGGTACCCGCCTTCCTGTTCATCCTCGCCTTCCTGGCCTTCGACATCGCCGCGTTCAGGCACGATGGCAACGTGCACGTGAATTACGCGGCACACTTCTCCGGGTTCATCGCGGGAGCGGCCTACAAGCTCGCCTTCTGGAAGATCTTCACCACGGAGAGCCCGCCCGAGCCGAAGAAGCGGCCCATGCTGGCGCCCTCGCGCGCACCGGCGAGATTGCCGCGCCGATAGCCGATTGCGGCATCGTCACTGACGCTGCGCCGGATTCCCGGTAATCTCCGCCGCATGCAATTACCCGGCGCCAACGTCCTTCCGTTCCTGATCATGATCCCGCTGATCGCGTGGCGGATGTACAGCCGCGTCAAGCGGAACATCGGGCGCCAGACTTTCTCGAAGCGGCGGCCCTGGGCCACGATGGTGATCTTCCCGCTGCTGATCGTGATGCTGTCGATCGGCGCGTATTCACACCACCGCCCGGCGCTGTTCGCCGCGATGGCGGGCGGCATCCTCGGTGGCATCGTGCTCGGCATCTATGGCCTCAGGCACACGAAGTTCGAAGCGACGCCCGAAGGGATGTTCTACACGCCGAACGCGCACATCGGCATCGCGCTGTCGGTGTTGTTCATCGGCCGCGTGGTGTACCGCATGTTCGTGTTGTATTCGATGAACCCGTACGCAGTGCAGGCGCCCAATGACTTCGCGGCCAGTCCCCTGACGTTGGGCATCTTCGGGTTGTTAGCCGGGTACTACGTCACGTATGCCATCGGGCTCGTGAAGTGGCGCAAGCGCGTGGAGCAGCTGAAACCGTCCTGACCCGAACCGCCCGCCCCGAACCTGATGATCATCCCGGGCACGTCGCCGCCACTCGTCATTCGCCTCTATCCCAAGGACGCCAAGGCCTTGCCTCCGCCGAGGATCTGCCAACTCGGCGGCGACTGCCTGACGATGGACACGCATCCTTTCGAACTGTGCCAGGTCTCCGCCACGAGCTGCGGCGGCAAGCTGGCCGAGGTACTGCTGGTCCACCGGCCGAAGATCGTGGTGAAGCCCGCGCCCCTGCTGCCAATCTCTCGCTAGCTCAGAACTTGACCATCACGTGCCGCACGGCCGTGTAGTCCTCGAGCGCATAAACGCTCAGATCCTTGCCGTAGCCCGAGCGCTTGAGGCCGCCGTGCGGCATCTCGCTGACCAGCATGAAGTGCGTGTTCACCCAGGTGCAGCCATATTGCAGCTTCGCGGCCACCTTCATCGCCTTCGACACGTCCTTGCTCCACACCGATGACGCGAGTCCGTAGTCGGACTCGTTGGCCCACTCGATGGCCTGGTCGGCGTCCTTGAAGCGCGTGACGCTGACCACCGGGCCGAACACTTCCTTCTGCACGATTTCGTCGCTTTGCCTGGCGCCCGCGATGACGGTGGGCTCGTAGAAGAACCCGGCGCCGGCCTTCTGTTTGCCGCCCGCGGTGATTTCGATGTGGCGCTTCTCCTGCGCGCGCTGCACGAAGCCGGCTACGCGGGAGCGCTGGCGCGCAGTGATCAGCGGTCCCATCTCCACGCCCTCGTCTTCCTGCGCGCCCACCTTGATGCTGTTGGCCGCGGCCGAAAGCTCGGCGACCAGCTTGTCGTGGATCTTGGGTCCCGCGTAGATGCGACAGGCCGCGGTGCAATCCTGGCCCGCGTTGTAGAAGCCGAACGTGCGCACGCCGCCGACCACGGACTCGAGGTCCGCATCGTCGAACACGATGACCGGCGCCTTGCCGCCGAGCTCGAGATGCGTGCGCTTGGTGCCGTTCACGGCAGCCGAGAGCACCTTCTCGCCGCTGGCGATGGAACCCGTCAGCGAAATCATCGCGACCTCGGGCTGGGCGACCAGCGGCGCGCCCACGGTGTTGCCGCGACCGTGCACGATGTTCACGACACCCGGCGGGAACAGTTCGGCGAGGATGGTCGCGAGCTTGAGCGCCGTCAGCGGCGTCTGCTCGGAAGGCTTGAGCACCACGGTGTTGCCGGCCGCGAGCGCGGGACCCAGCTTCCAGGCCGCCATCATGAGTGGATAGTTCCAGGGCGCGATGGAAGCCACCACGCCGATGGGATCGCGGCGAATCATGCTCGTGAAACCCGGCAGGTATTCACCGGCCACCGCGCCATGCATCGAACGGCAGGCACCCGCGAAGAAGCGGAACACGTCGGCGATCGCGGGGATCTCGTCGTTCAGCGCCGCGGCGAGCGGCTTGCCGCAGTTCTGCGATTCGAGCGCAGCGAACTCCTGCGCCTCGGCCTCGATGCGATCGGCGAGCTTGAGCAGCAACGTGGCGCGATCTTTCGGCACGGTGTTGGACCAGCCGGCGAAGGCTTTCGATGCCGCGCCCACGGCGGCGCTGATCTGTTCTTCCGACGCCTCGCCGACCTGCGCAATGACCTTGCCCGTGGCCGGGTTGAGCACGTCCTGCTCCTCGCCCTTTCCTTTGACCAGCTTGCCGTTAACGAGCAGTTTCGTGTTCATCGTCGGGCCTCGTGAGGTAGTAAGCGAGAACGATCGGCAGCAGCGTCACAGCGATCACGATGACCGCCACGACGTTCGTGACGGGCCGGTCGCGTGGCCGGAAGAGCTCGTTGAAGAACCAGATCGGCAGGGTACGCTCTTTGCCGGCCGTGAAAATGGTGACGATGATCTCGTCGAAGGACAGGGCGAAGGCCAGCATGCCGCCCGCGAGGAAGGCCGTCGCGACCTGCGGCAACAACACGTAGCGCAACGTTTGCGCGCCGTCGGCGCCGAGATCCATCGACGCTTCCACCCAGCTCGACGGCAGGCGCCGCAGGCGCGCCACCACGTTGTTGTAGACGATGACCAGGCAGAAGGTCGCGTGGCCAGCAACAATGGTGAAGAAAGACGGCTCGATGCGACCCAGCGTCATCACCGCCAGCAGCGCGATGCCGGTGACGATGCCGGGCAACGCGATGGGCAGCACGAACAACACCGTGAGCGCGTCGCGGCCCCGGAACGTCGTGCGCGCCAGCGCGAACGCCGCGAGCGTGCCCAGGATCATCGCGATGGTGGTTGCGCAGGCCGCGACGCCCAGCGACAGCGTGAGGCTCTGCCAGATGTCCGAACGTGCGAACGCCACTTCGAACCACTTGAACGTGAGTCCTGGCGGCGGGAACTGGTAGGTGCGGTCCTCGGTGGTGAACGCGTAGAGGATGATGACGAGCACCGGGATGTGCATGAACGCGAGCCCGGCGAACGCGCCGAGGCGTGTGAGCATTGAAGGTCGGTCACCGCGGCAGGGCCGGCTAGAGCGCATCGAAGGCCCCGAAACGCCTGGCCACGGATAGATAGACGAAGATCAGCAGGATGGGCACCACCGAAAAGGCGGCGGCCAGCGGGATGTTGCCGGCCGTGCCCTGCTGCACGTACACCATCATGCCGATGAAGTAGCCGGGTGCGCCGACCACGCTCGGGATGATGTAGTCGCCGAGCGTCAGCGAGAACGTGAACACGGAGCCCGCCGCGATGCCGGGCACGGCCAGCGGCAGCACCACGTTGCGGAAGGTCTGCGACGGCGTGGCGCCGAGATCGGCGGAGGCCTGGATCAGCGAGCCCGGCACGCGCTCGAGCGCCGCGGCCATGGGCAGGATCATGAATGGCAGCCACATGTACACGAACACCAGGAACATGCCGATGTACGAGGACGACAGCGAAGGCCCGCCGATGCCGGGGGTCGCGAGCAACGCGTCGAGCAGGCCCGACAGGCCTGATTTCCCGAGAAACCAGGCGACGATGCCTTCCTTGGCGAGCAGCAGGCGCCATGAATAGACCTTGACCAGGTAGCTGGTCCACATGGGCAGCATGACGCCGACGTAGAACAGCGCCTTCATGCGTCCGCTCGCGTGACGCGCCATGTAGGTCGCGATCGGCAAGGCGATCAGCGCGCAGGCGATGGTGACGGCGACGGCCATGCTCACCGTGCGCAACACGATGTCGACGTTCGCCGGCTGCGTGACCAGCTGCCGGTACGTCGCGAGCGTGGGCTCACGCACGATCTGCGCGGTGAAGTCGTCGATGGCGTAGAAGGATTGCGCCAGCAGCGCGAACAACGAGCCCAGGTAGACGGTGCCGAACCACAGGAGTGGCGGCACCAGCAGCAACGCGAGGTACCAGTACGGGCGTCGCCAGAAGAATGTCGACGCCGCGCGCATGGTCATGCCGGGGTCAACGGCACGGCCGCATCGCGCGGCCAGGTGAGCTTCACGCGGGAGCCCACGGACAGGCCATTCATGCGCCGCGAATCGGGCAACAACGCGCTCCAGACTTCGCCGCCCTCGAGCTGCACCTGCCAGCGACTGGCCGCGCCGTGAAACTGCACCGCGACCACGGCACCCGGCACGCTCACCGTATCCGGCGCCGGCACGACGCTCTCCGCCTGCACGTCGATGTTCTCGGCGCGGATCGCGAACGGCGCGCCGAGGCCCATTCTCTGCGCCAGCGCCGAATCGGCGACATTGGCGCTGCCGACGAAGCGCGCGACGAAGGCCGTGGCCGGGCGCAGGTACAACTCGCGCGGCGCCGCGAGCTGCTCGATACGACCCTTGTTGAACACCGCGACGCGGTCGGCCATGGACAGTGCCTCGCCCTGGTCGTGGGTCACGTAGACGAAGGTGATGCCGAGCTTTTTCTGCAGGCTCTTGAGCTCGATCTGCATTTCCTCGCGCAACTTGAGATCGAGCGCGCCGAGCGGCTCGTCGAGCAGCAACACCCTGGGGTGATTGATGAGTGCCCGCGCGAGCGCCACGCGTTGCCGCTGGCCGCCGGAAAGCTGCGCGGGACGGCGATCACCCTGCGCACCGAGTTGCACGAGTTCGAGCATCTCGCGTGCGCTCGCCTGGCGGTCCGACTTCGCGACGCCGCGCACGCGCGGGCCATACGCCACGTTTTCCAGGACGGTCATGTGCGGAAACAGCGCGTAGTCCTGGAAGACCGTGTTGACGTTGCGTTCGTACGGCGGCACCGCGGACACGTCGGCGCCATCGAGCAGCACCTGCCCCTGGTTCGGCGTGTCGAATCCCGCGACCAGCCGCAGGCAGGTGGTCTTGCCCGAGCCCGAAGGCCCGAGCATCGCGAAGAATTCTCCGGCTTCCACCGTGAACGACACGTCGTCCACGGCGCGCACCTCGCCGTAGACGCGTGACACGCCGCGGAATTCGATAGCCGCCGTCATGAGCGGCGCGTGGTTATTGACCGCCTATGACCGCAACGTAGTCCGTGACCCAGCGGCTGTAGGGCACACAGCCTTCGGTGTGCGTGGCGCACTTGGCTTCGGGCGTGCGCCAGAACTTGATCTTGTCGAAGTTCTCGAAGCCATTGTTCCTGCAACCCTCGGCACCTAACAACTCGTTGCCCTCGCAGGCCTTGGGAACCACGGGATTGGAGCCGAACCAGGCCGCGACGTCACCTTGCACCTTCGGCGAGATCGACCATTCCATCCACGCATAGGCGCAGTTCGGATGTTTGGCGCCGGCCGCGAGCATGGTGGTGTCGGCCCAGCCGGTGGCGCCTTCCTGCGGGATGGTGGTGGCCACCGGCTGCTTGTTCGCGCTGAGCGTGTTCGCCTGGAACGGCCAGGAGCCCGACGCCACGATGCCCTCGGTGGTGAAGTCCTGCACCTGCACGTTCGCGTCGTGCCAGTAACGCTGGATCAGCGGATGCTGGCCGCGCAGCAGCTTCAGCACCTCCGAGTACGCGGCCTCGTTGAGCTCGTACGGATCCTTGATGCCGAGCTCGGGTTTCTTCGCGGCGAGGTACAACGCGGCATCGGCGATGTAGATAGGCCCGTCGTAGGCCTGCACGCGGCCCTTGTTGGACTTGCCGTCGCCGAGCTTCTGTTCCTCGAACACCACCGACCAGGAGGCCGGCGGCTTCTTGAACGCCTTGGTGTTGTAGAGCAGCACGTTCGGCCCCCACTGGTAGGGCACGCCCCAGTGCTTGCCGTCCACGAAGTGCCACGGTGCTTCCTGCAGGCGTGGATCGAGCGTCGAGTAGCTCTTGACGCGGTCGATGCCGATGGGCTGCACCGTGCCGCCGCGGATCAGGCGCAGCGATGCATCGCCCGAGGCAGTCACGAGGTCGTACGGCGCGTTGCCCGCCGGCGGCCAGGACGCATCGCCCGGAGGACTCGGCGGCGGACCGCCACTCTTCATCAACGTGACCATCTCGTCGGAGGTGTTGGCCACCTTCACGTTGACCTTGCAGCCCGTCTGCGCTTCGAACTGCGTGACCCAGTCGTAGGCCTTGTCGGATTCGCCGCGCTCGATGTAACCGGGCCACGCCACGATATCGAGCTGGCCTTCGAGAGCCGTCGAGGGCATCGCGGCCGCGGCTTCCTTCGGTTCTTCCTTCTTGTCCGAGCAGGCGGCCAGCGTGATTGCGGCGCTGCAAGCAAGCACGATCAAACTATCGCGGGACGGTTTCCTGGCGGATCCGGACGACATGGCATGCCCCTTTTTCTATGGATGGCCCGGGGTTGGGCCATCCGCTTTGCGGAGCATTCTATGCCTACGAAGGTCAATTCGCTTTCTTCTGCGACTCCGCCGCGCGCTCGGCCCGGCGCCTGGTCATGGCGGCCTCGCGCGCAGCCATGCCGGGATCGTCCTTGGGATCCGGGATCACGGCGAGCGCCATGTTCAATCGTTGCTGCATGGGCGCGCTGAATTCGGCGTAAGGAATCACGTAGAGCTGGTTTTCCTGGACCGCGCGCACCACGATCTCACCGAGCTCGACCGGGTCATAGCCGGGCGCGATGACTTCCTTGAGGCTCTTCATCACCGCCGGATCTGCGCCGTAGTAACCGGTGTTCGACAAGTGCTTGGGACGCGTGAGCACCGCCTCGTGGATGTTGGTGTTGACTGCACCAGGACAGAGCACCGAGACGCCGATCCCCTGCGGCGCGAGATCCAGCTGCAGGCACTCGGCCAGCCCGCGAACGGCGAACTTTGTGGTGCAGTAGATAGTGCAGCCCGGCAAAGGCAGGAATCCGGCCATCGATGCGGTGATCACGATGTGCGAGCCGAGGCCGTGCGCGAGCATGCGCGGCACGAAGGTCTGGATGCCGTTGATCACGCCGCCGAGATTCACCGACATCTGCCAGTCCCAGTCATCGAACGTGGCCTGCTGCACCGGGCCGAACTGGCTGACGCCCGCGGTGTTGCACAACAGTTGCACGGGACCGAACACCTTCTCGGCCTCGTCGGCCGCCGCGGCATAAGCCCTGCGGTCCGTGATGTCGAGCTGGATGCCGTGCGCGGGCAGATCATGCTCGCGGAAATACGCCAGCGCGCCGTCGAGGTGATCGCGCCGGATGTCGGCGATCACGATCTTCATGCCCTGCGCCGCGAATGCCTTCGCCTGGCCGAGCGCGACACCGCTGCCGCCACCGGTGATGAATGCGACTTTCCCCGCGAGATCTTTCATGGGCGCCTCCTCGTCCGGTCAGGATGAATCCGCGCGCAGCCGCGTGTTCAACCCAGAGTGAACGCGGTATCAGCGGTCCATCGCCTGCGCCAGGAATTTCATGGCCGCCGGGTTGAGGCAGGTGGCCGCGGCCACGCGCATCCACGTGCTCGGCAATTGCGTGGGCGAGAACAGGCTGCCCGGCGCCAGCAGCACGCCTTCGCGGCTGCCTGCCGCAGCGAGCTCGTTGGTGTCGCGACCGAAATCGGCCCACAGGTACATGCCGCCCACCGGCGGCCCGGCGATCTTCGCGCCCATGCGCACCAGCGCCTCCGCAGTGCGTGCGCGGCATTCGTCGAGCCGCGTGCGGATGTTTCCCAGCATGCGTTCGTAACTGCGCTCGACGACGATGCGCGCCACCACGCGTTCGCAGAGCTCGGACGAGGCCAGGCCGGTGAGCGCCTTGATGTCGCGCAGCTCGCGGATCAATGCGGGGTGCGCCGTCATGAATCCCACGCGCAGGTTCGCCGCCAACGTCTTGGAGAAGCCGCCGACGTACACCACGCGCCGGTCGTGATCGAGGCTCGCGAGGCGCGGCGCGTGGCGGCCCTGCAGGTCGCCGTAGATGTCGTCCTCGACGATCATGAACTGGTGGCGCGCGGCGAGCTCGAGCACGCGCGCCGCATTGGCTGTGGTCATGCAGGAGCCGGTGGGGTTGTGCGCCACCGAGTTGAGGATGAACAGCTTGGGCTTCTCGCGCGCCAGCAGGCTCTCCAACGCCGCGATGTCGGGCCCTTCGGCCGTGCGCGGCACGCCGACGATGCGCGCGCCGAACGCGGCGAAGCGCGCAAACATCACGAACCACGCGGGGTCCTCGACGAACACCACGTCGCCGGGCACGAGGAATCGCCGCGCCACGAGATCGATGGCCTGTGTCGCGCCGGCGGTGGTCACGATCTGGTCGGCCGGCGCCTCGATGCCGAGTTGCGCCAGCCGCGTGGACAGGTTTTCGCGCAGCGGTAGATAGCCCTCGACCGCGCCGTACTTGAGGAGCCAGGAGCCGCGGCTCCGGCCCACGCTGCGCACCGCGGCGGCCACGAGGTCGTGGTCCAGCCAGTTCTCGGGCAGCAGGCCGGCGCCGGGTTGCTCGCTGCCGGGCGACTGGCGGCGCTGCGCACGCAGCAGCCAGCTCACGTCCAGCGCCGACGAAGGCATCGGGTGCGCGGTGGCGCGCCGTTGCGCGAGCTTGTGGGAACGCAATCGCACGTAGAAGCCGGAGCCGCGGCGCGACTCGATCAGCCCCGCGGCGATCAGGCGGTCATAGGCCTCGACCACGGTCGAGCGGCTGACGCGTGATTCCTGCGCGCAATGGCGGATCGACGGCAGGCGCGTGCCGGGACGCAGCGCGTGCGTCTCGATGCGCTGCGCCAGCCGCGCGGCGAGCTGGGCGGGGAGGCGGTGATCCTGCTTGGGTTCCAGCGACATATATAAGAGCGGGCCAGTGAGGATGGTTTGGAGAAACAACTGTACTGCAACTGTACTGGGGGCTGTTCTATATTTCGCAGGCCATGAATGCCGAACACTCCAGTACAGTTGCGGCCGGCGCGGCGCTGCCCGCCCGCCAGCAGATGGAAGCCGCCGCCAGTTTCCTCGCACCGCTGGTGCCGCCGACGCCGCAATACCTGTGGCCGCAGGTAGTCGCCGCATTCGGGACCGAGGTGTGGCTCAAACACGAGAACCACACGCCGATCGGCGCGTTCAAGGCGCGCAGCGCGGCTACCTACTTCCGGCGCCTCATGGAACGGGAGCCGGGCTGTCCCGGCGTCATCACCGCCACGCGTGGAAATCACGGGCAGGCCGTCGGGCTCGCCGCGCGGCGCTTCAAACTACCGGCCACCGTGTACGTGCCGCGCGGCAATGGCGTGGAGAAGAACGCGGCCATGCGTGCGCTCGGCGTCACGCTGGTCGAACATGGCCAGGACTTCCAGGAAGCGCGTGAAGAAGCGGCGCGCGTCGGCGCGCAGCGCGGCCTGCACATGGTGCCGGCCTTCCATCTCGACATCGTGCTCGGCGTGAGCACGTATTGGGCGGAATTGTTCCGCGCGGTGCCGGACCTCGACGTGGTGTACGTGCCCATCGGCCAGGGATCGGGTGTGTGCGCGGCCGCGGCGGCCCGCAATGTCTATTCGCCGCGCACGCGCATCGTCGGCGTGGTCTCGGCGCAGGCGCCCTGCTTTTCGCGCTCCTTCGCGGCACGTCGCGTGCTCGAGGCGCCCGTCGAGACGCTGCTCGGTGACGGCATGGCATGTCGCCGGCCCGACCAGGAAGCGCTCGACCTGGTGCTCGCCAACGTGAGCCGCATCGTCGAAGTCACGGACTCCGAGCTCGCCGAGGCGATGCGCTGCCTGTTCGCGATGACCCACAACGTGGCCGAGGGCGCTGGCGCCGCGGCCTTCGCGGCCGCGTGGCGCGAGCGCGGGTCGCTCGCGGGGCAACGCGTCGCGCTCACGCTCACGGGCGGCAACGTCGATACGGCGCTGTTCGCCGACGTGCTCGCGGGACGTCTGTGAAGATCGAAAACCTGCCGTTCGGCACCACCGACTGGAGCCAGGTGGAAGTCACCACGCACGCCGGCACCAGCGGCGAGGCGCGCTGGCGCACGCGGCGCTTCGGTGACGTGCGCGTGCGCATGCTCGAATACACGCCGGGTTATTCGGCGGACCACTGGTGCTCGAAAGGCCACTTCCTGCTGTGCCTCGAAGGCGAGCTCGAAACGCAGCTCGCCGACGGCCGCAGCTTCACGCTGCGCCCGGGCATGAGCTACCAGGTGGCGGACGATGCCGAGCCGCATCGGTCCACGACACGCACGGGCGCGAGGCTGTATGTCATCGACTGATGCCGCGATCGGCTACGAGATCTCGACCGATCCCGCGCGCCTCGACATCGCGGCAATGCACGCATTCCTCACGCGCGCGTACTGGTCTCCCGGCATTCCGTTCGCCACCGTGGAACGCGCGGCGCGCCACTCGTTGTGCTTCGGGCTGTACGAACGCAGCACCGGCCGGCAGGTTGGCCTGACGCGCGTCGTCACCGACCATGCCACGTTCGCCTATCTCTGCGATGTCTACGTGCTCGAGGAGCACCGCGGTCGCGGACTCGGCAAATTCCTCATGCGGACGGTGATGGCCCATCCGGCGCTGACCGGTGCGCGCCGGACCATGCTGGGCACCCACGATGCGCATGGCCTGTACGCGCAATATGGCTTTCGCGCTCCGCCTGATGACGGCGTGCTCATGCAGATCCTGCGGCGTGACATGTATCGCGTGGCCGCTACTGCCTGAACGGCCGCACCGTATACTGCGGTGCATGACAAGAACACGCGCGCACAAGCTCGCGCTCGCCCTCTCCACCTGCATCTTCACCGCCTGCGGCAGCATGCCGGCGCGCGAACGGCCGCTCGATGCCGTGGTTCCCGTGACCGCGCCGGTGCTCGCGCCCGGTGTCGAGGGCAACTCCGACAAGCTGTTCGTGGTGCTCACGTTTTCGGGCGGCGGCAAGCGGGCGGCGGCATTTTCATACGGCGTGCTCGAAGCGCTGCGCGACATCCAGGTGACGACGCCGGATGGCGAACGGCGCGCGCTGCTCGACGAGATCGACCTCATCTCGGCAGTGTCTGGCGGCGCCTTCACCGCGGCCTATTACGCGCTGCATGGGCACGAAACCTTCGAGAGCTTCGCGCCGCGTTTCCTCAACCACGACACCGAAAAGGACCTGTGGCACAAGGTGCTGGTGCCGGCGAGCTGGGGCCTGCTCGCGCGCGACGACGTGAGCCGCAGCGACCTCGAGGTCGAGTACTTCGACAAGGAGCTGTTCGGCGGCGCCAGCGTCAACGACGTCATGACGCGTTCGCCGCGCGTCATCATCACGGCCACCGACCTGGTGCGCGCCAAGCCATTCTCGTTCACGCGCGAGCAGCTGAATGGCGTGTGCGTGGACCCCAAGAGCGTGCCGATGGCGCGCGCGGTGTTCGCCTCGGCCGCCACGCCTATCTACTTCGCGCCGCTGGTCATGCAGACGTTCGCCGGGCGCTGCGGTTACACGCCGCCCGACATCGCCAGCGTGCCGCTCGACAGCATCGATGACGTGTATCGCCGCGAGCGTGCCGAGCGCCTGCTGTCGTTCCTCGATTCCACGCACTACCCCTACCTGCACCTGGCTGACGGCGCCTTCGCCGACAATCTCGGCGCGCGCGCCATCCTCGACGAGGTGGCCCTCGGCGACACGGTCACGGATGCGTTGCGCCGCAACGGCTTTGCGCGCGCCCGCCGCATGTTGTTCGTGGTGGTGGACGCGCGCACGGGCTTCGACCGGCGTTACGCGCAGGTGCCCGAGCCGTTGGGCATCAAGAAGGTCATGGACGCGGTGGTCAGCGCCACGTTCAATCGCTACAGCTTCGAGACCATGAACCTGATGCGCGCACGCGTTAAGCGCTGGGAGAACGAGGTGCGCGCCACGCGCTGCAAGTCGACGCTCGCGATACCGGATTGTGACAAGTTCGACATCGATCTCGTGGAGCTTTCTTTCGACCGGGTCCGGAACGATGCCGAGCGCGATTACCTCGATCGCATCCCCACCGCGTTCACGCTCTCGACCGAAGAGATCATCCGCCTGCGCCGCGCCGCGCATCTGCTCATCGAGGAATCGCCCGAGATGCGCAATTTCATCGAGCAATCCGCACGCGGTGTCAATGCTCCGGCGCCGTAAGTTTCTGCCGACACATCCATAGGTGATCCTCCCGATGTTTTGCAGGAATGCATGCGCCAACCTTGCGCGATGCAGCCTATCCGCAGAATCCTCGTCGGCATCAAGAACCCGGCCGCGCGTTCACTGCCCGCGCTGAACAAGGCCGCGCAGATCGCCAAGGGACTAGACGCCCAGCTGACGCTGTTCCACGACATCGCGACGCCCCTGTATGCGGAAGCGTTGCAGGGGCGCGACGTGGACCTCAAGTCCTGGCAACGCGAAGTGCAGACGGCGCGGCGCGAGCAACTCGAAAAACTCGCGGCGCGCGTTCGCAAGCATTCCATCGATGTCGACGTGGCCGCCGACTGGGACTATCCACCGTACGAAGCCATCATCCGCAAGGCACAGCGCATCTCGGCCGACCTGCTCGTGGTCGAGAACCACCATGGCAGCGGCAAACACCCGGCGCGCTGGCTGCTGTCGTACACCGACTGGGAGTTGCTGCGGCTGTGCCCGATCCCGGTGCTGCTGGTGAAGAACCGTCGCCTGTATCACCGGCCGCGCGTGCTCGCCGCGATCGATCCCTCACACGTGCATGCCAGGCCCGCCAACCTCGATCGGCAGATCCTGCGCGCCGGCGCGCAGCTGGTGCACGCGCTGCACGGCGAGATGCACGCGTTGCACGCCATGTTGCCGCCGCTGCCCGTGGTACCCGCACTGCCCGACGGACCGCTCGTGGATCTCGGTGCCGAGCGCGAGATGGTCGAGGAAGCAGCACGGCGCAAGCTCGCGCGTGCCGTCGATGGCTTCGACGTGAAGCACAGTCATTGCCACCTCGTCGAAGGCAGGCCCAACGACGTGATCCCGCGCACCGCGCGGCGCGAGCGATGCGCGATCGTCGCGATGGGCGTGGTCTCGCGTTCCGGCCTCAAGCGATTCTTCATCGGGAACACCGCCGAGTTCGTCATGGACGCAGTGACGGCGGACATCCTGGTGGTGAAGCCCGCGGACTTCGACTCGCGCGTGCCACGCGCGGGTCGCGGCGTACAAATCCTCTCGATGCCCATCCTCGCGGGTTGAGGCGTTGAGAAAAACCGAGGCTGCCCGCTGATAAGCGCCGCGCAGCTTACATATTGCAGTGGGACAATCCCGCTCCTCCAAACCCCGAAAGGACTCGAAAGATGCCCAGAGAAAAGACTCCAGATTCCGAAAAGAAGCGTGCACCCCGCCGCCGCGCCGCCGCCCCCGTCGTCCAGGTCGTCCAGATCGCGCCGGCCGCCCCGGAGGTCGTCGCGAAAGCCCCGAATTTCGTGGATCCGCAGCACCGAACCGCGCTGATCGCCCGGGCTGCCTACTTCCGCGCGCAGAACCGCGGCTTCGAGCCCGGTTACGAGGTTGCCGACTGGCTGGCCGCCGAGGCCGAAGTGGACGCCGAACTGCTGAGGGGAACCGCCGCCTCCTAACAGAGTTCTTTGCCCCCGGCGCAAGGAGTATCTTTGCGCCACATGGGGGGGCCGACTTCCGACGTGTTGGCGTTGCTCGACGCCACGTTCGATGCTGTCGTGATCATGGACGATCGCGGACGGATCACTGCGTTCAATCGATCCGCAGAAGAGATGTTCGGTTACCGCGCGGCCGATGCCATCGGCCGCAACGTCAACATGCTGATGACCAGCGCCGATCGCATGGCCCACGACGACCATGTGCGGCGCTATCTCGTTGGTGGTGAGTCGCACATCCTCGGCAAGGGCCGCGACGTGCGTGTGCGCCACCGTGACGGCAGCGAGTTTTCGGTGTTCCTGTCGGTGGGCCGTATTCCAAACAGCAATCCGCCGCAGTTCGTCGGCTACCTGCACGACAACAGCCTGCGTCGCAAGGCGCTCGCAACGCTCGAGCACGAACGCCAGCTCAACCGGCTGTATCTCGACCTCGCGCAAGTGATGCTGGTGGCGACCAATCGCGCGGGCGCCGTGCAACTCGTGAACCAGCGCGCGCTGCGTGTGCTGCGCGTCGACGACGCGCAGATCATCGATTGCAACTGGGTCGACGCCTGCGTGGCGCCGGAGGACCGCGGCATCGCGCGCAATGCGTTTCGCGCGCTGCTCATGAGCGGCAGCGATGAGCCGCAGAGCTGCGAGTACCACGTGCGTGCCTCGGATGGTGAAGACCGCTTCATCACCTGGCGGGGCGTGGCGCTGCGCGATGTCAACAACGTGGCCACGGGCGTGATGTTGTCGGGCGAAGACATCACCGACCAGCGACGCGCGGAGACCGAGGCGCATCGCGCTCTCGAGCGCATGAACAACGTGTCGCGGCTCGCCACGATGGGTGAGATGGCGGCCGGCATTTCACACGAGCTCAACCAGCCGCTCGCGGCCATAGCCAACTACGCGCAGGCCTGTGGGCGCCTGCTGCGCATGCCCGGAGCCGACGTGCCGGAGATCTCCGGGGCGCTCGAGCAGATCGCCGGGCAGGCGTTGCGGGCCGGCGAAATCATCCGGCGCATCCGTTCGCTGGTGCGCAACGAGGACGTCCGGCGCGAGTCGCAGGACATCAACGAGCTGATCCGCGAAGTGCACACGCTGCTCGCGAGCGACGCGCGCGTGCACGACGGCCGGCTGGAGCTCGACCTCGCGCCGGTGCTGCCCAAGGTCACGGTCGACGGAGTGCAGATCCAGCAGGTCCTCATGAACCTGGTCCACAACGCATTCGAGGCGCAAGGCACGGATGCCGCACGCCTCGAGGTCGCGCGCAACCTGGATGGTTCGGGCGCGGCATTCGAAGTGCGCATCGCCACTCGACCCACCGACGCGGGCGACGTCGAGGTGTCGGTCAGCGATCTCGGCCCCGGTCTCGCGGGCGAGGTCGAGCAGAAGATCTTCGAACCCTTCTTCACGACCAAGCCGACCGGCACCGGCCTCGGCCTGGCAATCAGCAGATCCATCATCAAGGCACACGAGGCCAGGCTCGGTTATCGGGCCAACCAGCCGCGCGGCGCCTGCTTCTACTTCGTGTTGCCCGCACATATGGAGATGCCGCGATGAAAGACCTGCCGCAGATCGTGTACGTGGTGGACGACGACGACGCCGTGCGCGATTCGTTGCGACTGCTGTTGAAGTCGGCCGGGCTCGCCTGCGAGGTGCACTCCTCCGCGCAGGAATTCCTCGCCACCTACGATGCGGCGCAACCCGGCTGCCTGGTGCTCGACGTTCGCATGCCCGGCATGAGCGGACTCGAGATGCAGCAGGAGCTCAATCTTCGCGGAGCCACGCTCCCCGTGATCTTCATCACCGGTCACGGCGACATCCCGATGGCGGTGGAAGCCATGCAGCACGGCGCTTTCGATTTCCTGCAGAAGCCATTCCGTGACCAGGAGCTGCTCGACCGCGTGCAGCGCGCGCTGGTCCGCGATACCGAGAACCGCGTACGCCTGCGGCACACGGATCGCATCAAGGAAAGGCTCGCAACGCTGAGTCCGCGCGAACGCGAAGTCCTGGATCTCGTCACCCAGGGCAAGGCAAACAAGATGGTTGCGGGAGATCTCGGTGTCAGCCAGCGAACCGTCGAAATCCATCGTGCACATGTAATGCAAAAAATGGAGGCGGGTTCACTCGCCGAACTCGTGCGCATGATGATGGCAGTGTCGCCGCGTCCCTAACGAGGTTCCGCGAAAAGGTTCCGCGTCCCGGCCCAGAGAAAGTACGTATTTGATCGGTCGCGGCGCGGTGCAATGCTCCGCGCGCGATGGCGGGGTCAAACGACAACGACGGTGCCGCGCACGACGGCACCACCCAGCGGGCGCGCATCATCGTAGTCGCCGGCCAGTCCTCGCAGCGCACGCGTGAAGTTCTCAATACGCTGCGCGGCTTCACCCACGTCATCTGGCCGCCATCACTCGCAGCCGCGCTCGAGCAGACCGGTTCCAAAGATGTGGCATGCCTCGTGATTGCCGATGACCTGCACGAAGAACCGGTCGACGAGTTCCTGCAGGAAGCGCGCGAGTTGCACCGCAACCTCCCCATCTTCGTGATCACGGACCCGGATGACGTCGCGGAGGCGGTCTCGGCGATGCGTCACGGTGCCACCGCTGTCATCGAGATTCCGCCGTCATACGCGGCGCTGCGCGAAGAGGTCGCGCGCGCGATCCGCTAGAAGTTAGCGCTCACACGACGGATCGCCACAACAAAAAATTCACGCGCGCTTAACGCGCGGCTCATGGTGCTCCCGCCAGACTGTCGTCAACCGCCAGTCCGACACCCGACGTAGGAATCGTCCGTATTGACGGGAATTGTCGTGAAGCCAAGACTTCTCCGACAGAAAAACCGGACAACTGTTTCCGCGGAGCGCTCCATGTCAGCCCAACTCGCCACCGTCGTTCCGCTGCTTCCGGAACCTGCCGCGCGCGGCCTGATCCTGCACGTCGACGACGACGAGGGTCTGCGCCGCTCGACCGCCATGTTGCTGCGCTCCGCCGGCTTCGAGACGCGTGAGGCGGTGTGTGGCGAAGACGCACTCGCGCAGGTCGAGGCTTTGCGCGGCCGGCTCGACGTGCTGATCGTGGACTACGACCTGGGCGATGGCCTCACCGGCACGGAAGTGGCCGAGGATTTCGCCAGATTGTTAGGCCACGCCGTGCCGACCGTCATGCTGACCGGGGACCCCGCCAATGCCGAGGTTCCGTGGCTCGCGGATGCGCCGGTCTGGGTGGCGCGCAAGCCCCTGCAGGCGGAAAAGCTGCTGGCCTCGCTGCCGCCGCTGGTGGCCTTCCGGCGCGCGATGGCCGCTTCGCGCACTAGCTAGTCGCGGGCCTCAGCCCTTCTTCGTGTAGAGCGGCAGCACGCGCGGCAACTTCTTCTCGATGTCCTTGATGCGCTCCTTGGGTTCGGGGTGCGTGCTCAGGAACTTCGGTGTGCCGCCGCCGCCGGCCGCGCTCGACATCTTGTTCCACAACGTGATCGCCGCGCGCGGGTCGTACCCCGCGCGTGCCATGAGCTCGAGGCCGATGGTGTCCGCCTCGGACTCCTGGTCGCGGCTGAAAGGCAGCTGGAACGTCACTTCACCGATCATGTTGGCGATGTTGGCGACGCCCTCGCCGACTCCGGTCACGGCCGCGGCGCCCGAGAGCACGAGCTGCTGCGCGTAGGCGCGTGAGACGCGCTCGCGCGTGTGTTCACGCAGCGCGTGCGCGATCTCGTGCCCGATCACCGTGGCGAGTTCCGCATCGGAGACGTCCAGTTTCTCGATGAGGCCGGAGTACACCATGATGCGTCCGCCGGGCATGCAATAGGCATTGAGCTCGTCGGTCTTCTGCACGTGGAATTCCCAGTTCCAGCTCGCGGCGTCCGGCCGGAACGTGGGCGTCTGCGCGACGATGCGTTTGGCGATCGTGGTCACGCGCGCGAGCTGCGCCTTGTCGGTATCGAGCACGCCCTTGTCGCGGGCGGTCTTGAGCTCGGCGGCATAGGCCTGGGCTGCGCCCTGATCGATGGTCGCGCTGTCCACCATCATCTGCTGTTTGCGGTTTACCCCGACGGCCCCCGCATTGGTGGTCTTGACGGTTTCACAGCCCAGTGAAAAGAAAGTCGCCGCGACGCAGGCGGCCATGATTGTTGTTTTCATGGCGCGCAATCTGATCTCCGCGCGGCCGAATTGCAAAGTGGCGGGACGGCGCGAGCCGTGTTAGGGCCGGCGCGGATCGGCAGTCGGTAATTTCCTACCCGCGAGTCGTCGCGAGTAGTTTGGCCGCAACGCCGCAGCTCGGGCGAACCACTAGGAATTTCGCATCGATGCCAAACAACCATCGTTGCGAGCGCTAACACGCATCGCGCAAACCCGCGTCGCTCGCGCGCAACTAGATTTCCCGAAAAAGCGTGAACCAGCCAGACGTTCGGGCCGACCCGCGCGGAGCATTCTCGGCGCCATGCCCGCAGGAAGCCAGGCTTGAGACGTACGTCTCAGTTCGTAGCGCCGAACAGACATCGATGCCCGCGCAACCTGATGGTTTTGGCCGGTGATCTGGCGCTTTATCCGAGAAGAGACAATGTTTTAGCGCAATGCGGAACTGCCGGGTTGTCACCGGTGTCATTTGTGTGGGATAAAGCGCGACATCAGCTCCACGCCGCTGCTGCCGGAGCGACACTTTTCACGTTTGGCCCCGGCTAGCCGGGGACGCCACCAGGAGGGGCGAAGCATGTCCAACTCAATCAAACCCGTCGGGAGAAACACGGAAATTGGCCGTGCGGTATCCCTGGCCATCGCCACTGCGCTGGTCGGATTTGCGACCAGTGCGCGGGCGCAGAACGCATCCACGATCGATTCCGAGACGCCCGCGGGCGCCGAGTCGATCGAAGAAGTCGTGGTGACCGGCTTCCGCGCGAGCTTGAATGCCGCGCTCGATGCCAAGCAGGAGCAGGTCGGCGCGATCGACATGATCGTCGCGGAAGACATCGCCGATTTCCCGGATCTCAACCTCGCGGAATCGCTGCAGCGTGTTCCGGGCGTGGTGATCGCGCGCGACGCCGGTGAAGGCCGCCAGATCTCGGTGCGCGGCCTCGGTCCGCAATTCACGCGCGTGCGCATCAATGGCATCGAGGCCATGAGTGCCAACGGCAGCACCGACGCCGCCGGCGGCACCAACCGCGGCCGCAACTTCGACTTCAATACCTTCGCTTCGGAGCTCTTCAGCAACATCACCGTGCGCAAGACCGCGTCGGCCGAAGTGGAAGAAGGCTCGCTGGGCGCCACAGTGGACCTGCGCACCGGTCGTCCGTTCGACTATGACGGCTTTACCATCGCGGGGTCCGCGCAGGTGGGGTACAACGATCTGAGCGAAAGCACGGATCCGCGCGCCGCCTTCCTCGTGAGCAACACGTTCGCCGACGGAAAGTTCGGCACGCTGTTCTCGCTGGCCTACACCAAGCGCGAGCTTGCGGATGAAGGCTCGAGCACGGTGCGCTGGCAGAACTCCGGCACGGCCGCGAACAACCAGTTCGGGCCGCTCGACCCGGCCTACGTCGGTACTCCGACGCTGGCGCAGATCAACGGCGCCTTCCGGCCGCGCATTCCGCGCTACGACAAGTACCAACACGAGCAGGAGCGCCTGGGCATCACGGCCGCCCTGCAGTACATGCCGAGCGACGCCACCAAGTTCACGCTCGACGCGCTGTATGCGAAGTTCGATGCCGAGCGCGACGAGATGTTCCTCGAAGCGCCGGTGTTCAGCACCACGGGCGCGGCGGCCATGAACAACGTAAATCCCGTCGATGCCGTGATCGACGACTCCAACACGCTGGTCTACGGCGTATTCAACGACGTCGACATCCGCTCCGAGGCGCGCCACGACGAATTGACCACGAAGTTCACGCAGATCTCGCTCGAAGGCGAGCACACGTTCAGCGATGCGTTCAAGGCCACGGCGCTGGTGGGTTTCGCGGAGTCGAACCACGACAACCCGGTGCAGACGACGCTGCTGTTCGATGCCGACGACGTGGACGGCTACGTGTACGACTACCGCGAGAACAGCCGGCTGCCGCTGCTGTCGTACGGCTCGCGCGACGTCACCGCGCCCGCCACCTGGCGCCTGACCCAGATCCGCCTGCGGCCGCAGAGCACGATCAACAGCTTCCAGACCGCGTCCATCGATCTCGAGTGGAATGCCTCCGACACCTTCAGCCTGAAGTTCGGTCCGCAGTGGAAGAACTACGTCTACAAGTCGACTGACGCGCGCCGCTCGAACGGCACTACCGCGAACATCGAAGCGACGATTCCGACGGCCGTGGCGGGCGCCGCGGCGGTGATCGCCGACTACAGCAAGCTGACGTCGCTGAGCAGCGGTCTCGACATTCCCTCCGGCACGGTCAAGACCTGGCTGATCCCGGATCTGAATGCCGCGGTCGACGTGCTGCACCTCGATGATCCGAGCCTGTACCCGATGGGCATTCAGCCTGCGCTCGGCGCCAACAACGAGATCGAAGAAGACGACATGGGCGCCTACGTCCAGGGCGACTTCAAGTTCGAATTCGGCTCGCACAGCCTGCGCGGCAATGTCGGCGTGCGTTACGTGCAGACGGATCTCACCTCGAGCGGCTACACGTTCACCAGCGGCGCGCCGCTGCTGGCCACGGTGGACCACGACTACTCGGACGTGTTGCCCTCGCTGAACCTCGTGTACGACATCAGCGATTCACTGCTGCTGCGCTTCGGCGCCGCCAAGGTGATGACGCGTCCGAATCTCGGCAACCTCAACCCGGGTGCCGCGGTCAGCGTCTCTGGCAACAACCGCACGGTCACGGCGGGCAACCCCGAGCTCGAGCCGTTCCGCGCCAAGGCCTACGACATCGCCGCGGAGTGGTATTTCGCGCAGGAGTCGCTGCTGTCGGTGGCGCTGTTCTACAAGGACATCGAGTCGTTCGTGCAGACCATCCGCGAGATCCGTCCGTTCACGGACAATCCGCTGGGCCTGCCGGACAGCGTGGCGATCGCGGCCTGCGGAAACATCGCCGGTTGTACGCCTGATTCCGACTGGCAGTTCAGCCTGCCCGCCAACACTCCGGGCGGCGATCTGAAGGGTTTCGAAATCAGCTACCAGCAGCCGTTCAGCTTCCTGCCGGGTGCGTGGAGCAACTTCGGCGCGATCCTGAACTACACGGGCGTGGAGTCCGAGGTCGACTATCTCGACGCCGCCGGCGCCGTGGTCGCGACCGAGGACCTGACCGGTCTTTCGAAACACGCCTACAACGCCACGCTGTATTTCGACAACAAGAAGTTCAGCGCGCGCATTTCGGCGGCGTTCCGTTCCGACTACCTGACCACCGTGCCGGGGCGCAACGGCAACGACGTGGAAGGCACTGCCGAAACGTTCAACCTCGACTTCTCGTCGTCGTACAACATCAACGACAACTTCACGGTCTCGCTCGAAGCGTTGAACCTCACGGACGAGGTGGACGACCAGTGGGTGGACAGCGTGGGCAACCGCCTCTCGTACTACCACCACCAGGGCACCCAGTTCTTCGTTGGTGGCCGCTTCAAGTTCTAGTTAGACGCACCGGGGTCGGGCGTCGCGTCG
>DATEII010000151.1:0-19563 GCA_035279135.1 Steroidobacteraceae bacterium
TGGGGCGGCTCCAACTCTCTCGATTTCAACGGCACGTCCCGCCAGGACGCCGCCATCGTCGATGGCGACAAGATCCCGGCGACCGAAGCCACCAAGGCCTGGAGTGAAACCCAGGCCCGCTGGTCGCAGCAGTTCGGTACCGAGATCCCCGCCGAGCAGCGCGCGCGCATCCAGGACAACATCCTCGAACAGCTGGTGTTGCAGAAGCTGCTCGAGAACCGACTCGACGAGGAACATTTCCACGTCAGCGAAGGGCGCGTGCTCGGGGAGATCCAGAACATCCCGGCCTTCAAGGGCGCGGACGGCAAGTACGATCCGAGCCTGGCCAAGCAGCTGTTGCAGTCGAACGGCATCAGCGAGGCCGAGTTCATCAAGGAGCAGCGCAAGCAGCTGCTGCTCAACCAGCTGCAGGCCGGCATCGGCAATTCGTTCTTCCTGACCAAGGCCGAAGCGCAGCGGCTCTCGAATCTCGAGAACGAGGAGCGCGAAGTCGAATACGCGCAATTCAAGCCGGACCAGTTCGCGAACGCGGACCCGATCGACGAAGCGGCCATCAAGGCGTACTACGACAAGAATGGCGACCGCTTCATGACCACCGAGTCGGTGTCGCTCGAATACGCGGAGCTGCGCCTCGAACAACTCGCTTCGCAGGTGGCGCCGACCGAGGCGGACCTCCGCAAGCTCTACGACGAAAACCGCGGCAACTACGTGCTCGAAGAACGTCGGCGCGCGCGTCACATCCTGATTCCCGTCAACGGCGATGACGACGCCGGTGCGCGCAAGCAGGCCGAGAGCGTGCTGGCCGAAGCGCGTGCGGGCAAGGATTTCGCCGAGCTCGCGAAGAAGTATTCGAAGGACAGCACCGCCAGCGATGGTGGTGAGCTCGGCTTCGTACAGAAGAAGGATTTCCCCGGCCCGTTCGGGGACACGCTGTTCGGGATGAAGGTCGGCGACATCGCCGGCCCCGTGAAATCACAGTTCGGGTACCACCTCATCAAGCTCGAGGAAGTCCAGGCAGGCGAAGCCAAGCCGTTCGAGGCCGTGCGCGCGGAACTCGATTCGCAGTACCGCCAGGACAAGTCCGCGGAGTTGTTCGGCGAGCGCCAGGACCAGATCGGCGCGCTGCTGGAGAAGGGTGAGGACGATCTCGACAAGATCGCGAAAGACCTCAACCTCACGCGCGGCTCCATCGCGCAGTTCCTGCGAGGCGGTGGCGCCGAGCCACTGGGTTCCAGCCCCGACCTGCAGCAGGTGGTGTTCGAAGACTCGACGCTCAACCAGGGCAAGATCGGCGGCCCCGTGGCGCTGGGCGAAGATCGCCTGGTGCTCGTGAAGGTCACGGCGCACCACAAGGCCGAGGTCAAACCTCTCGACCAGGTGCGCGCCGACATCGTCACGCTGCTCAAACACGATCGCGGAGTTGCCGCGGCCAAGGCGGCTGCGGAAGAGCTCGAGAAGAAACTCGAAGGCGGCGAGAAACTCGCCACGGCCGCCGGCCAGTCGAAGGTGACCGTGGAACCGGCGCGCTTCATCAGTCGCGGCGATCCGTCGATCCCCGCGGCATTGCGTACTGCGGTTTTCGAGGCGCCGCGCCCCGAAGGCAAGCCGGTGGTGCGCTCCGCCTCGCTCGACGACGGTTCGACCGCCGTCTTCGTCGTCTCGCGCACGCGCGTCGGTGATACCCAGGCCAACCCGCAACTCGCGCTCCAGCAGGATCTCATGCTGGCGCAGCGCGCCGCCGCCGGCGACATCGCGGCCTACGTGAACGAGGCCAAGCGCAAGGCCAAGATCGAGAAGAACCCGCGCGTATTCGAGTGATGGCGCGGGAATAGACGCATGGGATCGGCCGGAGCGGACACCAAGCCAACGCCCGTCGTTCCCATTCTCATCGCGATGGTGCTCGGGGCAGTCGCCGGCAAGGCGGCGGGCCCGGATGGGCTGATCGGCGGCCTGCACGTGCTGCCGCTGTTCGACACCGTCGGCACGATGTTCATCAACCTCCTGAAGATGCTCATCGTGCCGCTGATCCTGGCGTCGGTGATCACCGGCGTGGCATCACTCGGCACCGGTCCGGACCTCGGCCGCATCGGCGGCAAGACCCTCGGGTTCTACGTCGTCACCACGCTGCTCGCCGTGCTGATCGCACTCATGCTCGTGAATGTCATCGAGCCGGGCGTACACGACGGCCAGCCGGTCAAGGATGCGTTGGCGTTGACCGCGGATGCCGGGGAGGTGACGGCGGGTGTCATGCATCGCGCAGAGACCAGCGTGCTCGACTCGATCAAGGGCATCGTGCCATCGAACATGGTCGACGCCGCGTTGAATACCAAGATGATCGGCCTCGTGCTGTTCTCCATCCTGTTCGGCTTTTTCCTCGCGCGGATCGCGCAACCGTATCGCGACAACGTGTACGGCTTCTGGCACGGCATCTTCCTCATCATGATGCGCATGACCGGCTTCGTGATGTTCCTGGCCCCCATCGGCGTATTCGCGCTCATCGCCAAGGTGGTCGCGATTTCCGGGTTCGAAGCGGTCGGGCCGTTGGTGTTGTTCGCGCTGTGCGTGGTCGGCGGCCTGCTGCTGTATGGATTCGTCGCGCTGCCCATACTTCTCATGCTGGTCGCGCGCGTGAAGCCGTGGCGTCTGTACCCGGCCATGGCGCCGGCATTGCTCACGGCATTCTCCACCGCGTCCTCGTCGGCGACTTTGCCCTTGTCACTGGAATGCCTGGAGCAGCGCGCCAAGGTTTCGCCGCGCATCGCCGGATTCGTGATGCCGCTGGGGGCGTCGATGAATCACGCGGGCAGCGCGTTGTACGAATGCGCTGCGGCGATGTTCATCGCGCAGGCTTACGGACTGCACCTCTCGTTCGCCACGCAGTTCACCGTCGTGATCCTCGCGCTCGTGACATCGATGGGAATGGCCGGCATTCCCGCGGCCTCGCTGGTGGGGATTGCGGTGATCCTCGCCGCGGTCGGTCTGCCCGCTGAAGCGATCGGCGTGCTGCTGGTATTCGACCGGCTGCTCGACATGTGCCGCACGGCCATCAACGTGCTGGCGGACGCGGCCTGCGCCGTGATCGTCGCGCGGCTCGAAGGCGAAACCGAAGTCCTCTCCGAGCCCGTCAGGGCAACCGCCTAACCTTCGCCGGCTTCCTGCGGGAAGCTCATACCGACCGTGCTGAATCCGGCGTCCACGTAGGTGATCTCGCCGGTGATGCCGTTCGCGAGATCGGAGCACAGGAAGGCCGCCGCGTTGCCCACGTCTTCCAGCGTGACGTTGCGACGCAGGGGCGCAACCTCGGCGACGCGTCCCAGCATCTTGCGGAAGCCCGCGATGCCGGCCGCTGCCAGCGTTTTGATCGGCCCGGCCGAAATGCCGTTCACACGGATGTTGTGAGGGCCCAGGTCGGCGGCGAGGAAGCGCACGTTGGCTTCGAGGCTGGCCTTGGCGAGGCCCATGACGTTGTAGCTGGGGATGGACTTCACGGCACCGAGATACGACAGCGTGAGAATCGCGCCCGCGCGACCTTCCATGAGCGGCTTGGCGGCGCGCGCCAGCGCCGTGAGGCTGTAGCTGGACACATCGTGGGCTACCTTGAATGCTTCCCGCGTGGTGCCTTCGACGAAGCCACCCGTGAGCGCCTCGCGCGGCGCGAAGGCGACGGCATGGACCAGCACGTCGAGATGGCCCCAGGCCTGCTTGAGCGAGGCGAACGTGGTGTCGATCTCGGCGTCATTGGTCACGTCGAGCGGCAGGACCACCTTGGAACCCAGCGACTCGGCCAGGGGCTGCACGCGGTCCTTGAACTTGTCGTTCACGTAGGTGAACGCGAGCTCCGCGCCTTCACGATGCATGGCCTGCGCGATGCCCCAGGCAATCGAACGATCCGAGGCCACGCCGACGATCAGCGCGCGCTTGCCGCTCATGAATCCCATGTATCCCCCAATGATTGATTCAGGCCGGCATTCTGCCAGCACGATTGATTTTTCAGGCTGGGCATTCTGCCAGCCTGACTACCCGAGGGGAAATGATCAGCGGCGGTTGACGTTGACGGTGAGCTTCTGGCCGACACGCAGCGTGGAGTGTTTGCTGATGCCGTTCCAGTTGACCAGGTCCGACACGCTCACGCCGAACACTTGTGCGATGCGCGAGAGCGTGTCGCCGCTGCGCACCTGGTAGCTCACGGAGCGTGCGCCGCCCGAGGACACCGAACGGCCTCCCGAGCCCGCGCCGCCGCGCGTGTTGAGCACCAGTTTCTGGCCGGCACGCAAGGTATCGCCAGGGCCCATGCCATTGAGGCGCGCCAGCGTATTCACGTTCATGCGATGGCGCTTCGCGATCGCCCACAACGAATCGCCACTGCGCACCACGTGCACCGCGGGACGTTTGCCGGAACGATTGCCACGTCCGTCGACGCGTGCCGCGGCCAGCATGACCTTGGCGGGCAGGTTGACCACGGCCGTGGGCACGCGGATCTCGCTGCCGACCACCAGCGAGTCGCTGCCGAGACTGTTCATGTCGCGGACCACGATGGGCTGTGTCTTGTACTTCTTCGCGATCGAGGCCACCGACTCACCCGGGCGCACCTTGTGCAGACTGACGCGTACGCGCTCGTCCGGGCTCAGAAGTTCGAGGTTGCGCTGGAAGGCGTCGGCCGACTCGCGCGGCAGCAGCAGCACGTGTGGGCCGGCGGGATCCGTGGCCCAGCGATGGAAGCCGGGATTCAGTTCGTACACCTCGTCGACCGTGATGCCGGCGAGTTCCGCCGCGAGGCTCAGGTCGAGCTGGCCGCCGGTGTCGACCTTGGCGAAGTAAGGCTCGTTCGGGATCGGGCTGAACGCGATGCCGTAATCCTCGGGATTCGCGACCAGGCGGCGCATGGCCATGAGCTTGGGCACGTAGGCGCGCGTTTCGGCCGGCAGCTTCAGGCTGAAGAAATCGACCGGCAGTCCTTTCGCGCGGTTGTTCGCGACTTCGCGCTGCACCCGGAACTCGCCGCAGTTGTAGGCCGCGATGGCGAGCAGCCAGTCGTCGAAGAATTCATCGTGCATGTACTGCAGGTAATCGAGCGCGGCGCGCGTCGAGGCGATCACGTCGCGGCGGCCGTCGTACCACCAGTCCTGCTTGAGGCCGAATCGTTCGCCGGTGCCGGGCATGAATTGCCACAGTCCATTGGCGCGTACCCACGACTGCGCGTATGGCTCGAAGGCACTCTCGACCACGGGCAACAGCGCGAGCTCTAGCGGCATGCCGCGCGCTTCGATCTCCTGGACGATGTGGTGCAGGTAGAGCCCGGCGCGACCGAACACGCGCTCGAGATAGGCGGGGTTGTTGGCGTAGAAGGCGAGCTGCTGGTCGATGCGCGGCGAGTCGATGTCGTCGAGCTTGAAGCCGGCGCGCATGCGATCGAACACATCGGGATATTGTTCAGGGGTCAGGCCGGCGACCGTGTGCGAGTTCGTTCCAGCCAGCGCTTCGGCGCCGAGGCCGTTGCCGGCTTCAGAGGCTTGGTCCTGGCCGGCGACGTCGGCCTCGAAGTTCTGGGCCTCGGAGGCGGGTATGGGCAGCGCCCGCGCGCTCACGGCGGCCTTGGAACCGGCCGAGGCAGCGGGAGGGGTCGGGGTCGCGACCAGGGCTGAATTGGCGCCGGGCGCAGGCACAGAAGCCTGTACGGCGTCAGGCTGCGGAGCAGGAGTTTGGCGATCCGAGGGGGCGGTGGCGCACCCGGCCATCGCGAGGCTCAAAAGTACCAGCGGCGCGAAGCCGCGCCGGCCCGTGAATCCGACAGTCAATTCACACCCCCATGGGGACTAGACTTGGGTACCGTCCTGGCACCATTTTCGATTTGTGACGGTACTTGGTTAAGTGGCGGTATTTAAGCTGTAAGTTCACAGGATTGCTACCTTTTTTGTGATCTAATTCACGCCGTTTGTGACGCACACCACCGCCTCCGCTGCGATCGATTCATGGCTCGCTTCCAGCCTGGGAAAAGCTGTGCTACAGGCCGAGTCCGAGCTGATGATCGAGGCCTTGGACGATGTTTTCGGCTGGGAGTTGCTTCAGCTCGGACTTTGGGGACAACGCGAATCGCTTTTGGCCGGTTGTCGGACGCGCCGCCACGCCATTGTGGCCAATGACGGCCCCCGGGCCGCCGACACCGACATCGGCGCGCGGCTTTCCCAGCTGCCGATCGCCAACGCCTCCGTCGACGCCGTCCTGCTGCCCCATACCCTCGAATTCGAAACCGACCCCTTCGCGGTGGTGCGCGAGGCCGACCGCGTGCTGGCGGGCGAGGGGCACATGCTGGTGCTCGGATTCCGGCCTTTCAGTCTCTGGGGGTTCCGCAGCCGCGCGATCAGCCGCGGGTACCCGCCAGGCCTGCGGCGCATGCTCGGTGCGCGACGCGTGGCCGACTGGCTCGAACTACTTGGCTACGACGTCGGCCTGACGCGCAATTACCTGTTCACGCCGCCCTGGGGCGGCAGCGCGCCGCGGCCGGGTGAAACCTCGGCGTTGTTGCGCCGGGGCTGGATCAAGCCATGGCCCGCCGGCGCCTATCTGCTCAAGGCGCGCAAGCGCGTCTACACCCTGACACCGATCCGGCCGCGGGTGCGCGAGCGTGCCCAACCCATCGGCGGCCTGGTCAAACCGACCACGCCGCGACAAAGCTCGTAGGGACATTCTTTGACCGAAGTCGAGATCTACACCGACGGCGCCTGCCGCGGTAATCCGGGCCCCGGAGGCTGGGCGGCGCTGCTGATGTCCGGCGGCCACGAACGTGAAATCTCCGGCGCCGAACTAGCTACCACCAACAACCGCATGGAGCTCACGGCCGTGATCCGCGCGCTCGAGGCGCTCAAGCGGCCGGTGCGCGGGCGCATCTACACCGACTCGCAGTACGTGCGCCAGGGTGTGCTCGAGTGGCTGTCGCAGTGGAAGCGGCGCGGCTGGAAAACCGCCGACAAGAAACCGGTCAAGAACCAGGATTTGTGGCAGGAGCTCGATGCGCTCACGCAGAAGCACGAGCTCGAATGGCACTGGGTCAAGGGGCATTCGGGAATCGCGGGTAACGAACGCGTCGACCAGCTCGCGAACCGCGCCATCGATGCCATGGCCCAGTCGCGATGACGTAGACTCGCGCGCCATGCGGCAAATCGTCCTGGACGTCGAAACCACCGGCCTCGAAGCACACGCGGGTCACCGAATCATCGAGATCGGTTGCGTGGAGCTGCTGAACCGGCGGCCGACGGGCCAGAAATTCCATCGCTATCTGAATCCCGAGCGCGAGATCGACGCGGGTGCTCTCGCGGTGCATGGCATCGAGATGTCGAAGCTGGCACAGGCGCCGAAGTTCGCCGAGATCGCGGCCGAGCTCGTGGCCTTCATCGATGGCGCCGAGCTCATCATCCACAACGCACCCTTCGACGTGGGATTCCTCGACGCGGAATTCTCGCGTTGTGCGGGCCTGCGCGCGGTGGCGGACATGTGCCGCGTGCTCGACACGCTGGCGCTGGCGCGCAGCCTGCATCCCGGACAGCGCAACAGCCTGGATGCGCTGTGCAAGCGCTACAGCGTCGACAACACCAAACGCGAGCTGCACGGCGCCTTGCTGGACGCCGGAATCCTGGTCGACGTCTACCTCGCCATGACCGGTGGCCAGAGCGCCCTGGCGCTCGACACGCGCGGCACCGAGGTCGCGGCGGTGCTCGCAGGCAGCGTGGTCGCCGCATTGCGCGCGCCCGGGATTACGTTATCCATCCCCTGTGCCAGCGCCGACGAGCTGCGCCAGCACGAATCCATGCTGGACCTGATCCACAAGGCCAGTGGTGGAAAGGCGCTCTGGCGGGTGGATAGCCCGCCGGATGGCGACGGAGCGCACAAAACTCATTGATATCGGCCCCGGGGGCCTCGCGTGGCGGATTGCCGAACGGCAAGATCGGCCGCCTTCGCACGTAAGCTCTTATCAAAGAACGGAAAACTCATGAAATTCAGCTTGAGAGGATGCCGGGTCGGTGTGGTCGGACTGGGCTATGTCGGCCTGCCGCTGGCGGTGGAGTTCGGCAAACATTTCGATACCGTCGGCTTCGACATCAAGAAGGGCCGCATCGACGAGCTCAAGTCGGGCAAGGACAGCACGCTGGAATGCTCGCCGGCGGAGCTCAAGTCCGCCTCGAAGCTGCGCTACTCGTCCTCGCTCAAGGACCTGGCCAAGTGCCGCGTGTTCATCGTGACGGTGCCGACGCCCGTCGACCGCCACAACCGGCCCGACCTGACGCCGCTCGAGCGTTCGAGCGAAAGCGTCGGCCAGGTGCTCAAGAAGGGCGACATCGTGGTCTACGAGTCCACGGTTTATCCGGGCTGCACCGAGGAAGTCTGCATTCCGATCCTGGAGCGCGTCTCCGGGCTCAAGTTCAACCGCGATTTCTTCGCCGGTTACTCACCCGAGCGCATCAACCCGGGCGACAAGGAACACCGGCTGCCGACCATCAAGAAGGTGACCTCCGGCTCGACCCCGGCGGTGGCCGATTTCGTCGACAGCCTCTATCGCAGCGTGGTGCGTGCCGGTACCCACAAGGCGTCCAGCATCCGCGTCGCCGAGGCCGCCAAGGTCATCGAGAACACGCAGCGCGACGTCAACATCGCGCTGGTCAACGAGCTCGCGCTGCTCTTCAACCGTCTCGGCATCAACACCGAAGAGGTGCTGCTGGCCGCAGGCAGCAAGTGGAACTTCCTGCCATTCCGGCCGGGCCTGGTGGGCGGCCACTGCATCGGCGTGGATCCTTACTACCTGACGCACAAGGCCCAGGAAGTCGGTTTCCATCCCGAGATGATCCTCGCGGGTCGCCGGCTCAACGACAGCATGGCCAACTACGTCGCCGGCCAGGTCGTGAAGCTCATGGCGGGCCGCCAGATCCTCGCGAAAGGTTCGCGGATCCTCGTCCTGGGGCTCACGTTCAAGGAGAATTGCCCCGACCTGCGCAACTCAAAGGTGGCGGACGTGGTGCGCGAGTTGCAGAATTACGGCGCCGAGGTCGATGTGTTCGATCCGTGGATCGACGCGGAGGAAGCCGAACACGAATATGGCATTCGTCCGATCAAGCGGCTCCGCGATGGTGTCTACGATGCCGCCGTGGTGGCCGTCGGGCACCGCCAGTTCAGGGACATGGGCGTGGACAGCGTGCGCAAGGCCTGCCGCAAGAAGCACGTGGTCTATGACATCAAGTACGTGTTCGGCGCCGAGCAGGTCGACGGACGGTTGTAAGACTATCGAGGGAGAACGAGTTTGAAATTGTTGCTGACGGGCGCCGCGGGTTTCATCGGATTCCACACCGCGCGAAAACTGCTCGCCCGCGGCGACGAAGTGGTCGGGCTCGACAATCTCAACGATTACTACGATCCGAACCTGAAGCGCGCGCGTCTCTCGATCCTGGAGCGCGAGCCGAAGTTCCGCTTCGTCAAGATGGATCTCGCCGACAAGGGCGGCATGAAGGCGCTGTTCACGCGCGAGAAGTTCAAGCGCGTGATCCATCTCGCCGCGCAGGCCGGCGTGCGTTACTCGCTCGAAAACCCGCAGGCCTATGTCGACAGCAACGTGACCGGCACGTTGAACGTGCTCGAAGGCTGCCGGCACAACGGCGTGGAGCACCTGGTGTTCGCGTCGACGAGCTCGGTCTACGGCCTCAACACCAACATGCCGTTCTCGGTGCACCGCGGCGTGGACCACCCGCTGTCGCTGTATGCCTCGACGAAGCGCGCCAATGAGCTCATGGCGCACAACTACGCGGCGTTGTTCAAACTACCGGTGACGGGGCTGCGTTTCTTCACGGTGTATGGTCCCTGGGGCCGGCCGGACATGGCGCTGTTCCTGTTCACCAAGAACATCCTCGAAGGCAAGCCCATCGACGTGTTCAACAACGGCCACCACAAGCGTGACTTCACGTTCGTGGACGACATCGCCGAAGGCGTGGTGCGCGCCTGCGATCGCGTCGCGACCGCGAACGCCGAGTGGTCCGGCAATACGCCGGATCCCGCCACGAGCAGTGCGCCTTACCGGCTGTACAACATCGGCAACAATGCGCCCGTGGACCTCAGTCGTTACATCGAGGTCCTCGAAGACTGCCTCGGCAAGAAAGCCGTGAAGAACATGCTGCCGTTGCAGGCGGGCGACGTGCCCGACACCTTCGCCGACGTCGAAGACCTGGTGCGGGACGTGGGCTACAAACCCGCGACGCCCGTCGAAGTGGGCATCCGCCGGTTCGTCGACTGGTACCTCGAGTACTACCGCAACCAGGCCCCGCAGGCTTCACGGGTGACCAACCTCGGTTGAGTGTGGAGTAGAGTGGCGGCGTGAAAGTCCCACTGCTCGACCTCAAACCCCAGTACCAGTCGCTCAAGAAAGAACTCGATGCCGCGCTGCTGCGCGTGGCCGAGTCCCAGTACTTCATCCTCGGTCCCGAGGTGAAGGCGCTGGAGCAGGCCACGGCGGCCTACTCGGGCTGCAAGTACGGCATCGGCATCTCGTCCGGCACCGACGCGCTGCTGATCGCGCTCATGGGTCTGGAGATCGGCGCGGGGCACGAAGTCATCACGTCGCCGTACACGTTCTTCGCCACGGCCGGGACGATCGCGCGCGCCGGCGCGCGTCCGGTGTTCGTGGACATCGATCCGGACAGCTTCAACATTTCGCCGGCAGCCATCGAGAAGTTCATCGCGACGAACTGCCAGATGCGCGACGGCATGCTCATGAATCGCAGCACCGGCGGACGCGTGCGCGCCATCATGCCCGTGCACCTGTACGGGCAGGTCGCCGACATGGATCGCATCCTCGAGATCGCGCGTCACTATCACCTGCCCGTGATCGAAGATGCTGCCCAGGCCATCGGCGCGGAGGATGCGAAGGGCCGCCGCGCCTGTTCCACGGGCACGGTCGGATGCCTGTCCTTCTTCCCGACCAAGAATCTCGGCGCCTTCGGCGATGCCGGCATGTGCGTCACCAACGACGAGCATCTCGCGGCGCGTCTGCTCAAGCTGCGCGTGCATGGCATGGAGCCCAAGTACTACCACGAGCTGATCGGCGGCAATTTCCGGCTCGATGAAATCCAGGCCGCGGTGCTCAACGTCAAGCTGCCGCACCTCGATGCCTGGAGCGCGGCGCGTGCACGCAACGCCGCGTTCTACGACGCCGCCTTCGCGCGGGCCGGGCTCGGCACCCACCTGCGCACGCCACCACGCGCCGCGGCCGGTGCCCGACACATCTACAACCAGTACTGCATCCGGGTCGAACACCGCGACCAGCTGCGCCACCAGCTCGCGGAACACGGCATCGGCACCGAGATCTACTACCCGCTGGCCCTGCACATGCAGCAGTGTTTCGCCTATCTCGGGCACGCACCGGGTGACTTCCCGGAGTCATTGCGCGCCACCCGCGAGACACTGGCCCTGCCGATCTACCCGGAGTTGTCGGAGTCGCAACTTCAATACGTTGTCGATACCATCGCGGGCCTGTTTCGGCCCTGAAAATCGACACTTTTCTCCCCCATGACCCAGGAAAACCCTTCCGCCGCCTGGCGTGCGCTGCAGGCGCGCGCCGCTGAAACCCGTTCCGTACCGGTACGCGCCCTGAGGGACGGTGATCCCGCGCGCGGCAGCCGCTTCGCCCGCGACGCGATCGGCCTGTACCTCGACTTCTCGCGGCAGCGCATCGATTCGGATGGCCTGCGCTTGCTGTGCAGCCTGGCCGACGCCGCGGGATTACGCGCGCGCATCGAAGCCATGTGGGCCGGCGAGCACATCAATGGCACCGAGAATCGCGCCGTGCTGCATACCGCGCTGCGGATCCCCGCCGTTTCCGCCGATGCGCCCGGCGGCGAAGCCATCGCACGCCTGGTGCTCGCGGAGCGCGAACACATGCTGAAGTTCGCCGTCGGCGTGCGTGACGGGTCCATCAAGGGCTCGGCGGGCACTTCGTTCGACCTGGTCGTGAACATCGGCATCGGCGGATCGGACCTCGGCCCCGCCATGGCTGTCCAGGCGCTGCACCCGCTGACGAAAGGCGCGCCGCGCGTGCGCTTCGTTTCCAATGTCGACGGCACGGATCTCGCCAACGTGCTCGAGGGCGCCGATCCGGCGCGCACGCTGTTCATCGTGGCGTCGAAGACCTTCACCACCCAGGAGACGCTGGCGAACGCGCGCAGCGCGCGCGCCTGGCTGGCGGGCGCGCTCGGCGAGGCGGCCGTGCCGGCACACTTCGCGGCCGTGTCGACCAACGCCAAGGCCATGGACGCCTTCGGCGTGAATCCTAACTACCGTTTCGTCATGTGGGACTGGGTCGGCGGCCGCTATTCCATGTGGTCGTCGATCGGCGTGTCGCTGGCCATCGCCATCGGCCGCGACGGCTTCCTCGAGTTCCTGGCCGGTGGCCACGAGATGGACCAGCATTTCCGCGCCACGCCCTGGGACCAGAACCTGCCGGTGCTCATGGGGTTGTTAGGCATCTGGAACGTGAACTGCCTGGAGCTGCCGACGCTGGCGGTGCTGCCGTACGACGGCCGCCTCGGACGGTTCCCCGCCTATCTTCAGCAGCTCGACATGGAGAGCAACGGCAAGTCCGTGACCACCACGGGCGAGCCGGTCGGACATGCCACCGCGCCGGTGATCTGGGGCGAGCCGGGCAACAATGCGCAGCATTCTTTCTTCCAGATGCTGCACCAGGGCACGCCGCGTGCTGCACTCGACTTCCTGCTGCCGGCGAAGTCGTCGTGCGGCAATCAACCCCAGGCCGAGCTCGCGATCGCGAACTGCCTCGCACAAGCCGACGCATTCGCTTTCGGCTATACGCGCGAGCAGGCAACATCCGAGCTCGCCGCGCGCGGCCTCGATGCCGCGCGCATCGAACTTCTCGCCCGCCACAAGGTCCATGCGGGCAATCGTCCCGTCAGCATCGTCGCTTTCGAGCGATTGGACGCCCGCACGCTCGGCAAGCTGGTGGCGATGTACGAACACAAGGTATTCACGCAGAGCGTGATGTGGGGCATCAATGCATTCGACCAGTGGGGCGTCGAGCTCGGCAAGAAAATGTGTGAAGAAGTGTTGCCGCTGGTTCGCGATCCCGGCGCTGCTGCCTCCCGCCCGATGCTGAAACCCTTGCTGGATCGCCTGCAGGCTTGGCGCCAGTGAGCCGGCGCGATTCTCTTGCCGCGCTGGCGCGCGGCGCCTTGTTGCTGGCGCTGCTGGCCTTCGTGGTGCCGGCCGTGCGCGCCGCGGACGCCGGCTGGTTCGCGTCCGGCGATACGCAGCTGCGCATGGATCTCGAGCTGCTCAACGACGCCGAGGTCATCCGGTTGCCGGTCTCCCATTGGCCGCTGCCGCGCGCCGCGGTGCGTTACGCGCTCGCCAATGCGCGGGAGCACGTCGTGACGAATGCTGCGGTGATGGCAGCGCTCGAACGGGTGCGCGCGCGTCTCGCGCCGCGCACGGGCCGCCTGTCATTCGATACCGGGATCCGCGGCGGTGAACCCGGCCTGTGGCGCGACTTCGACACACTGGCGCGCGAGGACGCCGAGCTCGGCGCGGGCCTCGACTACGACGCCGGCCGGTTCTCGCTCGGGGTCGAGCTCACCGCGGTGAACGATCCCGCCGATGGCGACGAGCTGCGAGCCGATGGTTCGCAGGCGACGGTGCAATGGGGCAACTGGCTGTTCTCGGCGAACACGCTGGATCGCTGGTGGGGCCCCGGGCACCAGGGTAGTTTGATCCTCTCGAACAACGCGCGTCCCATGCCCACGGTCATGGTCGAGCGCGCCGAGGCGCGCGCCTTCGGGCCGAAGTGGCTGAGCTGGCTCGGGCCCTGGCGCATGAGTTTCGGCGTGAGCCAGATGGAGAACTCGCGCCAGGACATCGACTCGCCGCTGTTCATGGCGTGGCGCGTCGTGGTAATGCCGTTCAAGAAGATCGAGCTCGGTTTCTCGCGCACGGCGCAGTTCTGCGGCGAGGAGCTCGAGTGCAACCTCGACGTGTTCGGCAACCTGCTGGTGGGCAACGACAACCTCGGCATCGACGCCACCGCGGAGGACGAGCCCGGCAACCAGATGGCGGGCTTCGACATCCGCTGGAATTCGCCGCTCGGCAACCTGCCGTACGCCATCTACGGCCAGTACATCGGCGAGGACGAGAGCCACTATCTACCGGTCAAGTACCTCACCCAGCTCGGGCTCGAGGTCTGGAAGCCGACGGCGGATGGCGGCCTGGTGCAGGGTTTTCTCGAATACGCCAACACCGATTGCACGTCCAACCGCGGCAAGAACTGCGAGGCCTACGGCCAGGCCCGGTTCAACGTCGAAGGCTATCGATATCACGGCCGCTCGATCGGCTATACGGCCGACCGCAACTCGGATGACTGGGCGCTCGGCGCAATCTACAGCGCCAGTGATGCCGCGTTGTGGTCCGCGACGCTGCGCTGGTCGGAGCTGAGCCATGGCCGCACCGGCGACCTGACGAACACCGTCGCATCGGTGCCGACCGACTACGGCGCGATCGAGCTGGGCTGGAAGGGCCGGTTGTTCGGCGAGCAGATTTCCGTCGAGCTCGGCATCGAGGCGACCGAGCCCGATGGCGGCGAGCGCGACACCCAGCCTTACGGATTCATCGGCTGGCGGCACGAATTCCAGCCGTGAACGCCGGCTGCCGGCTGACATTCTGCGCATGGCTGCTGGCCGGGTTCGCTTCGGTCGCGCAGGCCGACCCGTGGCTGTCGCCCGGGGATGAAGGATTGCGCGGCGACATCCAGCTGCTCGCCGACGCGGGAATCCTGCGGGGTCCCGTGACCACCTGGCCGCTGTCCTGGCCCGACATCGCGCGCGATGCGCTGGCCGCGAAACTCGACGGACTCGACTTGGCAACCGCGGCGGCATTGCAGCGGGTGCAACGACTGTCGCGTGATGCCTCGTCGCAGGGTTTTGCCGGCCTCGGAGCGCGCGCCGCGGGCTCGTACCAACCGACCACGCTGCGCGCCTTCGCGGACACACCACGCGAGGAAGGCGAATTCGGGCTGCGCGCCAGCTGGCTCGGGGATCACCTGGCGATGAATCTCCAGGGCGCATACGTCGCGGATGCGGAAGATGGCCAGAATTTCCGCGCGGACGGTTCGTACCTCGGAATCAACTTCGGCAACTTCATGTTGTCCGTCGGGCTCATGGAGCGCTGGTGGGGTCCCGGCTGGGACAACAGCCTGATCCTCTCCACCAATGCGCGGCCGATCCCGAGCGTCACGCTCGAGCGCAACTACACCGATCCGTTCAAGACGAAGTGGCTGTCGTGGATCGGGCCGTGGCGCGCCAGCATCGCGATGGGCCGCGCCGAATCCAGCGGGGTGCCCGTGACCGACGTGCGGTTCTTCGCCGCGCGTGTGAACTTCAAGCCGCGTCCGTGGCTGGAATTCGGACTCACGCGGACCGCGCAGTGGTGCGGCGGGGACCGAAAGTGCGACTGGGACACCTTCGTCGACATGGTCCTCGGCAACGACAACCAGCTGGGCGACGGTCCCGAGAACGAGGAGCAGCCCGGCAACCAGATGGCCGGCTACGACATGCGCCTGCGTTCGCCGTGGAAGAAACTGCCGCTCGCCTTCTACACCCAGTGGATAGGGGAGGACGAGGCCGGCGGCCTGCCGAGCAAGTTCCTCGGCCTGTTCGGTCTCGAGGCGTGGGGCTCGAGCCCGCTGGGCGGTTGGCGCGCACGCGCCGAGTATTCCGATACCGCCTGCAATTTTTCGCGCGAAGTGCCGCAGTTCAACTGCGCGTACCGGAACGCCGTCTACCCGCAGGGGTATGCATACCGCGGCCGGATCATCGGCAGTTCCATGGACAACGACAGCCGCATGTACTCACTCGCGGGAATCCTGACCCGGTCGAATGGCGACGTATGGTCGGTCACCGCTCGCAAGCTGGAACTGAATCGCGACGGCGGTGATCATGCGCTGAGTGACGTGCCACTCGACCTGGACAATGTAGAATTGCGCTACTCGCGGGCACTCGGCGCAGGCAAGATCAGCGTCGGTATCGGCTACGAAGATCCAGCCATCCAGGCGGATTCCAGCTCGCGCGTGCACGGGTTCGCGGTTTGGCAACAAGGATTCTGATGCGAAGGGTATTAGCGCTTCTGGCGGCGTCGTGGTTGTTCCTCGCAGGCATGCCGCCCGCGTCGGCCCAGGTGCCGACCGCCGAGCAACTGGAGCTCCTTCGCAGCATGAGCCCCGAGGACCGGGAAGCGCTCATGGAGCAGCTCGGCATCGGCGGCGCGGTCATCGACCAGGGCAGCACCGGCTCGCAGGGCACGGGCCAGGGCGGCACCAATCGCGACGCTCGCAACCAGCAGGACCGGATGCGCCGGCTCAACGGCGCGGACGACACGCTGCTGCCGGTCGACAAGACGCTGAAGCCCGAAGACTCGGTGCTCATCGACATCGACTTCAAGAAGGACAAACCGGCGCGCGTCGAAAGCCCGGGTCAGGGTCTCCCCCCGATCACCATCCCGGCCGAACCGGCACCGGTATTGACCGATGACGAGAGGAAAGAGCTCGGTCTGCTGATAAACCTGGTGCGCTCGCGCAATCCCTATCAACTCGATGCCACCGGCACGCTGCAGCTCCCCGGCTTTTCGCCCATGGTGCTGGCCGGCCTCGACGAGAAGCAGGCGACCCATCGCCTGACGGCCGTCGACGCATTCCACAACCTCGACGTGAAGGTCTCGCGCCTGCCGGTCCGCAAACTCGGCGTCGCGGGCCTCAAGCCGTTCGGCTACGACCTCTTCAAGGACACCAACGCGACCTTCGCGCCGGTCACCGACGTGCCCGTGCCGTCCGACTACATCGTCGGACCCGGCGACCAGCTCATGGTGCAGTTGTTCGGCAGCACCAATCGCACACTGCGCCTGGTGGTCGGGCGCGACGGGCGCATCGCCTTCCCGGAACTCGGCCCGATCAACGTGGGCGGACAATCGTTCGCACGCGTCGCCGAGGAGATCGAGCAGCGCGTGGCGCGGCAGATGATCGGTGTGCGCGCCAGCGTCGCCATGGGCGACACGCGCTCGATCCGCGTGTTCGTGATGGGCGAAGCCAATCGACCCGGCAGTTACACCGTGAGCGGCCTCGGTACCATCACCTCGGCGCTGTATGCCGCGGGCGGCATCAAGTCGATCGGTTCGCTGCGCGACATCCAGCTCAAGCGGGCCGGCGCCGTGATCCGACGCATCGACCTGTACGACCTGTTGCTGCGTGGTGATACCTCCGACGACGCCAAGCTGAATTCGGGCGATGTGATTTTCATTCCGCCGGTCTCCGCCACCGTTGCCGTGGACGGCGAGGTCCACCGCCCCGCGATCTACGAGATCCGCGGGACCACCACGGTCGGCGACGTCGTGCGCATGGCCGGCGGACTCACCACCGAGGCCGACTCGAGCCGCGCAGCGCTGGTCCGCGTCAACGACGCACGCCGCCGCGTGGTGGTCGACGTGCCGCTCGACGCCGCGCCCGGACGCGACGAGCTGGTCCGCAACGGCGACAGCCTGCGCATCCTGCGGCTGCGGCCCATGCTCGACCAGGGTGTGACCGTCGAAGGCCACGTGTATCGCCCCGGCGCGATGGCATGGCATGAAGGCATGCGCATCACCGAGGTGCTCGGATCGGTCGATGAGCTCAAGCCCAACGCGGATCTGAACTACGTGGCGATCCGCCGTGAGCTGCCGCCGGACCGGCGCATCGTCGTGGTGTCGGCGGACCTCGCGGCAGCGCTTCGCAATCCCGGCTCGGCGAAGGACATCAAGTTGATGCCGCGCGACCGCATCATCGTGTTCGACCAGGAGTCCGGCCGCCAGCAGCTCATGGCGCCGCTGCTCGACGAAATGCGCCGGCAGTCGCGCATCGATGCGCCCAGCGAAGTGGTGCGCATCGACGGGCGCGTCAAGGCGCGCGGCGACTATCCACTCGAACCCGGCATGCGCCTGAGCGACCTGCTGCGCGCCGGCGGTGGCCTGCAGGACGCGGCCTATGGCGCCAAGGCCGAGCTCACGCGTTACCGCATCGGCGACGATGCGCGCACCACGCAGCTGCTCGACATCGACCTGGCGGCCATCCTCAAGGGAGACACCAGCGCGGACATCCTGCTGCAGCCCTTCGATTTCCTGAACGTCAAGGAAGTGCCGGAGTGGAGCGAACAGGAACAGGTCACGCTGCTCGGCGAAGTGCGCTTCCCCGGTACCTATCCGATCCAGCGCGGTGAGACGCTGCGCTCGGTGCTGGATCGCGCCGGCGGACTCACCAAGCTCGCGTTCCCCGAAGGCTCGGTGTTCACGCGCCAGGAGCTGCAGGTGCGCGAGCAGGAGCAGATCGACCGTCTCGCCGAACGACTGCAGAGTGACCTCGCGGCGGCGGCGTTGTCTGCCGCGGCGGCCAACCAGGGCCAGGCGGGGCAGGCGCTCACCGTCGGCCAGTCCCTGCTGACCCAGCTCAAGTCCACCAAGGCCGTGGGTCGCCTGGTCATCGACCTCGGTGCCGTGCTCGATTCACCGGTGGGTTCCGCCAACGACGTGGTGCTGCGCGAAGGCGACCACCTGATCATTCCGAAGCAGAAGCAGGAAGTGACGGTGATCGGCGAAGTGCAGAACACCACCTCGCATTTCTTCCGGCAGAACTACTCCCGTGACGATTACATCGGCCTGAGCGGCGGCGTCACGCGCAAGGCGGATCGCGGCCGCATCTACGTGGTGCGTGCCGACGGCAGCGTGGTTTCCAGCGAGAACAGCGGCTGGTTCCGCCGCAGCGGCCAGGTGGCCATGCGACCGGGCGACACCATCGTCGTGCCGCTCGACACCGAGCGCATGCCGGCCTTGCCGTTGTGGCAGGCGGTCACGTCGATCCTCTACAACCTCGCGATCGCGGCTGCCGCCGTGAACTCCTTCTGATCATGGAAGCAGACAGCGCAACGGCGGGTCCCGCGCGTGCGGGCGCCATGGCGGATGTCATGGCGTTCTTCCGGATCGCGTGGCGCGGGCGCTGGGTGATCCTGGCGTCCGGGCTGCTGGGCGCGGTCGCCATGGGCGTGTACGCGTTCACGGCCGAGCCCTGGTATCGCGCGCAGGTCACGCTGCTGCCGGTCGAGAACAAGTCCTCGCAGGGTCTGCTCGGGCAGCTGGGTCCGCTCTCGGGCCTCGCAGGTCTCGCCGGCATATCGCTGGGCGCCGGCAGCCGCGCCGAACCCATCGCCGTGCTGCGTTCGCGCGATTTCGTGCGTGACTTCATCGAGCGCCGGCAGCTCATGACCACGCTGTTCTCGGACGAGTGGGATGCCACGCAACGCAAATGGAACGTGCCTGCCAACAAGGCGCCGGACATCCGCGACGCGGTCAAGTTCTTCGACGAGGACATCCGGCACATCGGCGAGGACCGCAAGCTCGGCCTCGTGATCCTCACGGTGGACTGGAAGAATCCGAAGGTGGCGGCGGACTGGGCCAACCAGATCGCCGTGGACATCAACGCGATGCTGCGCGCGCGTGCCATCGAGGACGCCG
>DATEII010000152.1:0-7941 GCA_035279135.1 Steroidobacteraceae bacterium
CCCGCGCAGGGAGACTGCCTTGATGAGTGCCCAGACCTGCATGTCCGGCGACAGCTTCAGTTCCTGTGACGCGCGCGACGTGATGCGCGCCAGCAGCGTGGCGGTGCGCCCGATGTCGAGCTCGACGAGTACCGCGCGCCCAACGTCGGGTGTCACAGAGACCACTCGTGCCGAAACCACGTTGCGCACCGAGAGCCCCGAAGGGCGCGCGGCCGCGACGATCACGTCGCGCGCCAACACCTGGATCTGGATTCGCTGACCCAGGGTCGCGGGCTCGTCGACCACGAATTCGGCATCACCGACGCGCACCACCGTGAGCCCGGCCTCGTCGACACGCTCGACCACGCCCGCCATCACCGCGCCGACCGCGTCGGGCCCCACGATCTCGCGCAACGCCGGGTGACGACTGACCGTGGCGAGGTCACCGTCCGCGAGCACGCGCCCGGAATCCAGCAGCACCACACGCGTCGCCAGGCGCAGCACCTCGTCGAACTGGTGGCTCACGTACACGATGGGGATCGCGAGCGCGTCGCGCAGCTTTTCGAGGTAGGGCAGCACTTCCTCGCGGCGCGCGAGGTCCAGCGAGGCCAGCGGTTCGTCGAGCAGCAGCAGTCGCGGCTGCGCCAGCAATGCGCGACCCAGCGCCACGCGTTGTTTCTCGCCGCCGGAGAGCGCGTGCGGGCGGCGTTGCAGCATCGCACCCAGGCCGAGCATGGCGACCACGTCGTCGAAACCGATCGGAGCCGGCAGTCCGCGCGGCAGCCGCTTCGCACCGTATTGCAGGTTTCCCAGCACTGTCAGGTGCGGAAACAGCCGCGCGTCCTGGAACACCACCCCGATACGGCGGTGGCGCGCATCGAGCTCGTACTGGCGATCGCTGTCGACCAGCACGTCTTCGCCGATCTGCACGCGACCCTGGTCGGGAGACAGTAATCCGGCGATCAGGCTGATCAGCGTGGACTTGCCGCAGCCCGAGCGACCGAACAAGGCCGTGATGCCCGGCACCGGCGCGTGGAAATCCACTTCGAGTGCGAAATCCCCGCGACGCTTGCGTAGCTGGACGCGCAGCATCAGCGGCCCAGCGTGCGTCGCAGGCGACGCGACAGGAATTCCGCCACCAGCAGGCCGGCGAGTCCGAGCAGGAAAGAGATGAGCGCCAGTCGCGCGGCCATTGCGTCACCGTCGGGCGTCTGCAAAGCGGTGTACAACGCCAGCGGCAGCGTGCGGGTTTCCCCCGGGATATTGGATGCGAACGTGATCACGGCGCCGAATTCGCCGAGGCCCGCGGCGAAGGCCGTGACTGCACCTGCGAGGATGCCGGGCGTGATCAAGGGCAGCGTGATGGAGAAGAACCGGTCGATGGCGCCGGCGCCGAGCGTCTTGGCCGCGTCCTCGAGCCCGCGATCCAGCGCGTCGAGTGAAATGCGGACGGAACGCACGACCAGCGGGAATGACATGACCGCGGTGGCCAGCGCCGCGCCGGTGCTGGTGAACGCCAGCTGGATGCCGAAGTTCCCGTAGAGCCAGCTGCCGATGGGCCCGCGGATGCCGAACAAGACCAGCAGTAGATAGCCCACGACCACGGGCGGCAGCACCAGCGGCAGGTGCACGAAGGCGTCGAACACCGTGCGCCCCGCGAAGCGCGCGCGCGCCAGCAGCCACGCCACGAGCACCGCCACCGGCAGGTTGAAGGCCACGCTGCGCGCTGCCACGGACAGGCTCAATGAAACGGCTTCGGTCTCGGCGGGCGACAACATCGCGGAAGTATAGGCGCCCGCAGTGGGTCGCGGGCTGCCCCGGTCAGGTGCCTTCGGGGTTCACGGGCGCGGCGCGGCCCGCGGCGGCACGCGCGCGTTCGGCCGGTACGCCGAGGCTGCGCAGCGCGTATTCCAGCATGCCGAATGCCAGTTCACGTTCGCTGAACACCACGCGCCCGGCACCCAGTGCCTCGAGCTTCTGCATTTCGCTGGCGCTGTGCGTACGCACCACGAGATCGATGCCGGGCTTGAGCTGGCGTGCGAGCTCCACGATTCGACGTGCCTGGAAGCTGTCGGGTGTCGCAACCACCGCGAGCCGTGCCTGGGCGATGCCAGCCGCTTCGAGCACGCCCGGTGTGGCGGCGTCTCCGACGATCGTGGGCACGCCCGCGGCCTGCGCACTGGCCAGCATCAGGTGATCACGTTCGATGACGGCGAACGGCAGCTGCTGCGCGCGCAGCACCTCGCCGATGGCACCGCCCACGCGCCCGTAACCGACGAGGATGGCGTGATCCCGCAGGCCGACGGTGCTGGCCGCCGCGGTGCGGTGTTTCTCCGCGCCGCGGCGCTCGAGCAATCGCAGCAGACGCGGCCTTGCTTCCAGCCAGCGATTCAGCGGGTCGATACCGGCGAAGGTCAGGGGGTTCAGCGCGATGGACAACAAGGCCCCCGCGAGGATGAGGTCGCGGCCTTCCGGTGGCAGCAGTCCGAGCGCGGCGCCGAGCCCCGCGAGGATGAACGAGAACTCCCCGATCTGCGCCAGGCTGGCGGAGACCGTCAGCGCGGTGCGCACCGGGTGCCGGAATGCGAGCACGATCACGAACGCGGCGATCGACTTGCCGAACATGATGATGGCCAGCACGGCGAGTACCTCGAGCGGCTCCCGCAGCAGCACCGTGGGATCGAACAACATGCCCACCGACACGAAGAACAGCACCGCGAAAGCATCCTTGAGCGGCAGCGAATCATTGCCCGCCTGGTGGCTGAGCTCGGACTCGGACAGGATCACGCCGGCGAAGAACGCGCCCAGCGCGAACGACACATCGAACGCCGCGGACGAGCCGTACGCGATGCCGAGCGCGATGGCCAGCACGCATAGCGTGAACAACTCGCGCGTGCCGGTGCGCGTCACGCGCATGAGCAGCCAGGGCACCACGCGCGTGCCCACCACGAGCGCCAGCACCACGAACAGCACGACCTTGCCCAGCGTCACGAGGATTGCGAGCCAGGTGCTGGAGGGCGTGCCGGGCGCATGGATCGCGCTGGGGTCCCCGCCCATCGAGGGCGCGAGCGCGGGCAGCAGCACCAGCGCCAGCACCATCGCGAGATCCTCGACGATGAGCCAGCCCACGGCCATCTTGCCTTCCGAGGACTGCAGCGCATTGCGCTCCTCGAGCGCGCGCAACAGCACCACGGTGCTGGCCACCGACAACGACAGGCCGAACACCAGGCCTGCGCCCGTGCTCCAGCCGAGGAAATACGCCAGCCCATAACCGATGGCCGTGGCGGTGATGATCTGCGCCACCGCGCCGGGCAGCGCGATGTGTCTCACGGCCAGCAGGTCCTTGATGGAGAAGTGCAGGCCCACGCCGAACATCAGCAGGATCACGCCGATTTCGGCGAGCTGCGAGGCGAGGCCGGCATCGCCCACGAATCCCGGCGTGAATGGCCCAACGGCGATGCCGGCGAGCAGATAACCGACGATCGGCGAGATGCGCACCATGTTGGCCAGCAAACCCAACAACAATGCAAGCACGAATCCGATGGCGAGCAGGGCAATCAGCGAAGTTTCGTGCAATTCCGCGGGCATGCGAGCGAGGTTAACCGAAAGGAACGCCAAAAAATTTACAAGAGCCGCGGGCCGCGCCCGTAAAATGCGCGCTTTCGCGGTTCGGTGGTGCATGAAGTCACAGCAGGCTCTGGCTCCCGCGGTCCTCGGTGCCGTCGGCGTCGTGTTCGGCGACATCGGCACGAGTCCGCTGTACGCGCTGGGCAGCGCACTGACGTCGGCGGATTTCGTGCCGGGCGAATCCTTCAAGGTGCTCGGACTCTGCTCGCTGATCTTCTGGGCGCTGGCGATCATGGTCACCGTCAAGTACGTCGGCGTCGTCATGCGCGCCGACAACGCGGGCGAGGGCGGTGTCTTGTCGCTCGTGGCGCTGGTGCAGAACCATTTCGGTACCGCGGCGCCCTGGGTCCGCCATGCCGTCTCGCTCGGCGTGCTCGGCACCGCGCTCTTCTACTGCGACTCGCTGATCACGCCCGCGATCTCGGTGCTGAGCGCGGTCGAGGGGCTCGAGATCCTCGACCCTAACTTCTCGCACGCGGTGCTGCCGGTGACGCTGGTGGTCATCGTGATCCTGTTCACCATCCAGCGACGCGGCACCGAAAAGGTCGGGAAGATGTTCGGTCCCGTCATGATGCTGTGGTTCCTGACGCTGGCCGTGCTCGGCGTCGTCTCGATCGTGCAGACACCACAGGTGCTGGCCGCCGTGAATCCGTTCTATGGCCTGCAGCTGCTGGTGGATCACACCGGACTCGGCCTCGTGGTGCTCGGCGCGGTGATCCTCGCGGTCACGGGTTGTGAGGCGCTGTACGCGGACATGGGCCACTTCGGCCGCAGGCCGGTACAGCTCGCGTGGCTCGTGGTCGTGTGGCCCGCGCTGGCGCTGAACTACTTCGGTCAGGGCGCGCTGATCATGCGCAACGGGGCGGCCGCGGCGAATCCCTTCTACTCGATGACGCCGCAGGCCACGCTGCCGCTGCTGGTGCTGCTCGCGACCGCGGCCTCGGTGATCGCGTCGCAGGCCGTGATCTCCGGCGCCTTCTCGCTGACGCGCGAAGCCGTGCAGCTCGACCTGTTGCCCCGCGTGCGCGTGCAGCAGACCTCGGAGGAGGCCAAGGGCCAGATCTTCGTGCCCGCCGCGAACGTGTTCCTGTTCGTGTGCGTGATCCTGTTCGTGCTGGTGTTCCAGAGCTCGGCGGCGCTGACCTCCGCCTACGGCCTCGCCGTGCTGGGCACCATGATCTGCACCACCTTGCTCTCCGTGCTCGTGGCGCGCTCGATGTGGAAATGGTCGTGGTGGCGCGTGGCGCCCTTGTTCGGCCTGTTCTTCGTGGTCGAGATGGCGTTCCTCGCCGGCAGCATCACCAAGATCCCGACCGGCGGCTGGGTCCCGCTGGCCTTCGCCTCGCTGATGTTCACCATGTTCATCACCTGGCGTGACGGCCGCCAGAAGCTGCGCGCCGAGCTCCATGCGCGCGCGGTGCCCGACAAGAAACTGCCCGAGTTGCTGGCGAAAACCGCGCAGGTGCCCGGCACCTCGGTATTCCTCGTGAGCCAGTCGGGCTTCGTGCCGACCGCGCTGCTGAGGAACATCGAACACAACAAGGTGCATCACGAGCAGATCGTGATCCTGCACATCGAGATCCAGCGCGTGCCGCGCGTCGATCCCATGGCCCGCGTGCTCTCCGAGGAGCTATATAAAGGAGTCTTCGACGTGCGCGCGCGCTTCGGTTTCATGGAGACGCCGGACGTCGGCGAGGCCTTGCGCAACGCGCGGCGGCAAGGGCTCAACGTGTTCGCGGAAGACTCGTCGTTCTTCCTGGGCTGGCATCTCGTGCGCGCGCGTCCGCGACCCGGGCTGGCCGGACTCAAGATGCGCGCCTTCGCGTTCCTGCAGCGCCGCAGCGCACAGGCCGCGGAGTTCTTCCGCATGCCGACGCGCGGCGTGATCGTGCTGGCCACCGACGTCGAGATCTGATTGCGCACGGCCAGCGCGATGCGCTAACTACGTATTGTCCGGATCGCGGCCGCGTGGATGACGCGAATGAATGTCGCGTGGTCTGGCGCGACACCTGTCTTCGTGCGCCACGCGTGTCCGGCGACCGCCGCAAATATTTTGTTGCCCCGAATTCAGGCGCGCGACGCGACGCTTCGTGACTTTGGAGAATGACAACGTTGTCTGGGCCGGAGCCACTGCGGTGTTCACGTAGTTCGCATCGCTGAAGACCGTGTCTAACATCCCTCCCGCCCGCGGTGACGCGGGCGGAGAAGGGGGACTTGTATGGACGCAAGTGTTTTGTCGCGGCGTGGCGCGCCGCGTGCCCTGCATGCTGCAGCAGCGGAAAAGGAGAAGCCGCCCTAGCTCCCGTTGATCGTCGACGTCATCCACGAACGATCAAAGAGGGAGTCATCATGAAAATGTCGACATTGAGAGCGACGGGCCTCGGCGTGCTCGTCCTGCTGGCCTCGGCGGTATTCGGCCACGGCCTCATCCAGGACCCGCCATCGCGCAACTGGATCTGCGGGTTCATCACCAAGCCCGACCACGTGCAGAACGGCACGGCGCAGTATCCCGTCTGCGGCAATGCGTTTTTCGCGCCCGGTACCAACCAGACCGACGGCTACAGCTTCATGAGCGTGCTCACGCACACCACGGGCCGCGAGGGCGTCGGCCCGCGCGACAACGTGTGCAGCTTCAATTCGGAGAGCTTCCCGGGGCGTGTGGTGCCGTGGGATGTGCCCATCGACTGGCCCACGCAACCCATGACGGCGGGCCCGCGCAACTTCGTCTGGAGTATTTCCTGGGGTCCCCATTTCTCGGACACCTCGGACTTCAAGTACTGGATCACCAGGCCCGGGTTCGTCTGGCAGACCGGGCGGGCACTTTCCTTCAGTGATTTCGAGGACGCGCCGTTCTGCTCGCTGCCTTACAACGACGCCACGCCGAACGCCAATCCCAACGTGATCCGCGACGTGCCGAATGCGTTGTTCACCACGCGCTGCACGGTGCCGTCACGCAGTGGCCACCACGTGATCTACGCGGAGTGGGGTCGCACGCCGCCGACCTTCGAACGTTTCCACGGCTGCATCGACGCGCAGTTCTCGGGCACGCCGCCGCCGACCATCACGGCCAGCATCGTGCTGAACCCGAACGTCACCACGTTCACCGGCCCGGGCTCGATCACGCTCGATGGCCGGGGTTCCACGGGCAGCAATCTCACCTACAGCTGGAGCGTGAGCGCACCGAACACGGCGCTCTACAGCATCACGAACTCCACGAGCCCGGTGGCGACGCTGAACCTCAACACGCCCACGGCCGCGCAGGACGTCACCGTCAACCTGCTGATCACCAGCGGCAATTCCACGGATACGGAGACACGTTCGTTCCTGCACCAGCCCGTGGCGAATACCACCTGGCAGGATCTCGGCGCGCTCACGGCCGATCCGCGCACACTCGTGGTCGGTGATCGCGTGTCGGTGCGCACGGTGTCGTCGACGGGACAGGACGCCTTCTGGCCGACCACGCCCATCACGATCACGTCGGCCAATACCGGCGCGACCCAGTGGCCGGTGACCCTGGGCAATGCGGTCAACGCGATGAACGGCGCGGTGCGCGTGGGCGTGCTCAACACCTCCAACAACACCATCGCGCCCGCCGCGAACGCCACCAGCAATCGCGTGTTCGCGATGACCAGCGCGAACATCCAGAGCGCATTCCTGCAACTGGTGCCGGGTGCGGTTCCGAATGCGCCCACCGGGGTGGCGGGAACCGCGGGCAACGCGCAGGTGGCGCTCACCTGGACCGCCGTGTCGGGAGCGACCAGCTACAACGTCAAGCGCTCGCTGACCAGCGGAGGGCCGTACGCGAACGTGCAGACCGGCGTGGCCGCGACCAGCTTCACCAACACGGGCCTCACCAACGGCACGCCTTACTACTACGTGGTGACCGCGGTGAACGCCAGTGGCGAGAGTGCGATCTCGAACCAGGCCGGGCCGCTCACGCCGTCGGCCGGCGGTGGTACCGGGGGTGCGAGCGCGACCGGTGCGGTCGCGAGCGCGAGCCCGTGGTTCAACGAGCTGCAGGTGCGGCTCGCGAACACGCAGACCATCACCTCGATGACGGTCACCGTCACGGTGGCGCGCACCGCGGGCACGAGCTTCTCGGGCCAGTACAACACCGTGGGTGGGCAGATCACGCAGAGCTCCGCGAGCACCACGAGCACCATCACGTACACGTGGACGCTGAATGCCGGGCAGCAGCTGGGCGCGTCGACCTCGCGCACCTTCGCCGCGCAGTTCGGCGGCAACGGCACGGCACACCCGGTGACGGGCGACCGCTGGACCGTGAGTTACGCGACCAGTGGCGGCGCCACGCAGAACCTGTCGGGAGCCTTCTAG
>DATEII010000153.1:0-12839 GCA_035279135.1 Steroidobacteraceae bacterium
TCCAGCCGCTGCTCGAGCAGTACTTCGGCGCGTGGAAAGCGCCCGCCGAGGCCGTGCCGAAGAAGAACATTGCGGACGTGCAGCTGCAGGCCAAGCCGCGCGTATTCCTCATCGATCGCCAGGGTGCCGAGCAGTCGCAGATCCTCGCGATCACCGTGGGACCGACGCGCGCCGATCCGGATCACATTCGCTTCGTCGCGCTCGACACCATGCTGGGCGGCAACTTCACCTCGCGGCTGAACATGAACCTGCGCGAGGACAAGCACTGGTCGTATGGCGCCGGCTCACGCATCACCGATGCCGTCGGGCAGGGCACGTTCCGCGCGGGCGGCGGCGTGCAGACCGACAAGACCGCCGAGTCCATGGTCGAGATCCGCAAGGAGCTGCGCGACATCATCGGCGCGCGCAAACCCGACGACGCCGAGCTCAAGTTCGCGAAGGACAGCATCGCGATCGCGCTGCCCGGCAACAACGAGACCTCGAACGAGATCGCCGATTCGTATGGCGAAATCCTGACCTTCGGCCTGAAGGATACGTACTGGAACGACTATGTCTCCGACCTGGCGAAGCTGACGCCTGCGGACGTGAACGCGTCGGCGGGCAAGCTGGTGCATCCGGATGCGCTCACGTGGGTGGTGGTGGGTGACCTCGCGAAGATCGAGAAGCCGATCCGGGCGCTGAATTTTGGCGAGGTCACGGTGATCGACGTCGACGGGAAGCCCGTCTCGAAATAGTTGCGGGCTAAGCCGTCGCGGCGCCCGCCACTTCGACCAGTTCAGAGTACTGCTTCAGCGTCTCGTTCGCGGTGAGAAACCGCAGCGGCTCCGCGATCGCCTGCGAGACCAGCAGGCGATCGAATCCATCCGCGCCGGTCGCGCGCTTCAATGACGCCGCGGCGGCTGCCGGCCGCGCGCGCACCGGCAGTTCCTTGAAGCCGCTGCCGGCGATGCCCTTGTAGAGCTCCTGCGGATCCGCCTCGAGAAGCCCCGCCTCGATCTTGAGCTCGCACTCCACGATGGACGCCGCGCTCACATAGACCTCGTCGGCGGACTCTATGAGCTCGCGCGCCGGCTTGCCGAGCTTGCGCGAGTCGGCGAGCCACCAGAGAAAGATCTGCGTATCGAGCAGCAGGCGCATCTGGAAAGTCCGGGGTAGGGGAGGGCGCCTGGACGCGCCGCCCTAGAACCCTGCCTGCGCGCGGTCGAACTCGTCCGCGATCCTGAGTTTCCCCTTGAGCAGTCCCGGCCGGCGCGGCGTGTCGTCGCGGCTGAGCGGGACCAGGCGCGCCATGGGGCGTCCGCCCTTGGCGATCAGCACCTCGTTGCCGCTGGCCACGTCTTCGACGAGCCGCGACAGGTGCGTCTTCGCGTGGTGAATGTTGACCTTGCCGGGCTTCACAGTGAACTTAGTTTAGTTTAGTCTAGTCGCCAATGAAATGGCTGGCGCTCAGTTTGTTGGCGGTCGTACTGGGTCTTCAGTACCGCCTGTGGCTCTCCGGGGATGGGGTGCGGGAAGTCGCGCGCCTGTCCGAGGCGGTCGAACGCCAGAAGGCCGAGAACGAAGAGCTGGTCGCCCGCAACGAGCAGATGGTCGCGGAAGTGTCGGACCTCAAGGCCGGCATGGCGGCCATCGAGGAACGTGCGCGCAGCGAGCTCGGCATGATCGGGCGCAACGAAACCTTCTACCAGGTCGTGCCGGCCCGCCCGCGCACCATGACCATTCCGCAGAAGCCGGCCGAGCACACGCAGACTGCCTCACGCTGACAGCCACGCGGTAAGCTCCGCGCCCCATGCGGTATTACCTCGTCATCCCGGCGGCGGGCAGCGGCCGGCGGTTTTCTGCGGCGCAACCCAAGCAATACGCGACGCTCGGTAGTTCGACCGTCATCGAACACGCGCTCGCCGTCTTCGAAGCCGATGCGGACTGCGCGGGCATCGTCGTGGCACTGGCGGCGAACGACGCGATCTGGCCCACGATCGCGGCGCGCCGCTCGCGTCTCATCGAGACCGCCGAGGGTGGCGCGCAGCGCGCGCACTCGGTTCGCAACGCGCTGCGCGCCCTGTCCGCGCGCGTGCGCGACGACGACTGGATCATGGTGCACGACGCCGCACGTCCCTGCTTCGCGGCCGCCGATCTCGCGCTGCTCAAGCGCGAGCTGGCCGCGCATCCCGTCGGCGGGTTGTTAGCCATCCCGCTGGCGGACACCTTGAAACGCGCGCTCGAACCCGGGAGCCACGTCACGCACGTCGATGCCACCATCGATCGCGACGGCCTGTGGCGCGCGGCGACTCCGCAGGTCTTCCGCTTCGGCGTGTTGTTGCGCGCGCTCGAGTCGGCGCTGGCCGCAGGGCGGATGCCCACCGACGAAGCCCAGGCCATCGAGTGGTCCGGGCAACGACCGCGACTGGTCGCCGGCCGGGCGGATAACATCAAGGTGACGACGGCGGACGACCTGGTCCTCGCCGGCGCCATCCTCGCAACGAGAACGGAGAAGATCTGATGCGTATTGGTTCGGGATTCGACGTGCATGCCTTCGGCCCCGGCGATTCGGTGATCCTCGGTGGCGTGCGCATCCCGCATACCCGTGGCGTGATCGCGCACAGCGATGGCGACGTGATCCTGCACGCACTCTGCGATGCCATGCTCGGCGCCGCGGGCCTGGGAGACATCGGCATGCATTTCCCGGATACCGACCCGGTGTGGAAGGGCGCCGAGAGTCGCCGCTTCGTTGCCGCGGTGCTCGAGATGCTCAGCGTGCGCAGGCTCAAGGTGGGCAATGCCGACGTCACGCTGCTCGCGCAGTCGCCCAAGGTGTCGGCTTACCGGCTCGAGATCCGCCGCTCGCTGGCGCATATGCTCGGCGTGACCGAGAACCAGGTGAACATCAAGGCCACGACTACCGAGCATCTCGGGTTCATCGGGCGCAGCGAGGGACTCGCGGCCCAGGTGGTGGTCTTGCTGGAGCCGGCGGCCGAAAAATCCTGATGATCCCGGCCCACTGGCTCGATGCGGCGCTGGCACCTCCCATCGCCTGGGGCAGTGGCCCGTTGTCGACGGGCTTACTGCGCTCCTCACCCGAAGATTTCAAAGTCATCGAGGTCCTGGGTTTCGAGCCCAGCGGCGCGGGTCCGCATGCCCTGCTCACGGTGCGCAAACGCGGCGCCAACACCGAGTGGGTGGCGCGCGAGTTGGCGCGTGCGGCCGGCTGCAAACCGTTCGAGGTCGGCTTCGCGGGGCTCAAAGACCGCAACGCGGTGACCACCCAGGCGTTCACGGTCCCGCGCGGCAAGCGCGCAGCCGAAGAGTTCATCGGCACTACGGGTGAAGGTTACGAAGTCATCGCCTCGGCCGCGCACCAGAGAAAACTGCCGCGCGGCGCACTCGAGGGAAATCGTTTCGAGATCACCGTGCGCGACCTGCGCTGCGACGAGGCAGCTTTGCGCGAGCGGCTCGATGCGATCGCGCGCGGTGGCGTGCCCAACTACTTCGGGCCGCAACGTTTCGGTCGCGACGCCGGCAATCTCGCGGAGGTGTTGCGCGCCGCGGAACGGCTGCCCGGTGGCCGCGGCCGCGGCCGCGGCCGATCGGACGAAGGCTTCATGCTGTCGGCGGCGCGCAGTGTCATCTTCAATGCCATCCTGGCCGCCCGCATCGGGCAGGGCAGCTGGAACCGTCTGCTCGCGGGCGACGTCGCGAACCTCGATGGCCGCGGCAGCGTGTTTGCCGTGCCAGCGCCCGATGCGGAGCTCGAGCAACGCTGCGCCGCGCTGGATCTGCATCCGACGGCGCCGCTGTGGGGAGATGGCGAAGCCCTGTCGACGGGCGAGGTGCGTTCTCTCGAAGAGCGCATCGCGGGCGGCTTTCCCGAGGCGCTCGCCGTGATCCGCCATGCGCGCATGAACGCCGAGCGGCGCGCGCTGCGCATGCGGGTACGTGACCTCACGCACGAGTACGCGCAGGATGTACTGCGGCTGGGTTTCGCGCTGCCGTCCGGGAGTTTTGCGACGGCGGTGCTGCGTGAGTTGATCAGCACCGACGCGGGAGAATGAACATGCTGGAGATCACTGACCACGACGGCATCCGCGAGTTGAAGCTCGCGCGGCCACCGGTCAACGCGCTGAACGCCGAGCTGCTGCGCAGCCTGGCCGACGCGATCAAGGCGGCGGCCAAGGACGCCGCCATCGTGATCACCGGCCAGCCCGGCCTGTTCTCGGCGGGGCTCGACGTGCGTGGGCTGCTGGAGCTCGACCGCGAGGGTGTCACCGCGGTGTTCATCGAGTTGTGGCGGGTGCAGCACACGATCGCGCATTCGGCGGTGCCGATCATCTTCGGGCTCACGGGGCATTCGCCGGCCGGCGGCACGGTCATGGCCATCCATGGTGACTATCGCGTCATGGCGCAGGGTGACTTCCGCCTGGGTCTCAACGAAGTGCAGGTCGGCCTGCTTCCCGGGCCGCCGATCCACGGCGCGTTCCGACGGCTGGTCGGTGGCCACGCATCGCAGTTGCTGACCCGCGGCGCGTTGATCGATCCCGCGACGGCACTGCGCGTGGGACTGGTCGATGAGCTCTGCGAAGCCTCGCAGGTGGGCGCACGCGCACTCGAAGTGGCGCGCGAGATCTGTTCGCTCCCCCGCGAGCCGATGCTCAAGACCCGGGCGCTGGCCCGGCGCGATCTCATCGAACTATTCGGCAACCCGGGTCACGCGATGATGAAGGAGCGCGAGTTCGCGGCGATGGGTGCGGAGCTGTGGTTCGTGCCGGCGACGCAGGAACGCCTGCGCAAGATGTTCCCGAGGAAGTAGTGGTGCCGGGCGGGGGTTCTCGTGGTTGGTTGAGCGCAGGCACGCCGAGTGACCAGCCACTCAACCACGAGAACCCCCGCCCGGCACCAGCAACACGTTAATGGCGCCCGTGCCGCCGTCGATGCGGCGTGCCGAGGTGAAGGCGAGTACCGGCCCGGTCTTGCGCAGGATCATGTTCACGGCGGTCTTGATCACGGGTCCTTTCGGTCCCGAACCCTTGCCCTTGCCGTGGATCACGCGCACGCAGCGCAGGCGGCGCGCGAGTGACTCGGCGAGGAATTCGCGCAGCACCGCCTTCGCTTCGTCCACGCGCAAGCCGTGCAGGTCGCAGACTTCTTCGACGCGGTATTCGCCGCGCTTGAGCTTGCGCATGACGCCGTCCTGCACGCCGTCGCGACGGAAAGTGATCTCGTCACCCGTGTCGCTGAAATCCCCGTCCAATCCCTGCAGGCTTTCGACGAGCACCAGCGCGCGATCGGCCGCCGTGAAGCGTGCGCGCGCCGGAGGTTTACGACGCGCGAGCGGCGCGCGCGCACGGTGCGCGATGGGCTTCACGTCGCTCATGGCGTCGCGGAAAATCGCCGCGTCAGCCACGTCTTCACTGGGGTTGCGTTTGCCGCTCAAGCTACCTCCGCGTGTACGCAACGAGTATATTGCGCGCCGGTGCGAATCCTCATATCCAACGACGATGGTTACCGCGCGCGCGGCATCATCGCGCTGCGCGCCGCGCTCCAGGGACTCGGCGATCTCACCGTCGTTGCGCCGGACCGCAACCGCAGCGGCGCCAGCAATTCTCTGACACTCGAGGTACCGCTGCGTGTCGGGAAGGCCGAGCCCGATGTGTACTTCGTGCTGGGTACGCCGACAGACTGCGTACACCTTGCGATCTCGGGCCTGTTCCCCTTCGAGCCCGACATGGTGGTCTCCGGCATCAACGACGGTTCGAACATGGGCGACCACGTGTTGTATTCCGGCACCGTCGCTGCCGCCACCGAGGGACGCTTTCTCGGCAAACCCGCGGTGGCCGTCTCGCTCAACACCGATGGCGCGCGCGGCGATGCCAGGCGCCACTTCGAAACCGGTGCGCACTATGCGCGCGTCATTGTCGAGCGCCTCATTACGACGCCGCTGGTGTTGCAGATGGGGCGCGCGACCATCCTCAACGTCAACGTACCGAATCTGCCCGTCGAGGAAGTGAAGGGGATCCGGGTCACGCGACTCGGCAACCATCACCGATCGGGGGCCATCATCAAGGCCGAGGATCCGCGCGGCCGGCCCGTGTACTGGGTGGGTCCCTCCGGTCCACGGCAGGACGAAGGTCCGGGCACCGATTTCCAGGCCGTGATGGAAGGCTACGTGTCCGTCACTCCGCTCACCATCGATCTCACCAACCACGGTGCGCTCGACGATGTGCGCCAATGGTTCGGGCCGAACGAATGATCGAGAACCGCCTCGCGGGCATCGGCATGACTTCGGCGCGCACTCGCGACCGCCTCGTGCAGCGCCTGCAGGACCAGGGGATCAGCAATCTCGCGGTGCTCGATCGCATCCGCAGCGTGCCGCGGCATCTGTTCGTCGACGAGGCGCTGGCGTCGCGTGCCTACGAGGACACGGCGCTGCCGATCGGCTACAGCCAGACCATCTCGCAGCCGTACATCGTGGCGCGCATGACCGAAGCGCTGCTCGAGGGCGGCAAGAAGGTCGGCAAGGTGCTCGAGGTCGGCACGGGATGCGGCTACCAGACGGCGGTGCTCGCGCCGCTCGTGAAGAAGATCTACTCCATCGAACGTATCGGTCCGCTGTCCAAGCGCGCGGCGGCCACACTCAAGGAGCTCGGCATCAAGAACGTGATGCTGAAACACGGCGATGGCTTCCAGGGATGGAAATCCCAGAAGCCCTTCGACGGCATCCTGGTCGCGGCGGCGCCGCTCGCCGTTCCCGAGGCACTGTTTGCCCAGTTGGGGAAGGGAGGACGGCTCATCGTGCCGGTGGGCCCGGAAGGCGCGCAGCAGCTCATCCGGTTCACGCGCAACGGCGACCAGCTGGACCGCGAAGTGTTAGGCGCGGTGGCCTTCGTGCCGATGCTGGGCGGCACCGCGTAAACGCTGCGCCGCGGATTTCGAGTGAAATCTCGAATACGCGATGTTTGCTAAGTCTCTGTTTTCCCGGGGAACTGAAGCCATCACATGGGCCATCTTGTGAGCCACCTAGGCAGAAGGCTTGTCAGTCGGGATTTAACATGTTTTCATGTCGCCACTCGCCGACATGGCGCTTCGCTGACACGAGGCGGTCCGCATGAAGGCACAGGGGAGATCGGGGAAGTACGGGAACAAGAAGAACAAACCGGACAGAAGAAAAAGAAATTCGCCAGTTATTCGAGTCTGTCAGCTTCGAACCATTGGCCTCGCTAAATAACTTTCTCCCCCTGTGCCTTCACTCGGACCGCTTCGAAGGTCCCGGCAACAACACCGCCGCCAGCACGCGCCGCTCTTCGCCCACCAGCACGTTGTAGGTGCGCGCGGCCGCGCCGATCTCCATCACCTCGATCCCGATCCTGCGCGCGGCGAACTCCGCCCGCAGTGCCGCACGCGGAAACTTTTGCGCAGCTCCTGTCGACAGGACCACGACTTCGGGTTTCAGCTCGAACAGCGCCGACAGATGTTCGGTCGCGAGTTCTTCGACGCTGCGCGGTGGCCAGGGCGCGATCGTGCTCACGCCCACGATGCAACTGCTGCGGATCTCCTGCTCGCCCACGACGATGAAGTCGGCGCCGTAGCGGCGGATGAGGTTGACGCCTTCCTGGCGCTGCTGAGTGAATTTCATCGGTCCGATACGATACCGTCATGCGACGACTCACGCTGATCCTCTCCGACCTTTATTTGCCGGAGGAGAGCGGGCGCGCGGAGCTTCCCCGCACCCACGAGCTGCCGGAGCTGAGCTGGCTGCTGAGCCGCGCAGCGGAACCCGAACGGGTCGGTGACTGGCGGAGCTGGCTGCTGCGTGAGATCGGCGGACCGGCGGCGCAGGTACCGCTCGCGAGTCTGTGTGCCTCGGCCCGACTCGGTGGTGGGACCCTCGAGAGCGCCTGGCTGGCGACACCCGTTGCGCTCGAAGCGCGACTCGATCACGTGCGCATGAAGGATCGCGGGCTGCTCTACATCAATGAGGATGAACGCCGCGCCTGGTGCGCGGAGTTCAACGCCATCTTCGGCCCTCAATACTCGCTTCACGATGGCGGTGAACGCGCCTTCATACTCACCGGCCCACTGCCGACTGTCCGCACGGTCGACCCCGCGCGACTGCTCGGAGACGAGATCGGTCCCGCGTTGCCCGGTGCGGATGCGCCCGCGCTGCGACGACTCTGGGCGGAAATCGAGATGTGGCTGCATGGCTCGGCCTCGAACGAGGCGCGGGAGCGCGCGCGCCAGCCGCGCGTGTCGTCATTGTGGCTGTGGGGCAGGAATGCCGCGGCGCCGTCACCTGGCATGGAAGCAGGGGACATCGTGCTCCATGGCGGCGATCCGCTTCTCTGTGCATTGGCTGGAGGAACGTCGCCGCTGCCGGTGCGAGCAACGCCCGTGGAATTTGCGCAAGTCGACGCGAGCCGCGCTCACGCGGTCGCCGAGTTCGCGGTGCTGACCGGGAACCCGCACGAGTCGCTGGCCGAGCTCGACCCTAACTGGTTCGCCGCGGCGCGCCACGCGCTCGCAGACGGTGCGTTGTCGCAACTGGAAATCGTCGCCAATGATCGCTGCTTTCGCATCACGCGCGCAGCTCTCTGGCGATTCTGGCGAGCGCGCCGCGGATGGCTCGAAAACCTCGCGCGCCCGGCTGGTTCCGCGCAGGTATAGTCCGGCGACATGGAACTGGTCATCGAACGGCGCGCGATTGCGGGAACACAGGTCCTCGACTCGCGCCTGCATCCGGTTCTGCAGCGCGCGTACGCGGCGCGCGGCGTGCGCGACAGCCAGGATCTCGCGCTCACGCTCGATCGTCTCGTCCCCGTGAGCACGCTGGACAGCATCGGGGCCGCGGTCGATCTCATCCTCGAGCATCGCGAGCGGCGCATCCTCGTGGTCGGGGATTTCGATGCCGACGGAGCGACCAGCACCGCGCTCATCGTGCGTTGCCTGCGTTCCTGGGGATTCGCCAACGTCGACTTCCTCGTGCCGAACCGTTTCGAGTTCGGTTACGGCCTCACACCCGAGATCGTCGGCCTCGCCGCGCTGCGCGCGCCCACGCTGATCGTGACCGTGGACAACGGCATCTCGAGTATCGCCGGCGTGGCCGCGGCGCAGGCCCGCGGCATCCAGGTGCTGATCACGGACCACCACCTGCCGGGCGCCGAACTACCGGCGGCCGAGGTCATCGTCAATCCCAATGTGCCCGGCAGTCGCTTCGCGTCGCGCGCGCTCGCGGGTGTCGGCGTGGCCTTCTATGTCATGGCGGCGTTGCGTCGCGAGCTCGATGCTCGCGGCTCGGTGGTCATGCCGCCCGTGGCGGATTTCCTGGATCTGGTGGCGCTGGGCACAGTCGCCGACCTCGTGCCCCTGGATGCCAACAACCGCGTGCTGGTGGCGCAGGGCATCCGCCGCATCCGCGCCGGGCGTTGCGTGCCCGGCATTCGTGCCTTGCTCAATATCGCGGAGCGAAATGTCCCGACGCTCACGGCCGCCGATCTCGGTTTCGCGATCGGGCCGCGTCTCAATGCCGCGGGTCGGCTGGACGACATGTCCATCGGCATCCGCTGCCTGCTGAGCGACTCCGACACGGAGGCGCTCAACCTCGCCACGCGGCTCGATCAACTCAACCACGAGCGCCGTGAAATCGAAGCGCGGATGCAGGGCGCGGCCCTTGCGGCCGTCGCGCGGCTGCGCGATCCGGATGGCCCGGTGCGCCACGGCGTCTGCCTGTTCGACGCCGAATGGCACCAGGGCGTGGTAGGCCTCGTGGCCAGCCGCATCAAGGATCGCGTGCGTCGCCCGGTGATCGCGTTCGCGCGCGCCGGCGATGGGCAGCTGCGCGGCTCGGCACGCTCGGTCCCCGGCATCCACATCCGCGACGTGCTCGACGGCATGGCGGCGCGACACCCGGACCTGATCAGCCGCTTCGGCGGCCACGCCATGGCGGCCGGACTGTCGCTCGACGAGGCCAAGCTGGATGCCTTCGCCGCCGCGTTCGACGAGGAAGTGACGCGCTGGCGCGACCCCGCCATCCCGGCCAATCGCGTCGAGACGGATGGCGAATTGTCGGCCGATGAAATTGCGCTCGAGACGGCGCAGGCCCTGCGCGACGGAGGTCCCTGGGGACAGGCTTTCCCCGAGCCGTGTTTCGACGGTGTCTTCGCCATCAAGAACGTTCGTGTGGTGGGCGAAAAACATCTCAAGATGTGGGTGACCACGGCCGACCGCACGCGCGCCTTCGATGCCATCGCCTTCAACTTCAAAGGCGCGGATGAAAACCCATCCCTGCCGGACGGCAACGTGCGACTGGTGTACCGTCTCGACATCAACGAATTCAAGGGCGAGCGGCGGCTGCAGCTGCTCGTCGACCACGTGCTGCGATGAACGCATCTGCCCGCGAGAAATACACCATCCGACCCGGCGACCCGCGCACGGCCGGGGTGCGCGCGCTGATTGCCGAGCTCGATGCCTTCAACTCCGCGCTGTATCCGGCCGAGAGCAATCACTTCGATCCGCCCGACGCGCTCGCGGGCCCGGACTGCATCTTCCTCGTGGTGGAGCAGCACGGTGAGCTCGTGGGCTGCGGGGCCGCCAGGAACTGCGGTGGCTGGGCCGAGCTCAAGCGCATGTACCTCAAGCCCAAGGCGCGCGGCGGCGGTATCGCGCTCGCCATGCTCGTCAAGCTGCTCGACTGGGCCCGCGCGCAGAAGCTGCCGCTGGCTCGGCTGGAAACCGGCAATGTGAGCGTCGGGGCGCTGAAGCTCTATCGCCGCGCCGGGTTCAAGGAGATCCCCGCGTTTCCGCCGTACAAGCCGGACCCCTTGTCGATATTCATGGAGCGCACTCTCAGGTAGAGTGCGCGCCCCTATGCCCATCGAAGTTGGCCAACTGAAGCGTCAGCTCAAAGACCTGGAGGAGCGCATGAGCTCCTTGAGGGGGTTTCTTTGAGTACGACCAGAAGAAAGAGCGGCTCGAAGAAGTAAGCCGCGAGCTCGAAGATCCCACCGTCTGGCAGAGGCCCGAGAAGGCGCAGGAGCTCGGCAAGGAGCGCGCGCGTCTCACGGCCGAGCTCGCCGACATGGACAAGGCCACGGGCGGCGTGTCCAGCGCCACCGAACTACTCGAGCTCGCCGAGGCCGACGCCGACGAGGGCATGGTGCGCGAGATCGAACGCGATGCCGGCGCCCTCGAAACCGACGTGCGCAAGCTCGAGTTCAAGCGCATGTTCCGCGGCGAGATGGACTCGCACAACGCCTTCCTCGACATCCAGGCCGGCGCCGGCGGCACCGAGGCACAGGACTGGGCGCAGATGCTGCTGCGCATGTATCTCAAGTGGGCCGCCTCGCGGGGCTTCGAGGCCGAGGTCTACGATTCGCAAGCCGGCGAAGTCGCGGGCATCAAGAGCGCCACCATCGAGATCAAGGGTGAATACGCCTATGGCTGGTTGCGGACCGAGACCGGCGTGCATCGGCTGGTGCGCAAGTCGCCGTTCGATTCGGGCAATCGCCGCCACACCTCGTTCGCGTCGGTGTTCGTCTCGCCCGAGGTCGATGACGACATCAAGGTCGATCTGAACCCGGCGGACATCAAGATGGACGTGTATCGCTCGAGCGGCGCCGGCGGCCAGCACGTGAACAAGACGGAGTCGGCGGTGCGCTTGACGCACGGTCCCACCGGGATCGTCGTCGCCTGCCAGAACGAGCGCAGCCAGCACAAGAACCGCGCCACGGCCATGAAGATGCTGAAGGCCAAGCTGTACGAGCTGGAGTTCAATAAACGCAACGCGGCGGCCAAGGTGCTCGAGGATTCCAAGAGCGACGTGTCCTGGGGCAACCAGATCCGCTCCTACGTGCTCGACCAGTCACGCATCAAGGATCTGCGTACCGACGTGGAAATCGGCGACACCAACAAGGTGCTCGACGGCCATCTCGATCCATTCATGGAAGCTTCATTGAAGGCGGGACTGTGAACAAGACTCCTGACAAGCCAGGCGGCGGTGGCGGAGACGGATCGCCCGTCGACGAGAACAAGCTCATCGCGGAGCGGCGCACCAAGCTCGCCGCGTGGCGCGAGGAGGCGAAGGCCGCGAACGTGCCGGCCTTCCCCAACGACTACCGTCGTGACGTGCTGGCGACATTGCTGGCCGCCGAATACGGCGACAAGCCGGCGGAGTGGTTCGAGCAGAACGCCGTGCGCGTGCACGTGGCCGGCCGCATGATGTTCCAGCGCATCATGGGCAAGGCGAGCTTCGCCAAGCTCCAGGATCGCACGGGCCAGATCCAGATCTTCCTGCAGCGGGACACGCTCGGCGAAGCCTACGAGGCCTTCAAGAAATACGATGTGGGCGACATCCTCTCGGCCACGGGCGTGTTGTTCAAGACCCGGACGGGTGAGCTCTCGGTGCGCGTCGAAGAGCTGCGCATGCTGACCAAGTCCTTGCGTCCGCTGCCCGACAAGTGGCACGGCATGGCCGACGTCGACACGCGTTATCGCCAGCGCTACGTCGACCTGATCGTCAACGAGCAGAGTCGCGCCACGTTCATCGCGCGCAATCGCATCCTGCGTTACCTGCGCGACTTCCTCGACTCGATGGATTTCCTCGAAGTCGAGACGCCGATGCTGCAGACCATCCCGGGTGGTGCGGCTGCGCGTCCCTTCAAGACACATCACAACGCGCTCGACATGGACATGTACCTGCGCATCGCGCCGGAGCTGTACCTCAAGCGGCTCGTGGTCGGCGGCTTCGAGCGCGTCTACGAGATCAACCGCAACTTCCGCAACGAGGGTGTGTCGACGCGCCACAACCCGGAATTCACCATGCTCGAGCTGTACGTCGCCTATGCCGACTACAA
>DATEII010000154.1:0-15493 GCA_035279135.1 Steroidobacteraceae bacterium
CAACGTTTCGCGAGCAACGCCCACAAGGTCTCCGGATTGCCGCGCGCGAACTGGCGCGCGGCACGTGCCAGCGCACGGCTGAACCCGGCATCGAGAGCGGCGAGGTCGACGACCTGGTCGCGATGGCCCGCGCCCGCGCCGTGCCACAGCGCATTCGATACCGCGGGCCGCAGGCGCACGCCGATGCAATCCAGCGGCGCCGTGGCCTCAAGCCGCACCGCGACCACGCGTTGCGCGGCGAACAGCGTGCGCGCCTGCACGTGCCAGCCGCGCACGGCGTCCCAGCACCGCGGCGGCGAGCCGAGGTGCACGATGAGCTCGCAGCGTCCGTCCGGGTAGATAGTCTGCGGCGCGCCCGCGGGTCGCTCCTGCGACAGCCGCCACAGGCATTCGACGTGGCCGGCGAGTCCGGCTGGCGCGGGGTATTCGCGGTAATCCATGGCGCGCATGTTTGGCCACGGCTGCGCATTTGTTCAAGCGCCTGACGTCGAAACGGCGCAGAGTGCGTCCATGAACACGCGCAGAACCCTGCTCATCGCAATCCCGGCCGCGCTGGTGCTCGGCGTCGCCGCCCTGGTCCGGTCTGCCACGCTCGTGGCCGACGATCCGCCCGCTCGGCGTTTCGACTGGCTCAGCGGCCACTGGTGCGGGGAAAGCGGCGGCGAATTGATGGAAGAAATGTGGTTGCCGCCCGAGGGCAGCCTGGCATTGGGCGTGGGACGCACCGTCAGGAATGGAGTCACCACCTCACATGAATTCCTGCGCATCGAGACCCGGGATGGCGTGACCAGCCTGACCGCCATTCACAACGGGCAGCCGCCGACGCCATTCAAGCTCACGGCCTCGGGTGCCGGGTCGGCCCGCTTCGAGAACCCGCAACACGATTTCCCGAAGCGCATCGAATACCGTCGCACCTCGTCGGGTTTGCATGCGGAGATTGCCGGCCCGGGCGAGGGCGGCAGGGAAACGATCATTCCTTTCGAGTTCCGCCGCTGCGTCGATTGACGGTGAGCTCGGCGAGCGTCGCGCGCAGCTCGGGCATCTTCGGAGGTTTGCTGAGCACGCGGTCGACGTGCTCGGGAATGTCGTCGGTGGCGATCAGGCGGTGGCCCCACCCGGTGAGCATGACCACAGGCACCTGCGGATCGAGCTGTCGGATGCGTGCAGCGACCTTGCGGCCATCGACATAGGGCATGCCGAGATCGGTGATCACGATGTCGATGGGTCTGCCGCTGTCGAGTGCGGCGGCGAATTCGTCGATGCCCGCCTGTCCGCCCTCACTGGTCACCACGTCGTGCCCCTCGAGCTCGAGCGCATCGCGCAGTGAGCGCAACACCAGCGGATCGTCGTCGATGAGCAGGATGCGCATGGGTGGCGCCGGCGTCGACAGCTCCTGCGCGCGCAGGGACACACCCGTGGGTGCCGCCGGGAAGATCAGCCGCATCGTGGTGCCCTTGCCGAGCTCGCTGTCGATCTCGAGCTCGCCGCCATGCCGCTGCAACATGCCGAACACCATCGGCAAGCCGAGGCCGGTGCCGCGCTCGCCCTTGGTGGTGTAGAAAGGCTCGAGGCAGCGGCTGCGCGTGGTCTCGTTCATGCCGACGCCATTGTCCTGCACTTCGACGACCACCTGGTTGTCGCGCGCATCATGGCGCGTGCGCAGCCGGATCGTGCCGCCCTCGGGCAACGCGTCCACCGCGTTGAGCATGAGGTTGGTGAGCGCATCGCGCACTTCGCTCTCGGCGCCGAGCACCTTCGGCAAGTCGGGCGAAAGCTCCTGGATCACTTCGACGACGATGCCCTTTTCCTGGGCCATGTTGCTCCAGCGCGCGCGTGTCAGGTCCACCACCTGCACCAGCACCTGGTTCACGTCGATGGGCGCCAGCGTGAGCTCGAGACCGCGCGGCATGTAGAACGCGCGCATGCGCTGCACTGTCTGCGCCACGTCCTCGATGGCGCGCTGGATCACCGCCAGGTGCTCGCGCGACCGTTGCGTGAGCGAGCCCTCGTGCGACAGCAGCGACTGCGTGTACAACGCGGCGGGTGACAGCGCGTTGTTGATGTCGTGCGCGATACCGGTGGCGATCTGGGCCAGCGCGCGCAGGCGCTCCTGCTGCATCACGGTCTGCTGGGTCTGGCGAAGATCTTCGTAGGCCGCCTGCAGCGCGGCGTAGAGCCGCGCCTTCTGCGTGGCCAGCGCGAGGTGGCTGGAAAGCAGTCGCAGGAATTCGCAGTCGTCACCGCTGAAGGAATGTGGCGCGGCGCGCGCCACCAGCAATACGCCGAAGATTTCGTCTTCGATCATCAGCGGCGCGGCCACCAGCGCGCGCAGCTGACCGGACAGCAGGCGCGTGCAGAATTGGGAATGCCGTGCCTGCTCGAGGTCCTCGATGTACACGAGCTCGCCGTGGACGCAGCGCGACAGCGCTTCGGCGTCCACCGCCAGGCGCGCATTCTCGGTGATCCCGATCCGGGCGCCGATCTGCTCGCTCTTCGCGCCGACGAACGTCACCGTGATCTGTGCCGGCTCGATTTCGTACAGCGAGATGCAGCCGAAGTCGATGCCGAGACTCTGCTCGAGGGTGCTCAACACCACCTCGAACACCTTGCGCGCTTCCTGGTGCGCGCCGATGGCATGGGTGATCCGGTCCAGCAGCTGCATGCGCTCCAGCTGCACCGCCACCTTGTTGCTGGCGTTGACGAAATCCTCGATGTCGGTGTTCGAGCCGAACCATTTGAGGATGCGCCCCGCGGGATCGCGCAGCGGCACGGCGCGGGTCTTGAACCAGCGGTACGCACCGTCCACCCGGCGGATGCGATAACTCATGTCGAACACGTCGCCCGTGCCCATCACCAGCGACCATTGCATCTCCACCTTGACGCGGTCGTCGGGGTGCACCTGTTCGAGCCAGCCCTTGCCGAGCTGCTGTGCTTCGCTGCGACCCGTGTAATCGAGCCACTGCCGCGACAGGTAATCCGTGTAGCCATCGCGCGTGCAGGTCCAGATCATCTGCGGCAGGGATTCGGTCAGTGTCTTGAAACGCGCACGGCTCTCGCGCAGCGCCTCGACGGTCTCGCGGTGCTCGGTGATGTCGATGCAGGTGCCGATATAGCCTTCGAATTCGCCGCCGGGGCCGATGTTCGGCGTGCCGCGTTCGAGCAGCCAGCGCCAGGCGCCATCGTCGCGTTGCAGGCGGTATTCCATCTCGTAGCTGCGGCGCGCGTCGAAGGCCGCGTGGTAGGTGTCGAGCACGCGGTCGAAGTCGGCCGGGTGCAGGTTGTCACACCAGCCGTCACCGAGCTCCTGCTCGATGGCGCGCCCCACGAAATCCAGCCAGCGCTGGTTGAACCAGGTGCAGCGCTTGTCGGGCCCGCTCATCCAGATGAGCACCGGCGCCGCGTTGGCCGTGGTCCGGAAACGCAGCTCGCTCTCGCGCAGCGCGGCTTCGGCGCGCGCGCGGCCCGTGATGTCGCGGATGAACGCGGTGAACACCAGCTCCTCGGCGAAGCCGATGGGCGTGATGGCGAGCTCGATCGGGAATTCCTGGCCGTCGCGATGCAGCGCGGCCATCTCGATGCGCTTGTTGAGCACACGCGCCATGCCGCTCTGCACGTAACGGCGCAAACCAAGCCGGTGCGCCTCGCGGAAGCGCTCCGGGATCAGCAGCTCGGCGAGCTCGCGCCCCATGACCTCGGCGCGCGACCAGCCGAACATCTTCTCGGCGTGGTTGTTCCAGCCGGTGATGAGCCCTTGCCGGTCGATCATGATGATGCCGTCGAGCGCCGCCTCGAAGTTGAGCTGGTGGCGTTCCTCGGAGAGTCGCAATGCGCGCTCCGCGCGGCGCCGCAGCCGGTCGGCGCGGTCGGCGCGCGCGGCGTTCACCCAGACGAAGGCCACGAACACGGCCATGCTGAGCAGCGCGAACATCGCGGTCGCGACCTCGAAGCTGAACGCGGCGCGGCGTTCGTAGTACACCGAGAGCGCGCCGGCCGCGAGCGGCACCAGCACGGCCGCGGGCAGCAGCCGTCGTGCCATGGCGCCGCCGACGCCGTCGCTGACCAGCAGCGCCGCGATGCCCGCGTCCGTGCGCAAGGTCAACGTGCCGGCCCCCAACATCAGGAACAGCAGCGCGGTGTGCACGGCCATGTCGGCGAAGGCGAACAGCGGATCGCCGCCGAACACGAATCGCGACAGGCCCATCCAGCCGACCAGCAGCACGGCGATGGCCAGGGCCTGGTGCAGCAACACGCTGCGCCGGGGGACCGCGAGCACCAGCGACAGGCCTAACAACTGGAAGCCGAGCGCGGTGGCCGGCGCCATGCGCGGCGGCGACATGCCTTCGACGGCCGCCGGTACCTGCGCCATCGACAGGTTGTCGATGTAGACGTTCCAGTACGCGCTGTGTGCGAGCAGCATCAGGGTGCCCGAGGCGGCGGCGATCGCGGCGAGTCCCATCGATGACCGGCTGGCGCCCAGGGTCCCGAGCCACAGCGACCCGCCACACACCATGAAGCACAGGGCGCTCAGCCGGACCATGCGCGGCCAGCCGGGCACGATGTTGGTGAGCATCTCCATGTCCAGCCACCAGCCGGCCATGACGAAACCGCCCACGACCAACGCCACGAACGCCGCGAAACGCGCAAGATTCCGGCTCGAGTCGGCGCTGTCCGATGGACCCATGCGCGGCAAGCTACGACAAATGCCCGCGGCGTCGCAATTTAGTTAGATTCAGTCTCGAAACCCCTAATCCCGAAGTCCTACCGCGTTTCGCGCGCTGGCGAGAACTGCGGACTGATCGAGGTCAATCTCGAAGAACATGGAAGCCGCCGTCGACTCTCGTCCCGCCCCGTTGACCACCACCCAGTGGCTGATCCTGGTCACCGCGGGCATCGGTTTTGCGTTCGACATGTACGAGATCGTGGTCCAGGCCATCATCGTGCGGCCGATGCTCATGGAGCTCGGTCCTTTCCAGCCAGGTACGATCATTTTCAATCGCTGGACCGCGATCATGTTGTTCCTGCCGACGGTGATCGGCGGTCTGACCGCGCTGTTCGGCGGTTGGCTGACGGACCGATTCGGTCGTCAGCGCGTCCTCGTCTGGAGCATCGTGTTGTACGGCACGGCCGCGTTCTGCTCGGCCTTCGCCCGTTCGCTGCCCGAGCTCATCTTCTGGCGCTGTATCACCGTGGCCGGCGCCTGCGTCGAATTCGTCGCGGCCATCGCCTGGCTCACGGAGCTGTTTCCGCAGGCGAAGCGCCGCGAGGCCGTGCTCGGCTTCGCGCAGGTCTGCGCCACCGGCGGCAATTTCATGATCGCCGGCGCGTACTTCGCGGCGGTGACCTGGGGTGACCTGCTGCCGGCGATCCACGGTGGTCATTCGCCGTGGCGTTATGCGCTGCTGTATGGCGCGTTGCCCGCGATCCCGCTGATCCTGATCCGGCCGTTCCTGCCCGAGTCGCCGGCGTGGCGCGAGAAACGTGCCGCCGGCACGCTCAAGCGTCCGAGCTTCCGCGAGTTGTTCGCACCGCGGCTGCGTCGCGTGACCCTGCTCACCACGGGCCTGGTCGCCTGCTGTTACGCGCTGGCCTTCGGCATGCTCCAGCACATTCCTCGCATCGTGCCCGGCCTGCCGCAGGTCGCGGAATTGCCGCGCAAGCAGCAGGAGCAATGGGTCACCTGGGTGCACTTCCACGTCGACATCGGCGCATTGACCGGCCGTCTGCTGGTGACGGGACTGCTCGTCTGGTTCGTGGCGCGCCGCCCGATGTTGCGCTGGATCCTGTGGGTGGGGCTCGCTCTTTTTCCACTCGTGTTCCTCGGCCCGGTGCTCGGCGATGCCTCGACGTTCAAGTACGCGGCGCTGCTGGTCACGCTGGTGGTGGGCATGCAGTACAACTACTGGGGCAACTACCTGCCGCGGGTTTTCCCGCTGCACCTGCGCGGCAGCGGCGAGAGCTTCGCGCTCAGCATCGGCGCGCGCGTGCTGGCGCCATTCACCGCGCTGGTCACACCACTGCTTTCCAACGTGATGCCGGGCGCCACACCCACGCTCAAGCTCGCGCATTCCATGGCGCTCGTGGCCGTGGTGGTGACGATCTGCGCGCTGCTGTTGAGCCGCCATCTGCCCGAACCCGGCGCCGAGCTACCCGAGGACTGACGATGCCTGCGACGCCTTCCTATCCACTCGACAACGCCCACGGCAAATCCGACACGCGCATGGACGTGCTCTCACGCATGTTCGACCCGCCGACACAACGCGCGCTCGAGCGCGTCGGGGTCGGTGCGGGGTGGAACTGCCTCGAAGTCGGCGGCGGTGGCGGCAGCGTGGCGCGCTGGCTGGCCGCGCGCGTCGGCCCGTCGGGTCACGTGCTGTGCACCGACATCAATACGCGCATCATCGAGAAGCAGCGCGGTGGTACGCCGAACCTCGAGGTGAAGGTCCACGACATCGCGCAGGATCCCTTGCCTGCGGACCGCTTCGATCTCATCCATGCGCGCCTGGTGCTCATCCACGTCGTCGAGCGCGAGCGCGCACTGGAGCGCATGGTGCAGGCGCTGAAGCCCGGCGGCTGGCTGGTCATCGAGGACTTCGACGGCGCCTCGATCCGGCCGGATACCTCGATCAACCGGTTCGAGACGCCGCTGCCCACCTCCGAGGCGGTGCGCGCATATCTGACGCGCAACCAGGACGGCTTTTTCGGGCGGCGGCTGCACGGCCGCTTCCGCGAGCTCGGGCTCACCGAGGTCTACGCCGAAGGTCGCCTGCTGATGTTCGACCGGCGCAATGGCGGCAACGACCTCATGCGCGTCAACTTCGAGCAGATCGGCGCCGACGTGATCGCGGCGGGGCTGCTCACCCGGGAACAGCTCGAAGCCGACCTCGCGACGATCGACACCGACGACTGGGCGATGCCCTCGCCGATCATGTGGAGCGTGGCGGGCCGGAAGCCCTAGCTACTTGCGGATGGCGGCGATCAGCCAGGCTACGCCGATGCCGGCCAGCGCCCAGCCGATCCAGAGCGGTTCACGCGCGAGGGCCGTCCAGACGATGCCGCCCAGCAGGATCACCGCGGCGATCGTGACCTTGTCGCGACGCCGGTTCGTCCGCTTGATCTCGGCACGCAGCGCGTTGATTTCCGGGGCCTCGACCGCGAGCCGCAGCCGTCCATCCTGGGCGCGCTGCACGGCCGATCGCATCAGCGGCGCCAGCGTCTGCAGGCCGGCGACCAGGTCCGGCAGCTGGCTGCGCGCATTCTCGAGGATGGCGCGGCCGCTCATCTTCTCGCGCTGCCAGTCGCGCATGATGGGACCGGCGATCTTGAACACATCGAGGTCGGGGTAGAGATCGCGACCCAGACCTTCGACGTTCAGCAAGGTTTTCTGCAGCAGGATCAGCTGCGGCTGGATCTCGACGTTGAACCGGCGCGAGATCTCGAACAGGCGCAGCAGCACGGTGCCGAACGAGATCTCCTTGAGCGGCTTGTTGAAGATGGGTTCGCAGACCGTGCGGATCGCCGACTCCATCTCGTCGATGCGCGAGCCCTCGGGCACCCAGCCGGACTCGAGGTGCAACACGGCCACTTTGCGGTAGTCGCGGTCGAACACCGCCAGGAAATTCTGCGCCAGGTAGTACTGGTCGCGCGGATCCAGCGTGCCGACGATGCCGAAATCCACGGCCGCATATTTCGGCAGCGCCGGGTTGTCGATCAGCACGAAGATGTTCCCCGGGTGCATGTCCGCGTGGAAGAAGTTGTGCCTGAAAACCTGCGTGAAGAAGATCTCGACGCCATTCTCGGCCAGGCGCCGGATGTCCGTGCCGGCTTCGCGCAGCCGCGCCATGTTGGAGATCTGCACGCCGCGGATGCGCTCCAGCACCAGTACTTCGGGCCGGCAGAAGTCGAAGTGCACGGCGGGCACATATAGAAGAGTGGAGGTTTCCCAGTTGCGGCGCAGCTGCGAGGCGTTGGCGGCCTCGCGCATGAGGTCGAGCTCGTCGAGGATGGTCTTTTCGTACTCGCGCACGATCTCCATGGGCTTGAGCCGCCGGCTGCCTTCCCAGTTGTTGTTGGCGAAGGCGGCGAGTGCGTGCAGGACTTCGAGATCACGCGCGATGATCGCGTGCATGCCCGGCCGCAGCACCTTGACCACGACCTCGCGGGTCTTGGCTCCGTTGAGCGGCACCTCGGGACGCAGCTCGGCCGCGTGCACCTGGGCGATCGATGCGGCCGCCAGCGGCGTCTCGTCGAAGCTCGAAAACACCTGCTCGACGGAGCGGCCGTAGGCATCCTCGATGATGCCGCGGGCGATCTTGCCGTCGAAGGGCGGCACGCGATCCTGGAGCTTGGCGAGCTCCTCGGCGATGTCGAGCGGCAGCAGGTCGCGGCGCGTGGACAGCGCCTGGCCGAACTTCACGAAGATGGGGCCGAGCTCTTCGAGGGCCTCGCGCAGCCGCACCGCCCGAGGCTCGTCGCGCTTGCGCACCGCCCAGGTCCAGGGGCTCAGCAGGAACACGAAGCGCAGCGGGCGATAGAGATGCGTGGCGCGCACGAACTCGTCCAGTCCATGGCGCACCAGGACGCGCTGGATCTCGATGAGCCGGGCAATGACTCGGAGTTTCATCAGGGACTATCTTTGGTCTTCTGGAGGGCTATCGGCCTGTTCGAGCAGTCGCGTGCGGGCTTCGAGCCGGTCGAGATCTTCGCGTAACCGCTCGACGCGGCGGTAGAAATCCTCGGCTTCGGCGCGCGGCACCAGGTCGCCGCGCTCATGCGCGAAGTACTCGGCGACATTGCGCACGCCGGTATCGACGGCGCGCCGCCCGAAACCCGTGACCGCCCTGGCCAAACGCAGCGCCTGGTGCGCAGGCGTATCGCCGATGAGCTTCGACAGTTCCTCCTCGACATCCGGCCGCAGCAACATGGCGAGCTCGCGGAATTTCTGCGCCAGCTCCGCGTCGCCGCGGATGCGCACGTCGCCACGCTGGATCACTTCTTCTGGACGCGAACCGGCCAGCGCGGCGAGGCTCATGAGGCTCCCGGAAATCTCGGCGTCGGGCGTGCGTTGCGACTCCGCCCGGGTGAGCTCGAGCGAGGTGCCGAGCGACTCGCAGTCCAGTCGCCAGCCGAGACCTTCGGCCTCGATGCGCACGGCCTTGCCCTTGAGCAATTCACACAACTCCTGCGCACGAGGGCTGCGCGGGAGGTTTCGATTGAGCAGGTTCTCGATCGCCTGGGTCAGCACGTGCGGGTCGTCTCAGTATTTGTATCCGCGGTGCACGGCGACGATGCCGCCGGTGAGATTGTGATAGCGGCAATCCTCGAGGCCCGCGTCGCGCAGCATGCCGAGCAGCGTCTCCTGGTCCGGATGCATGCGGATCGATTCGGCGAGATAGCGGTAGCTGGCCTCGTCCCTGGCCACGAACTTGCCGAGCAGCGGCAGCACGCGGAACGAATACAGGTCGTAGAGCGGTTTGAGCAGGGGCACGACCGGGTGCGAGAACTCGAGCACCAGCAGTTGTCCGCCGGGCTTGAGCACGCGGCGCATGTCGGCCAGCGCGGCCGGTTTGTCGGTGACGTTGCGCAGCCCGAAGCCGATCGTCACGCAGTCGAACTGCGAGTCGGCAAACGGCAGCTTCTCGGCATTGGCGAGCACGCAGTTGACGTTGCCGACCAGTCCGGTATCCAGCATGCGATCGCGACCCTCGCCGAGCATGGCCGCGTTGATGTCGGAGAGGATCACCATGCCCGACTTGCCGACCTGCCTGGCGAGCCCGCTGGCCAGGTCGCCGGTGCCGCCGGCCACGTCGAGCGCGCGTTGCCCGGTGTGCAGGCCGGTGAGCGACAGCGTGAACTCCTTCCACAGCCGGTGCGCGCCGCCCGACATCAGGTCGTTCATGAGGTCGTAGTTGGTCGCGACCGAGTCGAAGACACCGCGCACGCGACGCTGCTTTTCGCCCCAGGGGACGCGCTCGTAGCCGAAGTCGGTGTCGGATTTCTTGTTGGGGTCGCTCACAGGGCGGCCAGTATAGACGGGTCGCCCGTTGCCACGAGAAAGCGCTGGCTTTTCACAAACGCATTGGTTACAAAGCCGAACTATTCGAGCGGGGGTCTTGCAAGGGCCGGTGTCTTCACCGGCCCTTTTTAATGGCTGCGCCAGAATTCGACCCGGCCCGCGGCCGGGTTCCATGCAGTTATTGCGCGCTCTGAACTCTGGCTTGGTACGCCGCCCACTTTTGCTCGTAGCCCTCCCCGAGCTCGCGCAGGTATTTCCACGAATACAGACCCGAGTCGTGGCCGTCGTCGAACACCAGCTTCACGGCGTACTGGCCCACTTCTTCCACGGCCTTGATTCCTACATCCTGCTTGCCGAGGACGAGGACTTCCTGGCCGGGGCCATGGCCCTTCACCTCGGCGGACGGTGAATGGACACGCAGGTACTCGAAGGGCAGCAGGAAGCGTGCCCCGTCGTCGTATGCCACTTCCAGCACGCGAGAACGCGTCCGGAGCCTGATTTCTATCGGGTTACTCATTCAGGGGCCCCGAAGCCTATACTCGGCCGCGTGCCGGCGGGGGAAAACCGGCGTTTTATCCGGGGGGATATGCAACCGACGGACACTTCGCAACCCGACTACTTTCACAAGGTCGTGGATTGCCAATGGGCTTGCCCAGCACACACCGACGTCCCCGAATACATTCGACTTATTGCCCAGGGCCGCTTCACCGATGCCTACATGGTGAACCGCCATTCGAACGTCTTTCCGGGAATCCTGGGACGCGTCTGCGACCGTCCCTGTGAGCCGGCCTGTCGCCGCGGTCGGGTCGAGGAAAAGCCGGTTGCCATCTGCAGGCTCAAGCGCGTGGCGGCCGATCATCGCGAAGACGACATCCAGGGCCGCCTGCCCAAGATTCCGAAGCTCAAGAACGGCAAGAAGGTGGCGCTGATCGGCGCCGGCTGCGCCTCGCTGACGGTGGCGAATGACCTGATGCCGCTGGGCTACTCGGTCACGATCTTCGAGCAGTGGGGCGTGCCGGGCGGACTGATGCGCACCAACATCCCGTCGTTCCGCCTGCCCGCCGAAGTCCTGAACGACGAGATCGCGCAGATCGTCAACATGGGCGTGGATCTCAAGCTCAACCACCCCATCCGGTCGATGCGCGAGTTGTTAGACCAGGGCGGCTTCGACGCCGTGTTCGTGGGGGCGGGCGCGCCCAAGGGCAAGGAGCTGAAATTGCCGGGCCGCGCCGAAGGTGGCGCGAACATCCACATCGGCATCACCTGGCTGGAGTCCGTGGCCTTCGAACACATCAAGGCCATCGGCAAGAAGGTGCTGATCATCGGCGTGGGCAACACGGCCATGGACTGCTGCCGCACCTCGCTGCGCCTCGGTGCGGACGAGGTCAAGGTCATGGCGCGCAAGCCGCGCCAGTTCTTCAAGGCTTCCGAATGGGAGCTCGAGGATGCCGAGGAAGAACACGTCAGGATCATCATCAACCGCTCGCCCAAGGCCTTCGTCGTCGAGAACGGCAAGCTCAGGGGCATGACCTTCGACGTCATGGAGTACGACATCGACGCGAAGGGCCGCATCACCGCCGAGCGCATGGCGGGCGAGGAATTCCACGAGGCCGACGACGTGATCTTGGCCATCGGCCAGGAAAATGCGTTCCCGTGGATCGAGCGCGACCTCGGCATCGAGTTCGACAAGTGGGACGTGCCGAAGGTGGACACGAAGACCTTCGAATCCTCGCGCGCGGGCGTGTTCTTCGGCGGCGACGCCGCGTTCGGTCCGAAGAACATCATCTGGGCCGTGGAGCACGGCCACCAGGCGGCGATCTCCATCCATAACTACTGCCAGGGCAAGGCGACGGCCGAGCGGCTGCCGCCGGGCGTGAACCTGCAGTCGCGCAAGATGGGCATGCACGAGTGGGCTTACGCCAACGACTACAACCCGGCCGAGCGGCGCCTGATGCCGCACGTCTCGCTCAAGGAGCGTTTCAAGAAGCTCAACATCGAGGTGGAGCTGGGCTTCACCGCGGAGCAGATCGAGAAAGAGGTGCAGCGCTGCCTCAACTGCGACGTGCAGACGGTGTTCGAGACCAAGCTGTGCATCGAGTGCGACGCCTGCATCGACATCTGCCCGGTGGACTGCCTGACCATCACGCACAACGGCGAAGAGGCCGACCTGCGCACCCGGCTCAAGGCGCCGGCGAAGAACATCACCCAGGCACTGTACGTATCCGGGCCGCTGAAACATACCGGCCGCGTCATGGTCAAAGACGAGGACATCTGTGTGCACTGCGGCCTGTGCGCGGAACGCTGCCCGACGGCCGCGTGGGACATGCAGAAGTCCTTCGTGAAATGGCCGCATGCCGAGGACGAAGCCGCGGCTGCTGCCGCGAAGATGCCCAAGAGCGCCTGAGAGCCTTCATGAACGACAGAGTGAATGACTTCGCGATCAAGATCGCGACGGTGAACGGCACGGGCTCGGCCAGCGCGAACACGCTGCTCATGAAGTCCATCTTCCGCAGCGGCATCCCCGTGATGGGCAAGAACTACTTCCCGTCGAACATCCAGGGCCTGCCCACCTGGTACGAGATCCGCGTGACCAAGGACGCCTACGTCGCGCGCTCGGGAAAAATCGATCTCATGGTGGCGATGAACGCCGAGACCTATTCGCGCGATGTGCGCGAAGTGGCCTCGGGCGGATATCTCATCTACGACAGCACCTGGCCAAGGCCGGCGCTGCTGGCGCGTGATGACATCACCGTGCTCGGCGTGCCGCTCGCGAAGCTCTGCAACGAGAACTTCAATGGGGTGCGCACGCGCATCCTCATGAAGAACATCTGCTATGCGGGTGTGCTCGCGGCGCTGCTCGATCTCGACGTCGAGAAGATCCGCGGCCTGCTCGCCGAGACCTACGCGAAGAAACCGCAGCTGGTCGATTCGAACATGAAGGCCATCACGCTGGGCTACGACTACGCCAGGGCGAACCTGTCGTGCCCGCTGCCCGTGAAAGTCGCGCCGCTCGACAAGACGAAGGGCCACATCATGATCGACGGCAATACCGCGGCCGGCCTCGGCTGCGTGTTTGCCGGCGCTACCGTGGGCGCGTGGTACCCGATCACGCCGTCGACGTCGCTGATGGATGCGTTCAAGAGTTTCGCTGACAAGCTGCGCGTCGATCCCGACACCGGCAGGAAGAACTTCGCGTTCATCCAGGCCGAGGACGAGCTGGCCGCCATCGGCATGGTGCTCGGTGCCAACTGGAACGGCGCCCGTGCCTTCACGGCGACTTCCGGCCCGGGTGTGTCCCTGATGAACGAGTTCCTCGTCCTCGCGTATTACGCCGAGGTGCCCGCGGTGCTGTTCGACATTCAGCGCGTCGGTCCCTCGACCGGCATGCCCACGCGCACGCAGCAGTGCGACATCCTCGAAGCGGCATACGCGTCGCACGGCGACACCAAGCACGTCTGCCTGTTCCCGCGCGACCCGGAGGAGTGTTTCTACTTCGCACGAGACGCCTTCGATCTTTCCGAGCGTTTGCAGACACCGGTGCTGGTGCTGAGCGACCTCGACATCGGCATGAATGACTGGATGTGTCCCGATCTGAAGTGGGACGACAGCTACGTTCCAGATCGCGGCAAGGTCCTGCAGAAGGACGAGATCGCCAAGCTCGAGAAATTCCATCGCTATCTCGACGTGGACGGCGACGGCATCCCGTGGCGCACGTTGCCGGGTGTGCATCCGAAGGGCGCGTACTTCACGCGCGGCTCGGGTCACACCCAATACGGGGCGTACACCGAGGATTCGGCCGAGTACCAGATCGTGCTGGACCGTCTCACGCGCAAGTTCCACACCGCAAAGCGACTGGTGCCGGCGCCCGTCATCGACCACGACCCGAAGATCGACATCGCGCTCGTGGCCTACGGCAGCTCGGACGGTGCGGTGCGCGAGGCGCGCGACATCCTGTCCTCGCATGGCCTCACGGCCAACTACATGCGGCTGCGAGCGTTCCCGTTCGGCGAGGACGTCGAGAAATTCCTCGAGGCGCACAAGATGGTGTTCGTCATCGAGCAGAACCGCGACGCGCAGATGCGCTCCCTGCTCACGCTCGAGACGCGCGTGCCGAAGGACAAGCTGCGCTCGCTGCTCCACTACAGCGGTCTGCCGATCTCTTCTGAGTTCATCGTCAAGGGCGTGCTCGCCGAAGTCGAGCCGAAGACGCGCAAGCCCGAGCCAGTGCCCGCGGTGGGCGCCAAGGCATCCGGAGGTGTCGCATGACCTTCCTGCCGAAACCGAAAGTCCGTCATCCCTCGCTGCCGAAGAATGCGCTGGGCCTCACTCGTCGAGACTACGAAGGTGGCCTGTCGACGTTGTGCGCGGGTTGCGGACATGACTCGATCACCGCGGCCATTATCGAAGCCACCTGGGGTCTCGCCATCGAGCCGCAGAACATGGTGAAGCTCTCGGGCATCGGCTGCTCGTCGAAGACCACCGCGTATTTCGTCTCCGGCGGCCACGGCTTCAACTCCGTGCACGGTCGCATGCCGTCGATCGCCATGGGCGCCAATGCGGCGAACCGCAATCTCGCTTACGTCGGCGTCTCCGGCGATGGCGACACTTTGTCGATCGGCCTGGGCCAGTTCTGCCACGCCATCCGTCGCAACCTGAACATGGCGTACATCATCGAGAACAACGGTGTGTACGGTCTCACCAAGGGTCAGTTCAGCGCCTCCGCGGACGTGGGCACGCGCGCGAAGAAAGGCGAGGTGAACCAGCAGCCACCGATCGACCCGGTGCTGCTCGCGTTGACACTCGGCGCGACCTTCGTGGCCCGCAGCTTCTCGGGCGACAAACAACAACTCGTGCCGCTGATCCAGGCCGCGATCACGCACAAGGGCTTCGCGCTCATCGACGTGCTGTCGCCCTGCGTCACGTTCAACGATCACGAAGGTTCTACGAAGAGCTACCAGTACACGCGCGAGCACTACGACGCCGCCGTGAACGCCGACTTCGTTCCCTTCCAGCAGGAAATCTCGGCCGAATACGCCGAGGGCGATGTCCTGCCCGTGGTGCTGCATGACGGCAGCCGCATCGTGCTGCGCAAGCTGGATTCGAACTACGATCCGACCGATCGCGCCGCGGCGAGCGCCGCGATCCAGGAACGCTTGAAAAAAGGTGAATTCCTGACCGGCCTGTTGTACGTGGATACGGATGGTAAAGAGTTCCACGAAGTCAATGAGACACCGGCTATTCCGCTCAATCAGATTGACCATGGGCGGCTGTCGCCGGGGTCGGCGGCACTCGCGAAAGTTCTGGCGCGATATCGTTAGAGGCGCTATGTTTCGGCCCGCTAAATGACGATTCGGCTGATTCAGGAGTCTCCATGACCGAAGAAAAATCCCAGAAATTCACCAGCAAGGTGCGCCGCGGGCTCACCTGGGTAAGCACGGTGTCGTCCGCCGAGCTAGCGCGAGTCAAGCAGGAAGCCGGCGG
>DATEII010000155.1:0-10350 GCA_035279135.1 Steroidobacteraceae bacterium
GTTCTGCTCGTCGAGGTAGTGCCAGCAGGCCTCGAGCAGCTCGGCGATGTTGTGCTTGCGGTTGATCGGCACGATCTGGCTGCGCAGCTCGTCGTTGGGCGCGTGCAGCGACACGGCCAGCGCGCAGTTCACTTCCTCGGCCAGCTTGTAGATCTGCGGCACCAGCCCCGAGGTGCTCAGCGTGACGCGGCGGCGCGAGATGTCGAAGCCCAGGTCGTCGAGGAAGATGCGGATGGCCGGGATGACATTGCGGAAGTTCGCCAGCGGCTCGCCCATGCCCATGAGCACGATGTTGGTGATGATGCGATCGTCACCCACCTTCCAGCCGAGTTCCTTGTTCGCCAGCCACACCTGGCCGACGATTTCGGCCGCGGTGAGATTGCGGTTGAAGCCCTGCTGCGCCGTCGAGCAGAACGAGCAGTCGAGCACGCAGCCCACCTGCGAGGAGATGCACAACGTGCCACGGTCTTCCTCGGGGATGAACACGGTCTCGAAGGCCTGGCCATTGCCGCCCGACAGCAGCCACTTGCGCGTGCCGTCCGACGCGACCTGCGTCTTCACGATCTCGGGTAGTTTGACCTCCGCGCGTAGCGCAAGCTCGGCGCGGAAGTCCTTGGCCAGGTCCGTCATCGCGGCGATGTCGGACTCGCCGCGCTTGTACAGCCAGTTCATGAGCTGGCGCGCGCGGAACGGCTTGCTGCCGAGCTCGCCGACGAACGCTTCCAGCTCGGTCTTCGAGAGACCGAGAAGGTTGACGCGTTCGTTGGCGGCCGGCGTGTCCATCACCTCACCCGCGCGGGCAGATCTCCGTTTCGCGGAAGAAGTAGGCGATTTCCTTCGCGGCGGTTTCCGGCGCGTCCGAGCCGTGCACGGTGTTGGCCTCGATGCTCTCGGCGAAGTCGGCGCGGATGGTGCCCGGCGCGGCCTTCTTCGGATCCGTGGCGCCCATGATCTCGCGGTTCTTCGCGATGGCGTTCTCGCCCTCGAGCACCTGCAGCAGCACCGGACCGGAGGTCATGTACTTCACGAGGTCCTTGAAGAACGGACGCGCGGCATGCACCGCGTAGAAACCCTCGGCATCACGCTGGGACAGGTGCTGCATGCGGGCCGCAACCACGCGCAGGCCGGCCTTTTCGAAGCGGCTCAGGACCTGGCCGATGAGGTTACGGGCGACGCCGTCGGGTTTGACGATGGAGAAGGTGCGCTCGAGCGCCATGAATCGATTCCTTTGTGGGGGTCAATTGAGGCGCGCGATTGTACCGGTCAAGCCCCCGATTCGCGAGCAAGTCGCTGAAAAATAACGGACGGCGTCGCTTCGACGCCGTTTCCTTCGTTGGCGCGTCAGCGCCTAAACAGAGAAGCTCTCACCGCAGCCACATTCGCCCTTGATGTTGGGGTTGTGGAACCGGAAGGCCTCGTTGAGGCCCTGTTTGACGAAGTCGACCGTGGTGCCCTGGATGAGGGGCAGGCTTTCCGGGTCGACGAACACCTTGACCCCGCGGTCCTCGAACACGAGGTCGCTGGCAGCCGTGTCGTCGGCGTAGTTCACGACGTAGGCGAACCCCGAGCAGCCGGTCTTGCGCACGCCGAGCCTGAGGCCCAGCCCCTTGCCCCGGGAGGCCAGGAAGGTCTTGACCCGTTCGGCGGCAGCTTGTGTCAGTGAAATAGTCATGGGTTTCAAACCTGGCGCGCCGGGCCCAATGCCGCGCGCAATGCGTCTTCGACGACCAGCAGCCTGCCAAGTTTCTCGGCGGGGACTGCGAATTGCTGGGCCCAGTCCGTGGGCGTTCCAGGCGTTACATCGTTCAACGATGCGCCCTCGAGCGTCTCACATAACCAGGCAGCCACGGCCAGAGTATGGGGGCAACCGTACGCGGTGAAACGGGCACTTTTCACAATCCCACCCGCGATTTTCAGCTCGATCAGGATCTCGGTGCCGTCGGCCTCACGCCCTGCCCGTCCCTGCCGGATGTCGGCCGAGGCCGCGCCATCCGGAAACTCGGGTGGCCGCGCCGGCGCGAGGAAATACCGGCGAGCGAGCGGACTCAGCGACCGGCCCAGCAAGGTGTTGCCCGTGGCCAACGCCGAATCCGTGTCGACGTGCTGCCCGATGCCAGCCGGACCGTGGCCACCGATCGCGCGCATCCGGGCCACTTCGGCGCGGATCGCAGTGGCCGCGGCATCCACGTCTGCCGCGGTCGTGAAACGGCCGAGCGACAGCCTGAGCGAGCTCTGCGCGAGCTCGGTGCCCCGACCCAACGCGCGCAGTACGTAGCTCGGCTCGCGGGTCGCGGAGCTGCAGGCGGATCCCGTCGACACCGCGATTTCCGGCAGCCCGGTAACCAGGCTCTCGCCTTCGACCTCTTCGAACGAGGCATTGATGAGCCCTGGCACCCCGTCGGGATGGCGGTCGTTGAAGCTCACGCCCGGAATGGCCTCGAGCTCGCGCTTGAGCCGGTTCGCCAGATCGCGCGCATGCGCAGCGTCCTGCGCGCCCTGGGTACGCACCAGCGCCGCGGCGGCACCGAACCCGGCCAGCTGGTGCGTGGGCAGAGTACCCGAGCGCAGTCCGCGCTCATGCCCGCCCCCCAGCTGCAGCGCGGCGATCCGCGGACGAGCGCGTTCGCGCACGAACAGCGCACCCACTCCTTTGGGGCCATAGAACTTGTGCGCCGTGAGCGAAAGGAAATCGACGCCCAGCGCCGCGACGTCCACGGGTAGTTTGCCCACCATCTGTGACGCGTCGGTGTGCACGAGGATGCCGCGTGCCGATGCGAGCGTCGCCACCGCGGCCAGGTCGTTGAGCACGCCGGTCTCGTTGTTGGCCAGCATCAACGAGACGAGCAGCGTGTCGGGCCGCAATGCGGTCGCGACGGCCTCGGGCGGCACGCGGCCGGTTTCATCGGGCTCGACCAGCGTCACCGCGCAGCCCTCCTTCTCGAGCTGCTTGAGCACGTCGAGCACCGACTTGTGCTCGGTGCGCGCGGAGACCAGGTGCGGGCGGTGATCGTCTCCGCGTCCTCCGGCTCGACGTGCCGCGCGCACCACGCCGCCCAGCGCGAGGTTGTTGGCCTCGGTGGCACCCGACGTGAAGATGATCTCGGCCGCGTTCGCGTTGATCAGCGCCGCGACGTCGGCACGCGCCGCCTCGACGCGATCGTGCGCCGCGAGCCCGAGGCCATGCGTGGCGGACGCAGGATTTCCCTGCGCGTCGGGATGGCCGAGGCAGTCGACCATGACCGCCGCCACTCGCGGATCCACGGGCGTGGTCGCCGCGTAGTCGAGGTAGATAGTCACGGCTCCCCGGCCTCGTATGTTCTGTCTTGCGCCGCGCCTCGCGCGCGGCGCCTCTTCTGCTGGATGGAAGTCAGGATGCCGCGCAGGATGTTGACTTCATTCTGGTCCATCTCGCAGCGCTGGAACAGCCGGCGGATACGCGTCATCAGGTGCGTGCCGCCCGTGGTGCGATCCTTGAAGTCCACCTCGTCCATGACCTGTTGCAGGTGCGCGTAGAAGCGCTCCATGTCGGCACCGGGCGCGAGTGGCACGGCGGGCTCGGACAGCGGTCGCGGGCTGGCCGGCGAGCCGGCGGCGCGGAACAGCTCGTAGGTCGTGAGCTGCACGGCCATCGCCAGGTTCAGCGAGGGATAGTCCGGGTTCGCCGGGATGCGGATCAGCAGGTGCGCGAGCGCCAGCTCCTCGTTGGTGAGGCCGGTGCGCTCGGCGCCGAACAACACGGCGGCGGGGCCGCGTTCGCTCATCTCGTGGATGCGCACGGCGGCGTCGTGCAGGTCCAGCGCGCGAAAATTCTGGTCGCGCGGCCGCGAAGTGGTCGCGGCGACGAAGCCGGCATCGGCCACGGCCTCCGTGACGCTCTCGACCACCTTCGCACGCTGCAGCACGTCGTCGGCGCCGGATGCGCGCGCCGTGGCTTCGGGATGGGGATAGGCCTTGGGGCGCACCAGCACCAGGTCGGCCAACGCCATGTTCTTCATGGCACGCGCCACCGCGCCGATGTTTCCGGGGTGCGAGGGCTCGACGAGCACGATGCGAATGGCGGCCAGCGACATGGCCTGTATCATAGCGGCCCTTTTCAGCCTCCCCGATGTTCTCCCCCTAACGATGCAGCCCCTACTCAACATCGCGGTCCGCGCCGCGCGCCGCGCTGGCGACATCATCGTGCGCGCCATGCCGCGCCTCGATTCCGTGGAAATCCACAGCAAGGGTCGCAACGACTACGTCACCGAGGTGGACCGCGCCGCCGAGGCCGACATCATCGAGACCATCCGCCGCCTGCACCCGGACCACGCCTTCCTCGCCGAGGAGAGTGGCGCCAGCGCGAACTCCAGCGACGTGGTCTGGATCATCGATCCGCTCGATGGCACCACGAACTTCATGCACGGCTTCCCGACCTTCGCCGTGTCCATCGGTTGCCAGGTCAGGGGCCGCATGGAACATGCGGTGGTGTTCGACGTGATGCGCCAGGAACTGTTCACCGCCTCGCGCGGCGAAGGCGCGCAGCTCGACGGGCGCCGCATCCGCGTGAGCAAGCAGGCGACGCTCGAAGGCGCGCTGATCGCCACCGGCTTCCCGTATCGCGCGGATTCACCGTGGCTGGACGAATACCTCGCCATGCTCAAGTCGGTGATGACCAAGGCGGCCGGACTGCGCCGTCCCGGCGCCGCGGCGATCGACCTCGCGTACGTGGCCGCGGGCCGCGTCGATGGCTTCTGGGAAATGGGCCTGAAGCCGTGGGATACCGCCGCCGGCACGCTGCTGATCACCGAAGCCGGCGGGCGCGTGGGCACGCTCACCGGCGACGAGTACAAGCAGGGTGGCCACATCATCGGCGGCACGCCGAAGGTGTTCGCGGCGCTGGTCGCCGCGATCCAGCCGCACGTGACCGACGCTATTCGTTAGACGTCGCCGCCGCGGCCGCCGCGGGGTTGCCAAAGTGGCTGCGGCTGCGTGCGTAGCTGAAGTAGACCACGAGGCCAATCGCGGCCCAGATGAAGAACACCTTCACCGTGTAGGCGCCGAGGCTCACGAACAGCAGGATGCAGCCGGCCACGGCCAGCGGCCCCACCAGCCAGAGCAGCGGTGTCCGGAAGGCGCGCGGACGCGCCGGATCCGTCTTGCGCAGGATCATCACGCCGATGGCGACCACGAGGAATGCGAACAACGTGCCCGCGTTGGACACGTCCGCGAGCAGGTCGACCGGGAAACACGCCGCGAAGGCGGCGACGAAGATGCCCGTAATGATGGTCACGACGTGCGGCGTGAAGAACTTCGGATGCACCGTCGAGAACAGCTTGGGCATGAGGCCATCGCGCGACATGGTGAACAAGACTCGGGTCTGGCCGAACATCATCATCAGGATGACCGACGGCAGCGCGATGACCGCTGACGCGGCCACGGCATTGCCGATCCAGGGATGGCCGAGATGACGCATCACGAAAGCCAGTGGCTCCTTCGACTTGGACAACTCACCGCCGGGTTGCGCGCCCATCGCGCCGATCGCCACGTAGGCGACCAGCAGGTAGAACACCGTGCAGATCACCAGCGACGCGATCAGGCCGATCGGAATGTTCTTCTGCGGGCTCTTGGTTTCCTCCGCCGCGGTGGACACCGCGTCGAAGCCTACATAGGCGAAGAAGATCGAAGCGGCGGCGCCGAGCACGCCGACGCCGCCCAGCGGTTGACCCCAGCCATTCGGCAACAGCGGCACGAAATTGTCGTGCGTGACCGCGCCCCACCCCAACACCACGAACACCGACAGCGCGATGATCTTCACGATCACGAGCACCGAGGTGAACTTGGCGCTGCGCGAGGTACCGATCACGAGCATGAACGTGACGAACAGCGCGATCAGGCAGGCAAATAGATTGAAGCCGCCGTGCGCCGTCGTGCCATCCGGGAGTGTGATCGTGTCAGCGGGGCCAGCCTGCAATGCGAGCGGCAGTCCCCAGCCAACAGAATTCAGGTAGCCATTCACGTAACCCGCCCAGCCCACGGACACCGCGCCCGCGGCGATGGCGTATTCGAGGATCAACGCCCAGCCGACGCACCAGGCGACGATCTCGCCGAGCACGGCGTAGGAGTACGTGTAGGCGGAGCCCGAGACCGGCACCATCGCGGCGATCTCGGCGTAGATGAGCGCGGTCAGCAGGCAGACCGCGCCCGCGATCACGAAGGAAATCATCATGCCGGGCCCGGCCTTGTTGGCGGCCACGGCGGTGAGCACGAAGATGCCGGTGCCGATGACGGCGCCGATGCCGAGCATGGTGAGCTCGAACCAGCCGAGCTGGCGTTTCAGACCTTTCTTCTCAGCAGCCGCCAGGATCGCGTCCAGCGGCTTGGTGCGTAAGTTCATCGCAACTCCAGAAGGTTTCTTGATGGCGGGATCATGGGTTAGCTACGTGCAAAAGGCCATAGAGGATGCGGCGAACCGGCAGTTCAGCCACCCTCGGTCTCGTCGCGCTTGTTCCGACGCTCGTCCATGAGCCGGCGCAGGCGGATATTCACCATTTCGACTCCCACCGAGAACGCCATGGCGAAGTAGAGGTAACCCTTCGGCACGTCGTAGTGGAACGCATCCACCACCAGCACCACGCCGACCAGGATCAGGAAAGCCAGCGCCAGGATCTTGATGGTGGGATGCCGCTCGATGAAGGCGCTGATGGAACCCGACACCCACATCATCACGAGGATGGCGAGCACGATCGCGCCGACCATGATGGGCAGCTGGTCGGGCTTGGCGAGGCCCACCGCGGTGAACACCGAGTCGAGCGAGAACACGATGTCGATGACCGCGATCTGCAGCACGATGGCCACGAAGCTCGCGAACACGCGCGTGTGGCGTTCGTTCTCGGCGCCCTCGAGCGTCTCGTGGATCTCGGTCACGCTCTTGGCCAGCAGGAACAGGCCGCCTAACAACAGGATGATGTCGCGGCCCGAGAACTCGAAATCGCCGAACGGCAGCGAGACCAGCGGCTTGGTCAGCCGCGTGAGCCAGACGATCGAGAACAGCAACGCGATGCGCGTGAGCATCGCGAGCGCGAGGCCCGTGATGCGCGCCGACTCGCGCCGCTCGGGCGGCAGCCGGCTCACCAGGATCGAGATGAAGATGATGTTGTCGATGCCGAGCACGATCTCCAGTGCGGACAGCGTGACGAACGCTATCCACGCATGGGGATCGGTGATCAGTTCGATCAAGGTAGCTGGTCGATGGGGTCTTTATGAACCGTCGGGAACAGGTGTTCGGCCTTGAGGCCGCACGACAACGCGACGGCGCTGGAAATCCAGATCGAGGAATACGTGCCGGCGACGATGCCGATCAGCAACGCTTCGGAGAAGCCGCGCAACGCCTCGCCGCCGAGCAGCAGCAGCGTCACGATCACGATGCTGGTGGTCACCTTGGTCATGATGGTGCGCGAAAGCGTCTGGTTGACGGCGTTGTCGAGCGTCAGGTCCGAGGCCAGGCGGCGGTTCTTCTCGAAGTTCTCGCGGATGCGGTCGAACACGATGACGGTGTCGTTCAGCGAGTAACCGATGACCGCGAGGATGGCCGCGACCACGGCCAGGTCGAACTTGGTCTGCGTGATCGAGAACACGCCGAGCACCAGGATCGGGTCGTGCAACACGGCGAAGATGGCGCCCAGCGACAGGCGCCAGGTGTGGAAGCGGAACCAGATGTAGATGCCGATCAGGAACAGCGTGGCCGCCATCGACTGGATGGCCGCACTGCGCAGCTCGTCACCGACCTGCGGACCTACCACTTCGAGCGCGGTGATCTTCGCGGCCGGGTCGATGCTGGTGAGCGCCTGCTGGAACAACGGCCGCACCTGCTCGGCGGACTGCCCGGTGTGCTGCAAGCCGATGGTCACGTCGCGCGTGCTGCCGAGATAGCTCACCTGCGGATCGTGGAAGCCGACGCCGACCACGGCCTTGCGCACGGTCTCGATCGAGACCTGCTTGGGGAAGTTGGCTTCGACCGAGATGCCGCCCGTGAAATCGATCGCGAAGTTCAGCCCGTACACGTAGAACGAGATGAACGAGCCGATCATCAGGATGGCCGACAGCGTGTACCACACCTTGCGCGTGGCCATGAACGGGAAGCTGGTCTTCTTGTGGAAAAATTCCATCGTCTTGCCTCAGGACCTAACCAATCGCCAGCTTCGCGATCTTGCGCTTGCCACCGTACAGCAGCGTCAGCAACGCGCGCGAACCCATGAGTGAAGTGAACATCGAGGTGAGGATGCCGAGTGACAGCACGATGGCGAAGCCCTTGATGGCGCCGGTGCCGAACACGAACAGCACCACACCCGCGATGAACGTGGTGACGTTCGAGTCCGCGATGGCGGAGAACGCCTTGTCGAAGCCCGCGCGGATGGCCGCCTGCGGCGACACGCCGTTGCGCAGTTCCTCGCGGATGCGTTCATAGATCAGCACGTTCGCGTCCACGGCCATGCCGACCGTCAGGATGATGCCGGCGATGCCGGGCAGTGACAGCGCGACGCTGAGCATCGACAGCAACGCCGTCAGCACCACGACGTTCGCGAGCAGCACCAGGTCCGCGACGATGCCGAACATCTGGTAGTAGATCACCATGAACAGGAACAGCGCGGCCATGCCGATGACCAGCGCCATGACGCCTTTCTCGATGTTCTCCTCGCCGAGCGTGGCCGTGATGGTCTTCTCGTTGGCGATGGAGATCGGTGCCGTCAGCGCACCGCCGCGCAGCAGCTGCGAGAGGTCCTTCGCTTCGTTCATCGTGAGGCCGGTGGTCTGGAAGCGATTGCTGAACACGCCGTTGATGGTGGCGACGCTCACGACCTTCTCGTCCTTGATGTTGCGCGTGACGGGCTTGCCCTGGTCGTCGAGCAGCGGCTTGCCGTCCGGGCCATTGACGGTCTCACTGCGCTGCTCGATGAACACCACCGCCATGGGCTTGCCGAGATTGGCGCGCGTATTGCGCAGCATCTCTTCGCCGCCGGCGCTGTTCAGCGTGACGCTGACTTCCGGGCCCTGCTGGCCGCTGCTCGAACGCGCGTCGGTGAGCTGGTCGCCGGTCACGATGACTTCACGCTTCAGCATGACCTTGCCGACATACTGGCCGCGGTCGTAGCGATCGTAGATCTTCGCGCCGATGGGCGCGCGGCCGTTGGCCGGCACCGGGCGCGGATCGACCATGCGGTATTCGAGCGTCGCGACCTTGCCGAGCAGGTCCTTCACCTCGGCCGAGTTCTGCACGCCGGGCAACTGCACCAGGATGCGGTCGAGGCCCTGTCGCTGCACGATGGGTTCGGACACGCCCAACGCGTTCACGCGATTGCGCAGCGTGGTGATGTTCGAGGTGATCGCGAAGTCACGGCGCTCGCGCACCTGCTGCGGCGTGAGCACGCAGTCCACCGCCTTGCCCTGCGCGACGTTCGCGTCGCGGCAGGCCAGGTCGGGCTGTACTTTCTTGACCGACGTGCGCACCTGCGCCTGGTCGGTATTCGGCGGCAACAGCACGCGGATGCCGTTCGGGATGTCCGAATTCTCGGTCAGCGTGTTGATGTCGGTGAACGTGAGATTGTCGCTGCGCAATGCGCGACGGATGTCCTGGTCGTAGCTGTCGAGCAGCTTCGCAACCGCGCCGTCGACGTCCACCTGGTAGAGAAGATAGAGGCCGCCGCGCAGGTCGAGACCCAGCGGCATCGCGCGCAGGCCGAGCGCCTGCAGCCAGCTCGGTGAACGCGAGGCGTACATCATCGCGTTGACGTAGTCCTTGGCGAGACCCGCGTTCTCGTCCTTGGCGACGTCGCGCGCCTTGAGCTGCTCGACGTCGTTGTCGAAGCGGATGATGGCGTTGCCCTTCTCGAGCGCCGCATTCTTGTAGGTGACCCCGTGCTGCTTGAGCACGTCCTCGACGTGGCTGAGCTGCGCGGCGTCCATCGGCGCGCGGTCCTTGCGTGCGATCTGCAGCGCCCGCTCGTCACCGAACACGTTCGGCAACGCGAAGATCAACGAGATCAGCAGGACGATCGCGACCAGCCAGTATTTCCAGCGCGCGTACTCGAGCATGTAACGACCTCAGGCGCCCTTGAGCGTGCCTTTCGGCACGAGCGAGGTGACCTGGAAGCGCTGCACCTTGATGCGCACGTTGTCGGCAATCTCGATGGTGAGGAACTGGTCGCCGGTCTCCACGACGCGACCCAGGATGCCGCCCGCGGTGATCACTTCGTCGCCGGTGGCGATCTTGCTCAGCATGGCCTGGTGTTCTTTCTGCTTCTTCTGCTGGGGGCGGATCAGCAGGAAGTAAAAGATGACGACGAATACCGCCATCATGATGAACGGGGTCAGTCC
>DATEII010000156.1:0-25544 GCA_035279135.1 Steroidobacteraceae bacterium
GCAGACCCGGCGCCCGGCGGCGTCCGACGAGTACCGCAGCGGCGTGGGCGTCAGCTTCGTCAGCGCGTACGGCCGGACCTCGGGGAATTTCGCCGACGACCGGGGCTGGTGGATGGGCTCCGTACGACGCGGCTTTCTCGATGTGCTGACCGCGAAGGTGGTGCCGGATGACGAGCAGCTCACACCGCGCTACACCGATGTCTTCCTCGCCGGCGGCTTCGATTTCAGCGACCGCACCTCGCTCGCCTTGCGCTACCTGCTGAGCGACGACGACCTGAGGTTCTCCAACAGCAATGACGAGGACATCAAGTCCGCCGGCACCGGGCATTCCCAGCACCTGTGGTTGACGCTGGACCACGCCTTCGACGACACACTGCGCACCTCGACGCTGGTGTCGATGGCGACGGTGAACCAGACGCGCGATGCCGGCGGCAAGGACGACACCCGCGATGGAACGGTATTCAGCGACAACGACTTCCGTTTCCTCGACGTGCGCCAGGACTGGTCATGGTCGGCGAGCGATCGCCAGCTGGTCCGCGGCGGATTCAACTTCGGTGAGCAACATGGCGACTACGACTACGCGCTCGCCTCGAGTATCAACGATCCGCTGATCGCGCCCGTGCCCATCGTGAAGGCATATGCCACCGACATGGACGTGGATATGCGAAAGGTTGGCGCATACGCGGCGTGGCGCACGCGTATCGGCGAACGCATTACCGCGGAGGCCGGCCTCCGGTGGGACAGTTATCGATACGATGAGCTCGAATTCGACGTCACGAGCCCGCGCCTGAATCTCGTCTATTCGTTCGGCGACGACGCCGAGCTGCGCGCGGCCTGGGGCGTGAACTACCAGCCGCAGTCGGTCAACGAGCTCCAGGTCGAGGACAACGTCACGCAGTTCTATCGGCCCGAGCGCGTCGACTCGTGGGTGATCGGTTACTCGCGGCATTTTGGCGCCGGGTTCAGTGCGCGACTCGATGTTTACGAGAAGGCCTATGACGATCTGCGGCCGCGGTTCGAGAACGCGCTCGACCCGATCGAGCTGATTCCCGAAGGCGCGTCCGACCGGGTACGAATCGATGCGACGGAAGCGCGCGCACGCGGCGTCGAGCTCACCGTGCGCCGGGAAGCCGAGCGCGGATTCGCGGGCTGGGTGAGCCTGGCCTTCGCACGCGCCGAGGACCGGGAAGAGGGTGGCTGGACGCCGCGCAGCTGGGAGCAGCGGCAGTCGCTGTCGTTTGGCACCAGCTGGACGGGAGCATTGTGGACGGTGAGCCTGGCCGGGCTCATGCACAACGGAACCCCGACGACGGAGATCGGCGTGGTATCGACGCTGCGGCCCGACGGTACGTACGACGTGCAGGGTTACGCGGGGCCGCGCAACGCGGAACGCCTGGGTTCATATGCGCGGCTCGACTTGCGGGCCAATCGCGACGTGGTGCTCGCGAACAGCAAGCTGTCGTTCTATCTCGAGGTGACGAACCTCCTCGACCGGCAGAACCCATGTTGTGTCGAGGACTATCACGTCGGGGCTGGTCGTCCCGCACCGACGCTGGTGATCGAGAAGAGCTACTGGTTGCCGATCCTGCCGTCCTTCGGCGTGCAGTGGGAGTTCTGAAAGTCGCGCGAGTCGCGGAATTTGCGCAGGTTTCGTTCGAAACTGGCGAAGATTTGAACAGCAGAAACCGCTGCATTCACATCCATATCCGGCTATTGCTTCGCCGCCGCTGACCGTACAATTCCGCCCCTCAAATTTCTTTCGATGAAGGGCACACGGCCATGGCGCGGGGAATCAACAAAGTCATTCTGATCGGCAACCTGGGCGCAGACCCGGAAACCCGCGCCATGCCCTCGGGCATGACGGTCGCGAACATCCGCGTGGCCACGAGCGAGAACTGGAAAGACAAGCAGTCGGGCGAGAACAAGGAACGCACCGAGTGGCACAACGTCGCCATGTTCGGTCGGCTGGGGGAAATCGCCGGCGAGTACCTCAAGAAGGGCTCGAAGGTGTACATCGAAGGTTCGCTGCGCACGCGCAAGTGGCAGGACAAGCAGGGCCAGGATCGCTACACCACGGAAATCATCGCCAACGAAATGCAGATGCTGGACTCGCGCGGCGGCGGCATGGGCGGCGGTGGTGGTGACTACGGCGGTGGCGGCGGGGGTGGCGGTTCGCGCCGTGGCGGTGGTGGCGGTGGCGGCCAGTCCGGCCCGCCGGATGATTACGACCAGGGTCCTCCGGCCGGTGGTGGCGGCGACAAGGGCGGCGGCGAGTTCGACGACGACATCCCGTTCTGACCCATCCTGCCTAACGAAACAGGGGCTTGATCCCCAGGTTTCCCTGGCTCATCACGCCGATGGTGGCTTTCGCGACCAGCACGCCGTGTTCGCGCGCCACGCTCACCGGCTGGGAATTGCTCTCGAGATAAAAGCGGTCCTTGCCGTTCGCGATCCTTTCATACGGGCGTGAAAGTCCCGGCGCCGTCATGGCACGGTGGGATTTGTAGGGCTCGACGTTGGCATAGAGGTCATCGAGCAGCGCGTCCGGGAAGAACAGCTGCGTCGTCAGGACTTCGCGCTCGTGGAACACCTTCACGTGTACGTGCGTCGTGCGCAGCGCCACGTGGAGCGGCGGCGGCGCTGCCATGATTTCCCAGCCGGGCACGAGCGTATCGAACTCGACATAGCCGTTCTCATCGGTGACCTGGTGCCCGCGCAGGAAGCTCTGGCCCACGGTATCGACGTTCTGGAGATCCGGACCGACATTCGAATACAGACCCACACCGTCTGTTTGCCAGATATCGACGATGGCTCCCGTGAGCGGCATGCAGCGATTGGGCAGGATCATGCCGGCGACGGTGATTCCCAGTCGCACCCGCTCACCCGGATGCCGCTCGGCGATGGCGCTCCGCAGGGGAGAGGACTCGTAGTAGAACGGCCCTTCGAGGATCTCGGCTGTCCGTACGCAGTTGAAGTTGGCCTGGCCCGCGGCGCCCACCAGGGCTTCCCATTCCTTGCGTGTGGTCGCAGCCCGGCCGCTGCGGACCTCGGCCGCTTCCGCGAGCCCCGCGCGGCCCAGTGCGCACCCGACGATCGCCCCGGCACCGCGCAAAAAGATTCTTCGATCGAAGCCCATCGCCGTTCCTCCCGTTCCGCCCCGTGGCTAACAGCCCTGACATCCAGCAGTATAGTGATGTCAGGCTGCGATCGCGCCATCGGTCACCCGACCCGGTTCCCCGATCGCGCTTAAATAGTTAGGGGGTGTCATGACCCTGGCCTCACGCTCCGCCCCGGCACGGCTCGCGTCGGTCGACCTGCTGCGCGGTCTGGTGATGGTGCTCATGGCCATCGACCACGTGCGCGTGTATGCGGGCGTCCCGCCCGGTGGCCCCGAACCCGCGGTGTTCTTCACGCGCTGGGTCACTCACTTCTGCGCGCCGACGTTCGTGTTCCTCGCGGGCGCCAGTGCATACCTCGCCGCCCGCAGCACGCGCGAGCTCTCGCGCCTGCTCGTGACGCGTGGGCTCTGGCTGGTGTTGCTGGAACTCACGCTCATCCACCTGTCGTGGACATTCAATCCCGACTGGAGCCGCGAGCAGATGGCCGGCGTCATCTGGGCCATCGGATGGTGCATGGTGCTCATGGCCGCGCTCGTGTGGTTGCCGGTCAAGGTGGTGGGAGCGATCGGACTCGTCGTCATCGCGGCACACAACCTGATCCCGGCGCCGGTCACCGACGACATCGCGCCGTTGCTCAGCATCCTCTACTACGGCATGGCACGCGGCCCCATCGATCTCGGCGGTGGCTGGAGCTTCAGCGTGCTGTATTCCATCGTGCCGTGGATCGGAGTCATGGCGGCCGGCTTCGCGTTCGGACAGATCCTGCGGCTCGAGCCGGCACGACGCGACCGCATCTGCCTGGCGCTCGGACTCGGCGCCATCGGGCTGTTCATCCTGCTGCGCGCACTCCATCTCTATGGCGACCCCAGGGCGTTCGAGTCAGGCGACGGCGCAGTGCCCACCCTGCTGTCGTTCCTGCAGACCACGAAGTACCCCGCGTCGCTGCAGTTCCTGTTGATGACCCTGGGACCGGTGATCGCGTTGATCCCGCTCGCGGAGCGTGCGCGCGGTGCGCTCGTCCGCGCGATTGCGGTCTTCGGCCGCGTGCCGTTCTTTTACTATCTACTGCACATTCCGCTGATCCACCTGCTGGCGCTCGGCGTGTCGCAGCTGCGCTCCGGCAGCGTGCACCCCTGGCTGTTCGACAATCACCCGATGAACCCGGGCCCCGTGCCCGAAGGTTACCGTTGGAGCCTGCACCTGCTGTACGCAGTGTGGGTGGTTGCCGTCGCGCTGCTGTACCTGCCGAGCCGCTGGTTCGCGGACCTGAAGGCGCGGCGGCGCGATGCCTGGCTCAAGTACTTCTGAGGTAATGATCGACAAGTGGACTGAGTCCGGGGCGGACGTTGCGCCGCTGCCCGCGATCACGCCGGCTGTAAGAAATCCCGTGCTCCGGCGACTATCTGTGCATGGGCATCACCGACACCGACGCTGACTTCGCCATCGCACCGATGGAACAGACCGACGCCGGACATGAAGCCCTCTACGAACGCATAGCCGCCGAGTACGGCGCACCCATGGCACGCCTGGCGCGCGCGCACGAAGCGGATTCGTCACTGCAGCAGGATCTCCTGCAGGACATCCACGTCGCCTTGTGGCGCAGTCTCCCGTCTTTCGGCGGGCGCTGCAGCCTCAGGACCTGGGTCTACCGCGTTGCGCACAACGTCGCCGCCACGCACGTGCTGCGCCGGCGCCGGCACGCTTCGAAGAATCTCGTCGGCCTCGATGACATCGACATCGCCTCGGAAGCCCAGGCCATCGACGCCGCCGTCGACGAGGCGAACATGCTCGTGCGCCTGCATGCGCTGATACAGCGGCTCAAGCCACTCGATCGCCAGGTGTTCCTCCTGTACCTCGAAGGTCTGTCGGTGGAGGAGATCGCGGAAATCGCCGGCCTCACGCAGACGAACACCGGCACCAAACTACATCGCATCCGGACGCTGCTTGCCGAGCAGCTCAATGGAGATAACTCATGAACGCCCAGCACGTGTGGATGGCGCAGGCCACGCAGGCGCCGCGCATTTCGCTCGATTACATCCGCCACCGCGCCAGCAGCCTGGAGCGCGGAACCCGTTTTCGTGCGGCCCTCAACTACATCGTCTGCCTGCTGGGTTGCGGTTTCTACGGCTGGGCCGCCTGGACGCAGTTCGCTGGTCTGCCGCTGTTGCAGGCAGCTGTCGGTTGGTACGGTCTGTTTGCGATTTACTGCATGTATCGCCTGCATCGGCACGTGGCCGCGCAAGTGAGTACGGCGGACGCCGGCGTGCTGGCGACGCTGCGTTTTCACCGCCGGCAGCTCGAGCGCCAGCGCGATTTCCGCCGCCATAGCTGGCGGTGGCAATTCCAGGCCATCCTGCCCGGACTGCTTCTGCAGGCCGCGGCCATGTACGCGTATTCCATTCCCGCCTGGAGGTTCGTCTTCATGGCCGCCATCCTTTCGGCGGGATTCGCGCTCCAGTATGGGGTGGGCGAATACCGGGCGCGACGCTCTCAGCGGGAAATCGACGCGCTGGATTCCCTCGCTGGAGAGGGCTAAGTCATTGACGGGTAAGCCGTAAAACTGGATCGGCGGGATTTGCGATACCCTAGCGCCCGCGTTTTTTCCCGTCCTGAAATGCCCGGCCGCTACTACATCAAGACATTCGGCTGCCAGATGAACGAGTACGACTCCACCCGCATGGGTGACGTGCTCGGCGCTGGCTCCGGTCTCCAACCCACGGACAACCCGGCGGATGCCGATGTCCTGCTCATGAACACCTGCTCGGTCCGCGAAAAGGCCGAGGACAAGGTGTACTCGCTGCTGGGCGAATGGCGCGAGCTGAAGAAGCTCAAGCCGCACGTGCTCATCGGCGTGGGCGGCTGCGTGGCCAGCCAGGAAGGTGACGCGATCACGCGCCGCGCGCCGTACGTGGACCTGGTGTTCGGGCCCCAGACGCTGCACCGGCTGCCGGACATGATCGGCGAGCTCAAGCGCACCGGTCGTTCGGTCGTGGACGTGTCGTTCCCGGAGATCGAGAAGTTCGACAACCTGCCGCCGGCACGCGCCGAAGGTTCGAGCGCGTATGTCTCCGTGATGGAGGGCTGCAGCAAGTACTGCACCTTCTGCGTGGTGCCGTACACGCGCGGCGACGAAGTGAGCCGCGGTTTCGAATCGGTCATGGACGAGGTGCGCCAGCTCGCCGCGCAGGGCGTGGGCGAGATCACCTTGTTAGGACAGAACGTCAATGCGTATGCGGGCGAAATGGCCGATGGCACCGTGGTCGATCTCGCCACGCTGATCCACTACGTCGCCGAAGTGCCCGGCATCGAGCGCATCCGCTTCACGACCTCGCATCCCGTGGAATTCGGCGATTCGCTGATCGAGGCGTTCGCCAACGTGCCCAAGCTCGCGAACCACCTGCATCTTGCGGTGCAGTCGGGTTCGGACCGCATCCTGGCCGCCATGAAGCGCGGCTATACGGCACTGGAATTCAAGGAAAAACTGCGGCGCCTGCGCGCCGTCCGCCCGTCGATATCGGTGTCCACTGACATCATCGTCGGGTTCCCGGGGGAGACGGAACGCGACTTCGAGGCCACACTGAAACTCGTGCGCGATGCGAATTTCGACCAGTCGTTCTCGTTCATCTACAGCCAGCGACCCGGGACACCGGCCGCGTCCCTGCCGGACGATGTCGCGCTCGAGGCCAAGCAGCAGCGTCTCGCCAGGCTGCAGGCGCAGCTCAACGAGCAGGCGCGCGCCATCGGTGATTCCATGGTGGGCAGCGTGCAGCGCGTGCTGGTCGAGCGTCCTTCGAAGAAAGACAAGCAGGAGCTCGCGGGCCGCACCGAGAACAACCGCTGGGTCAATTTCCCGGGTCCGTCGACCCTCATCGGCCGCTTCGTGGACGTGCTGATCGTCGAGGCGCGTCCCCAGTCGCTCCGCGGACGTATTGCCGTGGAAGAGAACACCCGCCGCGCGGTGAATAGCTAGATGTCGACTCCCGCTCCAGTCGAACCCGTCCGTGAATTCGATCTCGTGCCGCCGGACAACGCGCGGCTCGCGAATCTCTGCGGCCCGCTCGACGAAAACATCCGCCTCATCGAGAACCGCATGGGTGTCGCGGTGAAGCGTCGTGGCGCCAGCTTCCGCATCGTCGGCCAGCGCGCGCCGGCCGCCGAGGACGTGGTACGCGACCTGTTCGAAACCGCGCATCGCGAGGAGGTCACGCTCGAGCGCGTGCACCTGGCCTTGCGCGATTCGCGCGACATGCCGGGTGCATTGCAGGGCGACGAAACCGCCGAGGGCGGCGCGGTGCGCGTCGCGCGCGGCACGATCCGCGCGCGCGGACGCAACCAGAAGGATTACCTGGCCAACATCCACAGCAAGGACCTGAGCTTCGGCATCGGTCCCGCGGGTACCGGCAAGACCTATCTCGCGGTCGCCTGCGCCGTCGAGGCCCTGCAGGCGGACAAGATCCGCCGCATCATCCTGGTGAGACCGGCGGTCGAGGCTGGCGAACGCCTCGGCTTTTTGCCCGGCGACCTCACGCAGAAGGTCGATCCCTATCTACGCCCGATGTACGACGCGTTGTACGAGATGCTGGGTTTCGATCGCGTCGCGCGCTATATCGAGCGCAACGTCATCGAAGTCGCGCCGCTGGCCTTCATGCGCGGTCGCTCGCTCAACGACTCCTTCATCATCCTCGACGAGGCGCAGAACACCACGCCCGAGCAGATGAAGATGTTCCTGACGCGCATCGGCTTCGGTTCGCGCGCCGTGGTCACCGGCGACGTCACGCAGACCGACCTGCCCGCAGGCAAGCCGTCCGGTCTCAAACACGTGATCAACATCCTGCGGAACACCGACGGCGTGGCGTTCACCTTCTTCGAAGCGGCCGACGTGGTGCGTCATCCGCTCGTGCAACGGATCGTGAAGGCCTACGAGGCGCATGCGCCTTCCGAAAACCCATGAGCCGCACACGCGGCCTCAGACTGGATCTCGCGCGGGGCACACGCGCCTGGGCCCCGGCACGCGCACGCATGAGCCGCTGGGCGGCGGCGGCGCTGGGCCGTCGTGGTGAAGGGCGCGAGATCGCGGTGCGGATCGTCGGCAAGGGCGAAAGCCGCGAGCTCAATCGCCTCTGGCGGGGCAAGGACAAGCCCACCAATGTCCTGTCGTTTCCCGCGCCGGAATCTCCGCCGCTGCGCGACAGTTACCGGCCGCTGGGCGATCTCGTGATCTGCGCCGACGTGGTGCGGCGCGAGGCCGAACGCGATGGCAAGGCGGTGTCCGCGCACTGGGCGCACATGGTGGTGCATGGTGCCCTGCATCTCGCCGGCTACGACCACGAGACCGGCGAACGCGACCGCATGAGAATGGAGCGCCGCGAGATCGCCGTGCTCAAGAGCTTTGGAATCGGGAATCCCTACACATGAGCGCCAAGGAAAAAGCCAACGACACCGGGTCGAGTGGCAAGTGGCTGCGCAAGCTGTCACGCCGCATGACCGGCGAAGTGCAGGATCGCGGCGAGATCATCGAATTCCTGCGCGAGGCCACGCTGCGCGGCGTCATCGAAGGCGACGCGCTGCCGATGCTCGAGGGAGTGCTCGCCGTGAGCGACATCCAGGTACGCGACATCATGGTGCCGCGCGCGCAGATGACCTTCCTCAATCGCGATGACGAATCGGACGTGCTGCTCAAGACCGTGGTGGAGAGCGGCCATTCGCGTTTCCCGGTCATGGACGAGAATCGCGAGAAGGTGGTCGGCATCCTGCTGGCCAAGGACCTGCTGCGCCTCGCGGCGCAGGATCCTGACCTGCGCGATGGCCTGCAGTTCGACATCAAGGAGTTCATGCGGCCGACGGTGTTCGTGCCGGAATCCAAGCGCCTCAACGTGCTGCTGCGTGAAATGCGCCGCTCGCGCGTGCACATGGCCGTGGTGGCGGACGAATACGGTGGCATCGCCGGCCTCGTGACCATCGAGGATGTCATCGAGCAGATCGTCGGCGACATCGACGACGAACACGACGTCGATGAGGACGTGAACATCCGCAAGGAAGCCGAGCGCCAGTACGTGGTGCGCGGCCAGACGCCGATCGACGAGTTCAATGAATATTTCCAGACCGACTTGTCGGATGACGAGTTCGACACCATCGCCGGGCTCGTCATGAAACAACTCGGACGACTGCCGCGCCGCGGCGAGACCCTGCAGCTCGCCGACTGCGAGGTCAAAGTCATGCGCTTCGATCGCCGGCGCATCGACACCTTGCGCCTCACGGCGCCGCGCGACATCGTGCCGCCCGAAGACCGGCCCCTAGTAGAAGAGTGAACCTCCCCGAATTCGTGAATCGCCGCTATGTCGGCAGCCTGCTCGCGTTCGTCGCGGGCGCATCGCTGTCGCTGTCGTTCGCGCCGTTCGAATGGTGGCCGGTGGCCATCATCGCGCCGGCCATCCTGATCGGCCTCTGGAACAACGCTTCGCCGCGTCGCGCCGCGGTGCTCGGCTTCTGGTTCAACTTCGGCACATTCTCGGTGGGCACGTACTGGCTGTACATCAGCCTGCAGATCATCGGACACGCACCGATTCCGCTCGCGCTGGCGTTGATGTTCTGCCTCGCGGCCATCATGGGCGGATATCACGCGCTGCTCGGCTGGTCGCTGGCCAGGTACGCGCCGCGCAGCGGCTGGATGCGCTGGATGGTGGCGACACCTGCAGCGTGGCTGCTGGTCGAGTGGTTCCGCAGCTGGTTCCTCACCGGCTTCGGCTGGCTGGCGCTCGGCTACGCGCACACCGACAACTGGTTAGGCACCGCGTTCGCGCCCCTCGTGGGCCAGTACGGACTCGGACTGCTCACGCTGGTCATGGCGGGCGGCGTGGTCGCGCTGGTACACGGCACGCGGCGCGAGCGCATCGCCGCGGGATCGGTGATCGTCATCGCCTGGGTCGCCGCGTTTGCGTTGCGCGGCCTCGAATGGACCCAACCGTACTCGCGGCCCATCACGGTCGCGGTGGTTCAGGGCGCGATCCCGCAGGACGACAAGTGGATAGAAGGCAATCTCGAATCCATCCTCGACAAGTTCAGGACGATGACGCGCAAGGCGGAAGGCGCCGACCTCATCGTGTGGCCGGAGTCGGCGATTCCGGACCTGGTCAACAACCACATCACGTATTTCCGCGACGTCTACCAGGAGGCGAGCGCGAAGGGCTCGTCGCTGGTCATGGGCGCGTTGCGCGCGGAAGTGAATCCGAAGACCCAGGAAGAAGAGTTCTACAACTCGGTGCTGGCGATGGATCGCAGCTCGCCGGGCATCAGCTGGCACAACAAGCATCACCTGGTGCCGTTCTCGGAGTTCTTCCCCGTACCGCAGTTCATCCGCAATTGGCTCAAGCTGCAGGGTCTGCCTTACTCGAGCTTCAATCGCGGCGCAGCGCAGCAGGAACCGCTCGAAGCCGCGGGCCAGCGAATCGCCGCGGGTGTCTGTTACGAGGACGCCTACGGGTCGACGCTGCTGCCCGTGATGGGCAGCGCGACCCTGCTGCTCAACGTGACCAATGACTCCTGGTTCGCGCGGTCGACGGCCCGTTACCAGCACCTGCAGATCAGCCGGCTGCGTGCCATGGAAACCGGTCGACCGATGGTGCGCGCCGCCAACGATGGCGTGTCGGCGCTCATCGGTCCGCACGGTGAGTTCATCGCCACGGCGCCGGAATATGAAGCGAATGTAATGCGCGCCATGGTGCAGCCACGCTCGGGTTTGACGCCTTATGCGCGCACGGGGAACTGGCCCGTATTGCTGCTGGCCTTGTTTTCTGCGCTATTCAGCGCATATTTCGCCAGGCGCGCACCGGGGCCCTGAGCAGGCGCGCGGCAGCCCGCGAATGCTGAACTTCGATACAGCCGCCGGGTCTACTCCGGCATCCATCGACTCACTCACGAGGATTCGCTGATATGTCGATCTTTGTTGCGAAACGCCTGGGCCTGGTCGCCGCCGTGGCCATCGCCGTAGGTGCATGCTCACCACAGTCCTCCGCCGCGCCGCAGGCGCAAGCCGATTCACCCGCTGTCGCGCAGGCGCAGGTTCCCACCGCGGCGCCACCCGTTGGCACGCTGAATGGCCGCGCGCTGCCGGACTTCGCCAATCTCGTCGAGCAGGTCGGTCCTGCCGTGGTCAACGTGGGCGTGGTCGAAAAAGCGCATCGCAATGTGCGCGGCCAATCGTCCGAGGATCAGGACAGCGACGATCCCTTCCAGGAATTCTTCAAACGCTTCGGCATTCCCGCGCCGGATGGTGGTGGTCGCCGCAGCTACGACACGCCGCAGCGCCAGGGTGAGGGCTCGGGCTTCATCGTGAGCGCCGACGGTTACATCCTCACCAACGCGCACGTGGTCGCCGATGCCGACGAAGTCACGGTGCGCATGACCGACCGTCGTGAATACCCGGCCAAGGTCATCGGTGTGGATCGCCGCACGGATGTCGCGGTCATCAAGATCGACGCCAAGAACCTGCCGGTCGTGAAGATCGGTGACCCGTCGAAGCTGCGCCCGGGTGAGTGGGTGCTGGCCATCGGTTCGCCGTTCACGTTCGAGAACAGCGTGACCGCGGGCATCGTCAGCGCCACGGGCCGCTCGATGCCGGGCGAAGACGGTCTCGTGCCGTTCATCCAGACCGACGTCGCCGTGAATCCCGGCAACTCGGGTGGTCCGCTGTTCAATCTCAACGGCGAGGTGGTGGGCATCAACTCGCAGATCTACAGCCGCAGCGGTGGCTACATGGGCATCTCGTTCGCCATCCCGATCGACGTGGCCAACAACGTGCGCACGCAGCTGGTGAGCACGGGCAAGGTCACGCGCGGCCGCATCGGCGTGCAGATCCAGGAAGTGAACGCGCAGTTCGCCGATGCGTTCGGCCTCGACCGTCCGCGCGGCGCGCTGGTCGGCCAGGTCATCGAAGGCGGTCCGGCCGAGAAGGCCGGCATCAAGACCGGTGACGTGATCCTGAGCGTCGATGGCAAGCCCGTGGAGCGTTCCACGCAGCTGCCCTCGGTGATCTCCGCGATCAAGCCCGGCGACAGCGCCAAGCTCGAAGTGTGGCGCGACCGCTCGGTCAAGAACGTCAGCGTCAAGGTCGACGAGTTCAAGGAAGACATCCAGAAGGTGTCGAATACGCGCAGCGGCGGCGACGAACCCGCCAAGGCGGACAAGCTCGGCCTGTCCGTGCGGCCGCTGGGCGAGGAAGAGCGCAAGAGCGCCGATACGCGTGGCTACCTGCTGGTCGAGGACGTGGACGGTCCCGCCGCGCAGGCTGGCGTGCGCCCCGGCGACGTGATCCTCGGCGTGAATGGCAAGACGGTGAAGTCCGTGGCCGAGCTGCGCAGCGCCACGACCAGTGGTTCGAAGACCGTGGCCATCCTGCTGGAGCGCGACGGCAACCAGCTGTTCCTGCCGATCCGGATCAGCTAGAGCTGTTGTTGACGATGTGAGACGAGAACGCCCGGCCACGAGCCGGGCGTTTTCATTCGGGCCTTCAATCCCGCAGTGGCAGATAGATATCCGTGACAGCTTCGCTGTCGGGCACGTCCGGAAAAAACGTCACGCGCTGCATGAACAGCGGGAAATCGCGCAACTCCTCGTCGCTGCCGGGCAACCAGTTCGCATACAGGTGCAGGATCGAGCGGCCGAGCTGATCGTCGGAGCCCACGTGGCGCAGCAGCGCGCAACGTCCCGCGGGAATCGTGAAGGTCGTGACGCCCGCGTCGTTCGGCTCGATGGCCTTGTCGGTGGCCGCGCCCAGTCCGAAGCGGAAGTCCTCCGGCGGAGTTTCCTCGGGATCGTCGTAGACGAGATTGAACGTGGCGCTCGAGCGTGGCGGTAGTTTGTTCGCCTTGCGCCAGTCGATGAAGCTGCGGATGGTGTCGCCGAGGCGCAGAGGACTGCCGCGATGTTCGAGCACCCCCAGGCGCACGCCGGGGAAGTGAACCACGCGCACCAGCGGCGGCGGGAGCGTATTCATGGTGGTCTGCCTCAGGTGGGTGAACGGGCGGAAACGCGAGTGCCACTCGCTCCAGTCGGGAAACGCGCGGAAGTCACTGGGCGACTGGCCGGCGTACTGGCGAAACGCACGCGCGAAGGCCTCGGGGCCTTCGTAGCCCGTCGCCAGCGCGATGTCGTTCACCGAGAGCTCCGGCCGGAATGCCAGCCGCCACGAGGCGCGCCGCATGCGCACGTACTGCACGTACTTGTACGCGCTCATGCCGAGGAACCCGGAGAATTGGCGGTGGAAGTGGTGGCGTGAGAAAGCCGCGATGCCGCTCAATGCTTCGAGGGACAGCAGCTCTTCGGAATGTGCTTCGATGTGCGCCAGCACTCGCGAGAAACGCCGCTGGTAGCGCTCGAAAGTCGACGGCAGGACTTCACACTCACCCATGGCCAGCACCTTAACCGCGCACCCGGGGTTCCGCCTGACGGATCTTGCTCACCCCGGACCGAATGCAGACCGGTGGGGAGAATCACTGGCGCACGAGCTGCAGGAGACCTGAACGACATCACAGCGGGATCAAAAGTGATGGCGGCGCCGTTCGCGTCGTGAGCGGCGCCGCCGCGTCGGAAATGGCGGAGTCCTGTCGAGTACCCCCTGCGTCGGCGCGCCGAACCGTGTAAGCTGCGCGCCTCTTAAATCACTGAAAATCCAGCCTTTCCCGATGCAAGAACGATACGAGCCGGCCGCCGTCGAGCGTGCCGCGCAGGCCTACTGGGACGACAACAAGGTCTTCGAGGCGCGCGAAGACGCGAACCAGGACAAGTTCTACTGCTTGTCGATGTTCCCGTACCCGTCTGGTCGCCTGCACATGGGCCACGTGCGCAACTACACCATCGGTGACGTGCTCTCGCGCTTCCACATGATGCAGGGGAAGAGCGTGCTGCAGCCCATGGGTTGGGATGCCTTCGGCCTGCCGGCCGAGAATGCCGCGATCAAGAACGGCGTGCCGCCGGCGAAATGGACGCGCGACAACATCGCGTACATGAAAGGCCAGATGAAAATGCTCGGCCTGGCGTTCGACTGGTCGCGCGAGTTCGCGACCTGCGATCCGCCTTACTACCACTGGAACCAGTGGCTGTTCCTCAAGATGCTCGAGAAGGGCATCGCGTATCGCAAGACCGGCGTCGTGAACTGGGATCCGGTCGACCAGACCGTGCTCGCCAACGAGCAGGTCATCGACGGGCGCGGCTGGCGCACCGGCGCGCCGGTCGAGAAGCGCGAGATCCCGATGTACTACCTCGCGATCACGAAGTACGCCGACGAGTTGCTCGGCGACCTCGAGAAGCTGCCCGACTGGCCCGAGCGCGTGAAGACGATGCAGGCCAACTGGATCGGCAAGTCCGAGGGCTGCGAGATCAGTTTCCCGTATGCGCCGGACACGAAGGCGCTCATGGGCGCCGACGGTGCGCTCAAAGTCTTCACCACGCGTGCCGACACCCTGTTCGGCGTGACGTTCATGGCCGTGGCCGCGGAACATCCGCTGGCATTGGCCGCCGGCGCGAAGAACGCGCAGCTGCAATCGTTCATCGACGAGTGCCGCCGCGGCTCCACGATGGAAGCCGACATCGCCACGCAGGAAAAGAAGGGCCGGCCCACCGGCTTTCACGTGTTGCATCCCTTCACCGGCCAGATGGTCGAAGTGTGGGTGGCGAACTACGTGCTCATGGCGTACGGCGAAGGTGCCGTGATGGGCGTGCCGGGCCACGACGCGCGCGACTACGAATTCGCGCTCAAGAACAAACTACCCATCGTGCAGGTGGTGAAGTCGAAAACCGGAGCCTACGAGAACATCGATCCGCCTTGGCAGGATGCGTTCGGCGACTACGGCATCACGATGAACTCGGGCGAGTTCAGCGATCTCGGGTTCCAGCAGGCGGTGGACGAGATCGCCGCCGCACTCGAGAAGAAGGGCCTCGGCCGCAAGCGCGTGCAATGGCGCCTGCGCGATTGGGGCATTTCGCGCCAGCGCTACTGGGGCTGCCCCGTGCCGCTCATCCATTGCGCGAAATGCGGCGAAGTGCCGGTGCCGGAAAAGGACCTGCCGGTGGTGCTGCCCGAAGGCCTGGTGCCGGATGGCTCGGGCAATCCGCTCAACAAGACGCCATCGTTCCTCGACGTGAAGTGTCCGACATGCGGCGCCGACGCGCGCCGCGAAACCGACACCATGGACACCTTCGTCGACTCGTCCTGGTACTTCATGCGCTTCGCCTGCCCAGACGCGAACACCATGGTGGACGGGCGCACCAACTACTGGATGCAGGTGGACCAGTACATCGGCGGCATCGAGCACGCCATCCTGCACCTGCTGTACTCGCGCTTCTGGACCAAGGTCATGCGCGACCTCGGGCTGGTCACGGTCGATGAGCCGTTCAAGAACCTGCTGACGCAGGGCATGGTGCTCAATCACATCTACTATCGCGAGCCCGCGCCGGGCCGCCGCGATTACTTCAATCCGGCGGACGTCGAAGTCCTGCTCGATGAAAACAACCAGCGCAAGGGCGCCATCCTGCTCAGCGACAACCAGCCGGTGGAGTGGGACGGCCTGGGCACGATGTCCAAGTCGAAGAACAACGGCGTCGACCCCACCAGTTTCGTGGAGCAGTTCGGCGCCGACACGGCGCGCCTGTTCATGATGTTCACCGCGCCTCCCGAGCAGACGCTCGAGTGGTCGGAGGAGGGCGTGCAGGGTTCGTACCGCTTCATCCGCCGGCTCTGGAAGGCGGTGTTCGACCAGGTGAACGCGCCGCCACCCGCGGACGCCATCACCATCACCGAGTTCAACAAGGGCAAGCTCAACGCCGAGCAGAAGGAGCTGCGGCGCATCGCGCACCACACGCTCGAGAAGGTCACCGACGACATCGGTCGCCGCCGCAGTTTCAACACGGCGGTGGCATCGGTGATGGAACTGCTGAACGCCGTGGCGAAGTTCGACAACAAGCCGCTGTATGGGCGCGTGGTGGCGCACGAGGCGCTCGAGATCGCGGTCATGTGCCTGTCCCCGATGATCCCGCACGTCACGCACGTGCTCTGGCGCGAGCTCGGACATCACAACGCGCTGATCCACGAGCGCTGGTGGAAGCCGGATCCCGACGCGCTGGTGCAGGACACGGTCGAGATCTCGGTGCAGGTCAATGGAAAGATGCGCGCGCGCGTCAGCGTGGCGGCCGATGCCTCGCAGGAGGCCGCCGTCACGGCCGCACTCGCCGACGCGAACGTGATCAAGTACATGGAGGGCAAGCCGTTGAAGTTCTCCAAGTACATCGCGGGCCGCATGGTGACGCTGGTCGTATGAAGCGCGTGCTCGCAGGATTGCTGGTCGCCATCGCCGGTCTCACCGGCTGCGGCTTCCACCTGCAGGGCAGGACGCCGCTGCCCGAGGCATTTGCGTTCACCTACATCGACACCAGGGACGAGCAGACTGACTTCGTGCAGGACCTGCGCAAGGCGCTGATCGCCTCGGGTGCCAAGGTGATCCGCACACAGGGTTCGTCCGGCGCCACGATCGAAGTGCACGACGACGAGCTCACCGAGCGCGTGCTCTCCGTGTCGGCGCGCAACATCCCCACCGAGTACGAGCTCACGTACAAGGTGAAATTCTCGGTGACCTCCGGTGGCAAATCGCTGATCGAGAACGAGGAGATTTCCGCCACGCGCGATTTCAGCTTCGACGAGACGCAGCTGCTCGCCAAGGAACGCGAGCAGGAGATCCTGCGTGAAGCACTGGCGCGCGACCTGGTCGCGCTGGTGATGCGGCGCCTCGCGGCGCTGTGAACGCGACGGGGCACGACGTGCTGCGCGTCGGCACCGACGCGCATCCCGCGCTCGCGGCCCTGGTGCGCCGCTACGGTGTCGAGCTCGTGACCTGTGCGCCGGGCGATTCCCTGCCCGGATCGTACTGGGGCGAGAGCGAAGCCGGGCTGCGCGGCAACTCGCTGTACGTGCGCGCGGACACTCCACTGCATTCGCTACTGCACGAGCTCAGCCACTTCGTGTGCATGGCGCCCGGGGTGCGGCAGTCCCTCGACCGGGACGCCGGCGGCGATGACGACGAAGAGTGCGCCGTGTGTTACCTGCAGATCCTGCTGGCCGACGAACTACCCATGGGGCGCGGGCGCATGCTGGCCGACATGGATGCCTGGGGATACAGCTTCAGGCTCGGCGCGGCGCGCGCCTGGTTCGAGCAGGACGCGGCCGATGCGCGCGCCTGGCTGCTGCGCGAAGGACTGGTCGACCAGGCCGGCCAACCGACTTTTCGAATCCGATTCGAACAATTGCCGATTCGCCGCGTCTAACTGCCGACAACAACAAACAAGGAGGGCGCCATGCGCAAGCCTCTCTTCACGTTGGCAGTCTTGTTAGGGCTACCACTCGCGGTCGATGCCGCGAATCCCGCGTTGCTGGCCCACGAAAGGGGCATCGACGATCCCTCGATGCAGAGCCTGGCGCTCAGGCTCGAGAGCCTCGACGTGCAGATCGACGTGGTGGGTGCGCTCGCCCAAACCACGCTGACCGCGCGCTTCGTGAATCCATCGCGCGACACGCTCGAGGGCGACTTCACCTTCGAACTGCCGGAAGGCGCGGTGGTCACGGGTTACGCGCTCGACATCGAGGGCCACCTCGTGGACGGCGTGCTCGTGGATCCGCTCAAGGCGGAACGCACCTACGAAGCGCAGGTGCGCGAAGGTGTCGATCCCGGCCTCGCGCGAGTGACGCGTGGGAATGTGTTCTCGACGCGGATCTTCCCGATCCCGGAAGAGGGCCGGCGCACCATCCGGCTCGAGTTCGCGGCGCCGGTCCAGCCGCAGCGCGGATTGTTTTTCCCGCTGGTCACCGCGGCACCGGTAGGCGAATTCAAGGCGCGCGTGCACGGCAGTGCGTGGTCGGTGGCGCCGGCGCTCAGCCTGCCGCGGCGGATGCCTTACGAGTGGCAACGCGATGATACGGATTTCGTGGCCACCGCTCGTCTCGGTGCCGCGCCGCTCAGTGGCGAGCTGCGCATCGGTCCCGTGCATCCGGCCCAGGCGGCGCTCACCAGCCGCCACCACAACGGCGAACGCCGCATGCACATCCTCGACACGACGTCGCGCGTCGTGTCGCGCGCGCCGACCGGACGCCGGCTGCGCGTCTACTGGGATCGCTCGCTGTCGCGGCGCGACCAGGACCTGGCCGCGGAGCGTGAGCTGCTGGCCAGCCATGTCGCGCAGTCGAAGCCTTCGTCGATCGACCTCGTGGTGTTCAACAGCAGTGGGGCGCGCGTCAGGCGCGTCACGGCCGCCGCGCTCGATGCAGAGCTGCGCGGCGTGTTGTACCGCGGCGCCACCAGCTTCGCGGTACTCGACCGGTTGAATGCGCCGCCGGCGGATCGCTGCCTGGTGTTCTCGGATGGTGTCGTCACCCTCGATGCGCGGCCGCGCTTCGATCCCGGTTGTGAGGTGTTCGCGATCACTTCGGCGCCGGGGGCCGATCGCGGCTACCTGCAGCGCCTCACGGGCGCGGCCGACGCCGTGCTGCAGCTGCGCACGCAGTCCGCGGCGGAAATCCTCGCGCGCCTGCAAGGCCAGGGTCCTCGCGTGGTACAGGTGCGCGGCGAGGATGGCCGTGCGCTGAAATTCGTCACGCTCGATGGCGGTCCGGCCGGCTGGTCGTTGATCTCGGAGGTGCCCGTCAGCGGCAATGTGATCGTCCGGATCGCGGGCCTCGGCAGCGACCTCGTGGACCGCAGTTATGCGCCAGGCGCCGTGCGCGCCGGGCGTTTCGACGCCGCGGGCGCCCTCTGGGCCGCGGATCGGATCGCCGCGCTCGCGGCGGAAGATGGCGCGCACGCGCAATTCGTCGCCCTGTCACGCCGCTACTCGGTGGCGAGCCCCGCGATGTCGTTCCTGGTGCTCGAAGACGCGCAGGACTACGTCGAGGCGGACATCGCGCCGCCATCGAACTACCCGAAAGAGCTGATGGCGGAGTACCGCGAGCTCAAGGCCGAGCACGATCGCGCGCGGCGCGAGCTCGAGGACGCACGGCTCGACGAAGTAGCCACCCGCTGGAGCAAGGTGGTCGACTGGTGGAAGACGGACTTCGATTCGCGCGCAAACCCGAAAGCGGAGAAGAAAAGCGTGGCGTCCGCGCCCGGCGCCGTTGACGCGATAACCGCCGAGGACATCGGACGATTCCCGGACCGGGGCGCGGCGGAGGCGTTGCAGCGCCAGTCGGAACTGCTCGAAGAAGTCACGGTGACCGGGCTGCGCGGCAGCATGCGCCAGTCGGTCAATGCGATCCGCGCCGCGACCGTCGCCAGTGACATCGAGATCGAGATGAAGGAATGGAACGTGGAGCGGCCCTATATCCGCGCGTTGAATGCCGCGGCGCCCGGCGACATCGACCGCGTGCTGGCCGCCCAGGAGCAACAGTACGGCGATCTGCCGGTGTTCTATTTCGACGTCGCCGAGTGGCTGTTCCGCCGCCAGCGGCTCGCCGAGGCGCTGGAGATGTTGCTGTCCGCGCTCGACCTCCCGACGGCCAACGAGGAGACCTCGGAGATGGTTGCCGAACGCCTGCAACGCTATGGCCGGCTCGACCGCGCCGTCTGGCTGCTCGAGCGCGCGGCCGCGCAGACCGACTATCTACCGCAACCGCGTCGCGCGCTGGCGCTGGCGCTTGCGCGCCGCGCCGCCACCGCTCCCGGGCCGCGCGCACGCGCCGATCTGCAGCGCGCGTTGCAGCTGCTCAACGAAGTCGTCATGACGCCCTGGGAGGGGGATTACGATGGCATCGAGGTGGTCTCGCTCATGGAGGCCAACGCCTTGCTCCCGCGGCTGCAGGCCCTGGGCGTCAGCAAGTGTCCCCTCGATGCGCGCCTGCGCGCCTTGCTCGATGTCGACCTGCGCGTGGTCATCCAGTGGAACACCGGTGCCAGCGACATGGACCTGTGGGTCGACGAGCCCAGCGGCGAGCGGGCCATCTACTCGAATCCGCTGACCGCCATCGGCGGGCGGCTGTCGAACGACATGACGGATGGCTACGGACCGGAGGAATACCTGCTGCGGCGCGCGGCGCATGGCGAGTACCGCATCAGCGTGAACGTCTATGCGGCCGACGTGATCAACCCGAACGGCAGCACCGTCGTGACGGCGCACCTGTACCGGGACTTCGGGCGCCCGGGACAGCGCGAACAGAGCATGGAGCTCGAGCTCAAGCCCGATGACGCGGGCGAAAAGCTGGTGGGGACGTTCCGGGTGCAGTAGGGATGTCGGGAGATGGAGGAGCGGCTAACCATCAGGAGTCGATCACTCCAGTCCGACCACCTCCACCCCCGACGTATCGACCGACGGAACCTGCGATGAGCAGGCGCAAGCCCCGCTAGCAGCTGTATCGGCGCCGCGCCTTTGGACTTGAGTCCGTTTTTACAGAATCGCGCGGAAAGTTTTCGGGCAAAAAAAGGGGGCGCAGCGAACTGCGCCCCCTGCGGATCGACCGTGTGACGTCGAATCAGTATTTCACCTCGCCGTGGATCACGCGCGGGGCCGCCGACACCGACGGGCGAGCGCCGACGTACACGTCCGAGGCCGGATTCGAAGGATCCTTGAGATCCGCGGCCGTCGGCAGCGTGATGCCCGAGGGCACGGTCAGGCCCGCCGCGTCACACACCGAGAGCGGCTTGCGCGCGAATCGGATCTCGCGCTCCAGCCACTTCACCAGGTAGTTGGTGCCGTTCGACGTGACCACGCCCTGCGTGGAGCTGTGCGGAATCACGAACGACGGCACGTAACGCGCCTCGCCACCGTCACAGGGCACTTCCTGGTTGGTGGTCGGCGACACGCAGATGCCGGGCAGGCCCCAGAGGTCGCCGAAGCCACCGTACTGCAGCACGATGCTCTGGCCGGCGTACTGGCCGTAAGCCGCCCCCTGCGGCACCTGGAAATTCACCTGTAGCGGCGGATCGAGGTTCACGAACTGGCCGTTCGAGTCCTTGACCGCAGCGAACTGGTTGTACTGGTTAGGCCCGGTCTCCCACTGGTAGTACACGTCGAGGTTGTTGATGCGCCATTCGCAGTAGGTGCCCGAGCCCTGGTCGCACTCGGCGTCCGCGAGGTTGACGAACAACTTGCCGGTGCGCACGCCGTTGCGGAACTGCGGGCTCGACTCGAGCTGCTCGCGGCTGGCCGTGACGACCACCGCCGCGGAGTTCACGTCGCGCAGCACCGCGTTGGCGGCGTCACCCGTGTACGCGATGACATTGCCGAGCACGGTGGGTTGGAAGTTGTTCGCGGACAGACCGGCGAACGGGGAGTCGATGGGGGCGCCCGTGAAATACGCCGCCATCGACGCCGCCGTCGGGCAGTCACGCACGCAGAACAACGTGGATGGGAGTTGCGACGGATAGACCAGGTCCTGGCTGCGGTACGCCACCTGCACGTTGGCCGAATTCACGGGCGTGCCGACGTTCTGCAGGTTGATGAACAACTCGCCGCCGAGTTGCGGCGACCAGCCCTGGATGCCGCCGCGCGGCGCCCAGAACGACGCCGCGACCGTCTGCACCTGCGGCAGCGCCTGCGTGTTGCAGCCGTTCTGCCCGCAGTTCATCACGGCGGTGACCTTGAACGTGCCGGAGGTCTCGTCCCAGTTCATCTCGTACTGCGCGTTGGCCTGGGCACCCGCGAACATGCCGCTGGCTTCCATGCCGACGAAGGTGTTGAACTTGATCTGGTCCATCTCGTGCAGCGTGCGCGTGTGGCGCGTGTACTTGGTCAGCTTGCCGCCCGCCTTCATGACCGTGTACGGCGTGCGGGTCGGCGTGTTGCCGTTGCCGTAATCCACCTTCTCGATGGTGTCACCGTTCGCGAGCGAGTCCTGCGCGGCCGGCGGCAGCGACAGGCCGTAGTACCCCAGGTAGCCCTGGTACTTCGTGCCGGCATGCGTGTACTCGATCGGGAAGCCCGATTGGCGCTCGACGCGCGCGCCGGTGGTCGAGTCATAGAGGCCGTAACGCCACACCGACATGCCGGTGGCAGGATCGCGTGCATCGCGCGCGAAACACTGCTCGCCGTTGTCGTCGCTGCGGCGGTAGTAGTCCGCGTTGTACGCGAACGAGAACTGCGCCTGGTTGTTGGGGTCCTGCATCATCAGCGCGCCGGCTCCGCTGGTGGTGCTCGAGGCTGTCATGCGCAGCGCCTTGGTGCCGCTGCCGCCATCACCCTGTTCGCGTTCGAAGTAGCTGACGCCCGACGAGGTCCCTTCGAGGAAGCCGTTGAACGCGCAACCCTGCATGCCTTCCATGTTGCCGCAGTAGTCGAGGCGGAACACGCCATACGGATTGTTGGCTGTCGGCGCCTCGGTGGCGCTCACGTTCACATTGATGGTGGCGCCCTGCGTCTCCGGATCGTCGATCCACACGCGCGCGCGCATCGGGTCGTTGTTGCTGGCGCGCGTGGAATTCACCGTCGCCGTGGCGAACTGGTTGGATTGCGCGGCACCGTTGGCGTTGTCGGTGGAGGAGCGCGATTCGGAATCGCACTTCTGCATCTCGATGAGCGCGTTGTAGGCGCCGTCGTTGACCAGCGCATCGGCGCGCAGCGCGCCCATGATGCAGGTGATCATGTTGACCTGGTTGATGCCACGCGAGGTGGCGTCCTCGACGTGGCTGTTCTGCGGATCGGTCGCGTAGGCCGAGCTCGAGGGCGGATCGGCGAGTGCGACGGTGGTTTGCGTGAGCGCGAGCGTGACCATCGCGCGGATCAGGGTGCGATTCATGGCGGGCTCCCGTTATTGCGCGTTGGTGGCGGTGACGACGGCGACCGAAGTCGGCGTGGCGACTCCTTCGACGGGCGCGGGGGAGGGTGGTGTCGGCGTTCCGCCGGACGGGGGCGGCGGTGTGGGCGCGCTCGCGGATGAACCGCCGCCTCCACAAGCTGCCAGGGTGCTCGACACGGCGAGCAGGAACAGGATCGACACATGACGCGCAGCGCGCGGCAACGGAATGGCCCGAGACATCGCTTCCTCCGGAAAAAATGGGTGCGGTTCCCGGTACTCGCGGTTGCCAAGCGAATTGGCCGGTAGCTGCTGGATCGGCGTGCCGGTCGCGTTCTTAAGGGCGCGAATCTAGAGCGCGCTCACAGAATGTGCAGCGCGAAAAAACCTTTTTACAGATCGTGGCGGGGTGCCCGTCAGCGTGAGTAACGGTCCGTTGCCTTGATGAGCTCGCGCGCAGTGCCAGGCTCGAACGCCGAGTGACCTGAGTCGGGCACGACGCGGAAGTCCGCCTCGGGCCATGCCTTGTGCAAGGCCCACGCGGTGCGCATCGGGCAGACGACATCGAAGCGTCCCTGCACGATGGTGGCGGGGATGTGGCGGATCTTGTGGACATCATCGAGCAGCTGGTTTTCACGCTCCAGCCATCCGCCATTCACGAAGTAGTGGCACTCGATGCGCGCGAACGCGGCGGCGAATTCGGGATCGCCGTATTTCTTCACCGCGTCCTGGTTCATCTTGATGTACGAAAGCGCGCCTTCCCAGATCGACCAGGAGCGCGCCGCGGCGAGCAGCGTCTTGCGATCCTCGCTGGTGAGCCGGCGGTAGTACGCGCGCATGCAGTCCTTCCGCTCCTCCTCCGACAGCGGCTCGATGTAGTGCTCCCAGAGATCGGGGAACAAGGCGGCCGCGCCGCCCGGATCCTGGTAGAACCACTCGAGCTCCCAGCGGCGCAGCAGGAAGATGCCGCGCAATACCAGCTCCGTGCAGCGTTCGGGATGTTTCTGCGAATAGGCGAGCGCCAGCGTCGAGCCCCACGAGCCGCCGAACACCTGCCAGCGTTCGATGCCGAGGTGCGTGCGCAACGCTTCGATGTCGGCGACGAGATGCCAGGTGGTGTTGTCCTCGAGGCTCGCGGTGGGGCGGCTCTTGCCGCAACCGCGCTGATCGAACAACACGATGCGGTAACGCTTCGGGTTGAAGAAACGGCGCATCTTCGCGTCGGTGCCGCCACCCGGTCCGCCGTGCAGGAACACCACGGGCTTGCCGTCCGGATTGCCGCTCTGTTCGTAGTAGATCTCGTGGACCGACGACACGCGCAGGAAGCCGCTGTCGTAGGGCCGGATCGGCGGATAGAAGTCCCCGGCTGTGCGCGCAGGTACGGGGGCCGTCCTGCGGGCCTGCTTCTTCGCCTTAGCCATGTTTGCCTCCGGGGAGCATCGGGCCGAGTGCCTTGCCGCCGACCAGGTGCATGTGCAGGTGAAACACCACCTGGCCGCCGTGCTGGTTGCAGTTCACGATCAGGCGAAAGCCGCTGTCGGCGATGCCTTCCTGCTTCGCGAGGTCGCGCGCGACGATGAACATGTGGCCGAGCATGGCTTCGTCCGCCTCGGTGACGTCGTTCACCGTGGGGATCGGCTTGTTAGGAATGATCAGCACGTGCACGGGCGCCTGCGGACTGATGTCCCGGAAGGCGGTGACGCGGTCGTCCTGGTGGACGATGGTGGCCGGAATCTCGCCGGCGACGATCTTCTCGAAAATCGTGGGCATGGCCGAAGAATACCGCGCGTCGGGGCGAATTCGTATGGCTTCCGGGGCGCCACCTCGCCCATAATCGGCCAACTTTGAAACTGACCTTCGACACGCTGCGCTCGCACCTCGCGGGCGAACCCGCCCGGGCATACCTGGTTTCCGGAGACGAAGCCCTGCTGGTGGCCGAGGCGGCCGACGCCATCCGGGCGCGCGTCAAACGCGCGGGCTTCGAGGAGCGCGAAGTCCACTTCATCGAACGCGTCGCCGACTGGGAAGACGTGCGCGCCTCGTCTAACAACCTGTCGCTGTTCGGCTCGCGCAAGCTCATCGAGTTGCGGCTGCCGTCGGGCAAGCCGGGCGTCGGCGGCGCCAATGCCATCGTCGAGCTGATGTCCAATGCCTCGCCCGACAACGTCTACCTGATGCTCACCGGCAAGCTCGAGCGCGAGCAGAACAATTCGGCCTGGGTGAAGGCCTTCGAATCAGCAGGCGCGTGGCTCCCGATCTGGCCCGTCGAGGTGGCGCGCCTGCCGCAGTGGCTGCGCACGCGCGCCGCGGCGCTCGAGCTCGAGCTCGACGATGCTGCCGTGCAGTTCATCGTGGAGCGTACCGAGGGGAACCTGCTGGCCGCGCACCAGGAGCTCGAGAAGCTCAAGCTGCTCGCGCAGGGCAGCACAATCGATATCGCGGCGGTGCGCGCCTCGCTCGGCGACAGCGCGCGCTTCGACGTGTTCCAGCTCGGCGAGGCCGCGCTCGCCGGCGACGTGCCGCGTGCGCTGCGAATCCTCGCGGGTCTGCGCAGCGAAGGTGTGGAGGCCACGCTCGCGTTGTGGTCGCTGTCGCGCGAAGTGCACAACACCTGGGGCACCACGCAGAAGGAAGGTTTCAGCGCGCGCAGCTGGCAACGCCCGTCG
>DATEII010000157.1:0-6800 GCA_035279135.1 Steroidobacteraceae bacterium
CCTACTTCACGGCGGGTCCGAAGGAAGTACGCGCATGGACGATCCCCGACGGCGTCCTCGCCCCCCGCGCAGCCGGCGTCATCCACAGCGACTTCGAGCGCGGCTTCATCCGCGCCGAGGTCATCGCGTTCGACGACTACATCAAGTTCAAGGGCGAGTCGGGCTCGCGCGACGCGGGCAAGCTGCGTCTCGAGGGCAAGGAATACATCGTCAAGGAAGGCGATGTCATGCACTTCCGCTTCAACGTTTAGGGGACATTCCTCATTTCCGCTGTAACAATCGTTCGGCGAGGTCTGAGGTTCAGCGATCCCGGGCGATTGTTACAACGGAAATGAGGAATGTCCCCATTCGACACTTTCTGGATGGGCTCGCTCGGCAGCTTTCTCGCCGGCATGGGCACCACCGCCGGGGCACTGTGCATCTTCCTGCTGAAACGTCCGAGCGCACGCGCCGAGGACGGCATGTTGAGCGCGGCGGCCGGCATCATGCTCGCGGCGACGTTCTTTTCGCTGCTGCTGCCGGCGCTGGCGCAGGCCGATGAGATCACGCCGAACCGCGTGCTCGCGGTGTGCATCGTGGCGGTCGGCGTGCTCGTGGGGGCAACCGGGCTCTTTCTCGTGCATCGGTACGCGCCGCACGAGCATTTCATCCTCGGCAAGGAGGGGCCGGCCGACTCGCGCCTCGCGCGCATCTGGCTGTTCGTCATCGCCATCACGCTGCACAACTTTCCCGAGGGCATGGCCGTGGGGGTGGGTTTCGCCGGTGGTGACGTGCAGAACGGCGTGCCGCTCGCGATCGGCATCGGTCTGCAGAACATTCCCGAAGGATTCGCCGTCGCGCTGTCGCTGATCTCGGTGGGGAATTCGACGGCGCGCGCCTTCTGGGTGGCGACGGCCACGGGGCTGGTGGAACCGGTCGGTGGGGTGATCGGCGCTGGCGCCGTGTCACTCGCCGAGCCACTGATGCCGGTGATCCTCGGCATGGCGGCAGGCGCCATGTTGTTCGTGATCAGCGACGAGATCATCCCGGAGACGCACCGCCGCGGTTACGAGAACGTGGCGACCTTCTCGCTGCTCGGCGGATTCGTGGTCATGATGATCCTGGACACCGTGTTTGCCTGAGAAATGGGGACTGTCCCCATTTATTTGGCGCGGCTGGCCTTGATCAGCATCTCGGCTTCGTAATCCGCGAGCGGCACGTCCAGCGCCTTAAGCGGCGACAATGGCAACGGCAGCGTCGGGATCTCGCCGGCGCCGATGCGCAGTAGTTTGGCCATCTCCGGTGCCTCGACGGGCCGCGCGATGAAGAAGCCCTGCGCCAGCGTGCACCCGTGGGTCGCGAGGAATTGCAGCTGTTCCTTGGTCTCGACACCCTCGGCCACGATCTTCAGGCCCAGCTGCCGCCCCATGGCGATGATGGCCGCGCAGATGGCGGCATCGTTCGAGTCGCGCCCGAGATCGGCGACGAAGGATCGATCGATCTTGAGCGCCTCGATGGGGAAGTGCTTGAGGTAGGCCAGCGACGAGTACCCGGTGCCGAAGTCGTCGATGGCGACGTGCACACCGAGCTCGCGCACCGCGCGCACCGCGAGCGCCGCCGCGGTTTCATCGACCATCAACAGGCTTTCGGTGATTTCGAGCTCGAGACAGGCGCCCGGCAGGCCGGCCTCGTCGAGATGCGCGAACACCCAGTCCGGGAATCCCGGCGCCTCGAACTGTGCGCCCGACACGTTCACTGCCACGCGCAGGTCGCGACAACCCTGTTTCCACCACTCCGAAATCTGCTTGAGCGCCTGGCGCATGACCAGGTCCGACAGTGGCACGATGAGGCCGGATTCCTCGGCCACCGAGATGAACTCATCCGGCGGCACGACGCCGCGCGTCGGATGGCGCCAGCGCACCAGTGCCTCGACGCTCGCGATGCGGCCGGAGGACAGCTCGATCTGCGGCTGGTAGGCCAGGAACAGTTCGTTCGCCTCGAGCGCGCGACGCAACTCGGTCTCGAGCTCGAGGCGTGCCACGGACCGCGCGCGCATGTGTTCGCTGTAGATCACGCCGCGGTTGCCGCCCGAGGTCTTGGCCTCGTGCAGCGCCAGGCCGGCGGTGCGCAGCAACTCGTCCGCGAAGCTGCCGTGGTCCGGGAAGATGGCGATGCCGATGGTGCAGGTCACGAAAAAGTCGCGGTGCCGGATCAGGAACGGCGAGGCGAATGCGGCCATGATGTTGTTGATCGCCGATTGCACGTCGGCATCCGACTGCAGGTGGCGGATGGCCACGGCGAATTCGTCGCCCGTGAGTCGCGCGAGCGGCATGGTGACCGCGCCGTCGCTCTCGAGCTTGAGGAAGGTGCCGAGGCGCGAAGCCACGGCCTGCAGCAGCGCGTCACCGGCGCCATGGCCGATGCTGTCGTTGATGCGCTTGAACTGGTCGAGGTTGATGCGCACCACCGCGAAGCGCTCGCCGGTCGTCGAAGCTTCGCGACGCGCCTCCTCGAGCAGCTGCAGCAGGTACTGGCGATTCGGCAACTGCGTCAGTGGATCGAAGAACGCGAGCTCACGGATGCGGTTGGCGGCACGATGCCGCTCGGTCACGTCACGCAGCACCAGCAGCAGGCGGCCCTTGTCGTAGGGCACGATGCGCGTCTCGAAGCGCCGTTCCACGCCGTCGCGGATGCACTCGAACTCGACCTCGGTGCGTTCGTTGCGCACGCGACAGTCGTCGAGCGCGTGCGCGATGGCGCGCGCCGCGTCGCCGTTCACGAGCTCGCCGATCTTCTGGTCGGCCTTGATGCCGCCATTGAGGAACGGATGATTGTCCGTGGCACCGAGCCGGTCGACGATGCGATCGTAGATGTCCACCACGAGCAGCAGGTCGGGCAGGGCATCGAGCATCGCGCGTTGCCGGCCTTCGCTCTCTTCGAGCTCCTGCACCAGCCGTCCGCCGCGCACCAGGTATTGCACGCGGTGGCCGAGCAGGTTCCAGTTGATCGGCTTGGCCAGGAAGTCCGTCGCGCCGGCCTGGTAGGACTGGTTGATCGAGGCCACGTCATCGCGGCCGGTGACCATCATGATGGGTAGATGGGCGCCACCGGGTCGCGATCGGATGGCCTTGCAGGCCTCGTAGCCGTTCATGGCCGGCATCTCGACGTCCATGAGCACCGCGTGGCAGGCGCCGGCTTCGACCGCCGCGACGGCCGAGGAGCCGTCGGCGGCCTCGGAGATCGTGAATCCCGAACGCTCCAGCGCGCGCCGCATGAGCAGGCGCGAGCCGGCGTCATCGTCGACGATGAGGACGTGGATCGATTGCCCCCCGCTCAATGGCATCAGGCGACCTTTGCCGAAGCGTCGAGCGCTTCGAGCTCGGAGAGCGCCACGGTGCGCTGCGCGCGCAGCTTGGTCACCGAGGCCGCGAGGTCCGTGAGATCGCCGCCGCGGGCCGAGTGTTCGATCTGGCGTGCGATGGCCGCCACGTTGGTGGCCCCGAGGTTCGCGCTCGAGCTCTTCAGGGTGTGCGCGGCGCGGGCCACGCTTTCCGCGTCGCTGGTCTTCATCGCGTTGTCGATGTCGGCGAGCAACTGCGAGCTGTCATCGCGATACAGCGCGATCAGCCGCGAGAGCAGGCGGTCGTTGCCATCCGGATCCAGCTGCCGCACGGCCTCGATGGCCGAGTGGTCCAGCGTCACCTTGTTGGCGGCCGAGCGAGAGACCTTCGACGGCAGCAGGATGTTGCGCAGCTGCGCGAGCGTGAAGGGCTTGGCGAGGTAGTCGTTCATGCCGGCCGCGATGCAGGCCTCGCGGTCGCCGGCCAGCGCGTTGGCGGTGAGGGCGACGACACGCGTCGGCTCCTTCTTCTTCTGCTCTTCGCGCTCGCGCAGCTTGCGCGTCGCGATGAAGCCGTCCATGACCGGCATCTGGCAGTCCATGAGCACCACGTCGAATTCCTGCTTTTCGAGCGCGTCCAACGCCTCGACGCCGTTGCCCGCGTGCATGGCGTCGCAACCCAGTCGCTGCAGCATCTCGAGCGCCAGCGTGCGGTTGACCATGTTGTCTTCGACGAGCAGTACCGACAGGTGATCGAGCACGGGTTCGTTCTCCGGGGCGAGCATGGCGGGGGCCGAACTGACTTCCTGGAACGGAGTCGACTGCAGCGCTTCGTGCAGGGCGCGGCGCAACATGCTCTGGCGCACGGGCTTGGCGAGGCGGCGCATCGGCGCGAGCTGGACCGCGAGCCCCGTTTCGAGGTCGTCCGCCACCGAGCTCACCATGATGGCCGGGATGGATTTCCATTCCGTGCGGCGGCGCACGCCCAACAACCAGTCGACGCCGTTCTGCTCGGGCATGTGCCAGTCGAGCACGATGATCTGCGGCGGCGTGCCCGCCGCCTGCAACGTGTTGAGGTGACTCTGCGCTTCCATGGCGCTGGACGCGGTCGTCACGAGGAAACCCCAGGCTTCGAGCTGCGACCCGAGGATCTCGACGTTGATGGCGCTGTCGTCGACCACGAGCACGCGCGTGCCCGGTGCGAGCATGAGACCCTGCGCCGAGTCCGAAGTCATGGCCGGCGCGGCCGGCAGCGTGATCGACAGCGAGAAGGTCGAGCCCTGGCCCGGCTGGCTGACGACGGTGATGTCACCGCCCATGAGCGTGGCCAGCTGGCGCGAGATCGCGAGTCCCAGGCCCGTGCCGCCGAAGCGACGTGTGGTCGAGCCGTCTTCCTGCACGAACGCGTCGAAGATCGCTGCCTGGTTTTCCGGCAGGATGCCCGTGCCCGTATCGACCACGTCGATGACCAGCGAGACGTGAGTCTCGGAGGGATTCACGCCGCGCGCACGCACCAGCACGTGGCCGCTGGCCGTGAACTTGAGCGCGTTCGACACCAGGTTCATGAGGATCTGGCGGATGCGCAGCTCGTCGCCCCTGGCCCAGCGATGCAGATAGGGATCGATGTCGAGCAGCAGCTCGATGCCTTTCTGGTGCGCACGCTGCGCGAACAGGTCGATGACTTCCTCGACCACCTGGCGGATGTCGAGGTCCTGCGATTCGAGGCGCAGCTTGCCGGCCTCGATCTTCGAGAAGTCGAGAATGTCGTTGATGATGGCCAGCAGCGCGTCGGCCGAGCTCTGGATGGTGGCCGCGAACCGGCGCTGGCGCGGATCGAGCTTCGAATCGAGCAACAACTCGGTCATGCCGAGCACGCCGTTCATCGGCGTGCGGATTTCGTGCGACATGCGCGCCAGGAATTCCGACTTGGCGCGCGAGGCGGCTTCGGCCACGCGACAGGCTTCGACGCTGTCGTTCATGGCCTGGCGCAGCGTACGGTTGGCCTCGGCCAGGCTGCGCGTGCGCTCGTCGACCTGCGCTTCGAGGATTTCCTGCTGCTTGCCGAGCTCCTGCTCGCGGTTCTCGATCTGCCCGAGCATGATGTTGAAGCCGCGCATCAGGTGACCGATCTCGTCGTCGGTGGTGACGCTGGCGCGCTTGGAATAGTCGCCGCGCTCCGCGGCCGACATCACGTCGACCAGGTGCAGCAGCGGCGAGGCGATCTGGCGCTGCACGCGTCGCGCCAGCAGGTATCCGATGGCGAGCGCAATGACCGAGCTGCCGAGCAGGAAGCCGATCTGCACCAGCAGTTTCTGCTGGAGCTCCGACAGGTTGGCGCGGATATATAAGTGTCCGATCACCTGGCCCTGGTCCGTGATCGGATAGACGAGGTGCAGGGCAGTCAGGCCGTCGAAGCGATGCAGGTGTTCGCTCGCCTGCATGGCCTGCCTTTGCCACTGCTGAATATCCGTGGGTTCACCACCGGGCTTGGCCATGAGCATGGTCTTGCTGCCCGCGTAGTGCATGAGCACACGCTGGTGCGAATCGACCAGCATGGCTTCTTCGACGTTGGGCTCGACGCGCAGCGCGCTCACGAGCGCCTCCGCCTGGCCGAAGTCCTGGCTCTGGATCGCGGCGCTGCTGCGACCCACCACGACGTTCGCCACCGCATTCACATGCGCGTAGGCCTCGTTGTGGCTATAGAAATAGGAGGAAATTCCCTGCGTCAGCGCGGCTGCCAGCAACGCCAGGGAAGCCGTCAGCGCGCTCGCGGCGATGAGCTTGGTGCGTAACGGCAGATGTGCGAGCTGCAGCCGATTCATTGGGCGGTACTGATCCTGGCGCCATACCGGAGGCGCCCGTGGGTCGTATCGGCTTGATTCCGTTCACACTTGACCGAACGGCCCGCGAATTGAGAGCTGGGTCCCACCGTAGGAGATTGGTGCTGAGCCCGATTGACTCCTGTTGAGTGGCCGGACCTTTGCCCGCTGGGCTAAGTGATTGTTTTCGCGGGACTTGCCTTGACAGGGTGGGGCGGGGCCATGAGAATCGCCGCCCTTCGTTTTCCGGCGTGGAAAGGTAGCTCAGCCGGTTAGAGCACGGCACTCATAATGCCGGGGTCGTGGGTTCGATTCCCACCCTTTCCACCAACTCTCTCTGGGTCCGTTCTGGACACATCGGTAACGTTTTATACCGATGACATGGGTAACACCTTAGCAGCGAACGGACTCTCGGCGCATTCGAAGCGATTGCTCTCGTGGTCGAAGAACCCGAGGTCATAGTGCATGAAGCTGATCAGCCAGACTTTTTCATCGACTTCTTTGACACCGACGTTCTGACCGGCGAAGACGGTGGAGAGGTTGATCTTGCGCGTGGCGAAGCAGACCCGGCCACACATGGTGACCGCCACGGTGCGATCGTGGAACGGGTACTCGAGGGGTTCGAGTCCATGGTACGAGCGCTCTGAGCGCTGATAGAGCTC
>DATEII010000158.1:0-10226 GCA_035279135.1 Steroidobacteraceae bacterium
GGCGGCGCGGCCGGATCTTCGAATTGGGGCGCGGCCGGTGGGGCCGCGCCACGCTCACGCGCCGCCTTGAGCTGGTACACGTAGGTCAGAACCTGGGCGACGGTCACGTACAGCGCGGCCGGCACTTCGCGGCCGATCTCCACGGACTTGTGCAGCGCGCGCGCCAGCGGCGGCGCCTCGACGATGGGCACGCCGTTTTCGGTGGCGATTTCGCGGATCTTGAGTGCCAGCAGCTCGGTGCCCTTGGCGACCACGATGGGGGCGCGCATCTTGTTCTCGTCGTAGCGCAGCGCCACGGCGAAGTGCGTGGGGTTGGTGACCACCACGTCGGCGGTCGGCACGTCCTGCAACATGCGGCCGCGCGACAGTGCGCGCTGCGCCTCGCGGATGCGGCCGCGGGTTTCCGGCGAGCCTTCGCTTTCCTTGTATTCCTCTTTGACCTCTTCGCGCGTCATGCGCAGGTCCTTGGCGTGCTGCCAGAGCTGGAACGGCACGTCGACCGCCGCGATGATCGCGAGCCCCAGGACCAGCATCAGCAGCGAGTAACCGGCGAGCGACGCGGCATGACCGATGGCGTTCGGCAACGGCTCCGTCGAAAGTCCCATCAGTTGCGGTGTGAGGCCGCGCAGCAGCACCCACCCGGTGACGGCGACCACCGCCACCTTGGCGATGCCCTTGCCGAGCTCGACCATGCCGCGCGCGGAGAACACGCGCGCCAGGCCATTGGCGGGATTCAGGCGCGAGAACTGCGGCACCAGCACGCCGGCCGAAAAATTCCAGCCGCCGATGGCGATGGGCGCAGCCAGCGCGGCGAAGAAGGTGGCGCCGAGGATGGGAAGCACGATCCACAAGGCGCGCGCGCCGGCGGTGGTGAGCGCCGGCCACATGCGGTTCTCGTCCATCGCAGTGACCGCATCGACGCTCAACGTGTCGCGCATCAGGTCGGCGAAGTTGCCTGCCGCGATGCGCCCGAGGCTGTAGATGGCCACCGCGGCCGAGATGCACACCGCCGCGATCGACAGCTCCTGCGATCGCGGTACCTGGCCCTTCTCGCGCGCCTCCTTGAGGCGCTTCGGAGTTGCTCGTTCTGTGCGTTCCTGACCGCTCTCGGCCATGGCTCAGCCCCCCACCAGCAGGCGCAGGAACTCGAGCCCCTGCGCAATCAGTCGGGAGACACCCTCCTGCAAGGGACCAATGCCGGCCAGCACGATCAGGAGACCGATGACCAATGAAATCGGGAAGCCCACCGCGAACAGGTTCAGCGTGGGCGCGGCGCGGCTCACCACGCCAAAAGCCAGATTGACGATGAGCAGCGCGGTCACGCCGGGCAGCGCAATCGAGATGGCACCCGCGAACAGCTGGCCACCCCACAACACCATCGACCACAGGCCTTCGCGACCGAGCCCCGTGGTACCCACGGGCAGCGTGAAGAACCCGTTGACCAGCACCTCGAGCAATGCGAGATGGCCGCCGAGCGCCAGGAACGTGAGCGTGGCAAGCACGATGTAGAGCTGGCCGAGCGCGGCGGTGCTGCTGCCGCGCAGCGGGTCGACATTGAATGCGAACGAGAGGCCCATGCTGTTGGCCAGCAGCTGGCCCGCGAGGCCGAGCGAGTCGAAGATCACCTGCAGTGCGAAGCCCATGGCGACGCCGATGAGCAGTTGCTGCGCGACCACCACGAAGCCCTGCGCCGAGAACGGCGCGATGCCGGGCGCCGGCAGCAGCGGAATCACGAGCGCCGTGATGGCCACGGCCAGCAACACGCGCGTGCGCGAGGGCACGAACCGCGCGCCGAACATCGGCGCCACCATCAGGCAGGCTCCGATGCGCACGAAGGGAAAAAACCCTTGCGCCACGTATGCCTCGAGTTGCCCGGTGGTGAGGTCGATCGCCATGCGCCCTGGCCTAACCGATCATCCCGGGAATGCTTTCGATGAGGTTGCGCGTGTACTCGACCAGCGTGCGCAACATCCAGGGTCCCGTCAGTGCGAGCATCGCGGCCATCGCCAGCAGCTTCGGGATGAACGACAGCGTCATCTCGTTGATCTGGGTCGCCGCCTGGAAGATACCCACGATGAGACCCACGGCGAGCGCGGTCAGCAGCAACGGCGCCGCGAGCATGAGCGTCATTTCGAGTGCGTGGCGGCCGACGGTGACGACGGTTTCGGGGGACATGTCCTGCCTACCTGAAAAAACTCTGGGCGAGCGTGCCCATGACCAGCGCCCAGCCATCGATGAGCACGAACAACATGATCTTGAACGGCAGCGAGATCAGCACCGGCGACAACATCATCATGCCCATGGACATGAGCACGCTCGCGACCACGAGATCGATGATCACGAACGGGATGAACAGCAGGAAGCCGATCTGGAACGCGGTCTTGAGCTCGCTCGTGACGAACGCGGGCACGAGGATGTTCAGCGGCACGTCCTCCGGCTTCTCGAAGCCCTTCCCGCCCGCGATGCGCACGAAGGTCGCGATGTCGGACTCGCGTGTCTGCTTGAGCATGAAAGACTTCAGCGGCATCACCGCGCGCTCCACCGCCACGCTGGCGTCGAGCGTGCCCGCGAGATAAGGCTGCGCGGCGTCGACGTTGATCTTCTCGGCCACCGGGCCCATCACGAACAGCGTGAGGAACAGCGCCAGGCCCACGAGCACCTGGTTGGGCGGCGTCTGGCCGGCGCCGATCGCCTGCCGCAGGATCGCGAGCACGATCACGATGCGCGTGAAGGCCGTCATCATGAGCAGGATGGCGGGCAGCAGCGTCAGCACCGTCATCAGGATCAGGATCTGCAGCGTCAGCGAATACGTCTGGCCACCGCCCGGGTTGGTCGTGACCGTGACGGCCGGAAGCCCGGTGGTCGCCGCATCGGCGATCACCGGGACCAGCATCACCAGGAGGGTCGTCAGGATCTTCTTCACGACTTGCCGAGGCTCCGCATCAGCAGGTCTTTGAAATTCGGTAGTTTGGGCGTGGCGGTCGGCGGAACCGGCGGCGCCTCCGTGTTCGCGCCCGCGGGGAACACGTGCAGCGCACTGATCGAGTTCTGCGTGACGCCGAGCAGGATGTCGGTGTCGCCCACGCGCACCAGCACGCAGCGTTCCTTCACGCCGAAAGCCTTGTCACTCAGCACCTGGATGCGGTTGCTGTCGCCGCCGCCAAAACGGCGCGAGCGCCGCGCCATCCAGGCCAGCGCCGCGATGAAACCCACGACCACCAGCAGCGCCAGCGTCACCTCGAGCGCGCCGCCCGCGGTGCTGCCGTGCGCCGCCGCGTCGGGCGCCGCGAACAGGGTCGGGTCGGCCATCTACTTGAGCTTGCGGATGCGTTCGGCCGGACTCACCACGTCGGTGATGCGGATGCCGAACTTCTCGTTGACCACGACCACTTCGCCGTGCGCCACCAGCGTGCCGTTGACGAACACGTCGAGCGGTTCGCCGGCGGCGCGGTCGAGCTCGACCACGGAGCCCTGGTTCAGCTGCAGCAGGTTGCGGATGGGGATGCGGGTGCGGCCGACTTCCATCGACAGCGTGACCGGCACGTCGAGGATGACCTCGAGGTTGACGTCACGGCCGCCTTCGGCGTCGACATTCTGCGGCACGGCCGCTTCGGACTTGGCGTTCATCGGTTACCTCTAGGAATTCTTGCGCAGCAGCGCGGCTTCGACGGGATTCGGGCCAGGGCGGCGGATGCGTTGTTCGTAGCGCACGCATTGCTGGCCGCGCGACACGCCGAACGCGCCGCGGAACAGCGGCACGCCTTCGGCGAGCACCGTGGCCTTGCCATTGAAGTCGCAGGGCAACACGTCGCCCGGCTGCAGGTGCACGAGTTGCGAGAGCGTGATGCTGCCCGTGCCGAGATTGGTGCTGAGCTCCACCTCGGCGTCCTGCAGGCAGTCCTTGAGCGAGGCGAGCCAGCGCTCGTCCTGCTCGGCGCGATCCGACTGCACGCCCGAGTCCAGGATCTCGCGCAGCGGCTCGATCATCGAATACGGCAGCACGATGTGCAGCGCGCCGCCGCCGCCGTCGAGCTCGATCTGGAACGGGCACACCACCACGACTTCGGACGGCGTGACGATGCTGGCGAAGTTCGGGTTGATCTCGGAGTTGAGGTATTCGACCTCGATGTTGGCGATCGGCGTCCAGGCTTCCTTCATGTCGCCGAAGGCGCCACGCAGCAGCATGTGGATCACGCGCATCTCGGTGGCGCTGAAGTCGCGCCCCTCGATCTTGGCGTGGCGGCCGACGCCGCCGAAGAAATTGTCGACGATGGTGAACACCAGCTTCGGGTCGAGGACGAACAACGCCGTCCCGCGCAATGGGTGGACCTTCACGAGATTCAGGTTGACGGGCAGCGACAGCGAATGCGTGTATTCGCTGAACTTCTTCATGGTCACCTGGCCGACGGACAGCTCGACCGTCTTGCGCAGGAGGTTGTAGAGCGTCACCCGCAGCTGGCGCGCGAACCGCTCGTTGACCATCTCGAGCGTCGGCATGCGGCCGCGCACGATGCGCATCTCGCGGCTGAAATCGTATTGGCGGGCCTCGCCCGCGGGCACCTCCGGCTCGGTGCTGACCGCGCCGGCATCGACGCCGTTCAACAATGCGTCGATTTCATCCTGGTTGAGTACTTCCTGGCCGCTCATCGTCCACCTACTGCATGACGAAGGAGGTGAAATACAGCGCTTCGACCTTCTCGGCCTTGCCACCCATCTCGCGCACGATGGTGCGGATGGCGTCGAGGCAGCGGGTGCGCAGCGCCTCCTTGCCTTCGGCGGTCGACACCGACTCGTAGGTCTGATTGCTGAGGATCATCAGCATGTCGTTGCGTACGCGTGGATCGTTTTCCTTGATGAGCGCCTCGATCTCGGGCTCGCGCGTCATCACGCCCACCGTGACCTGCAGGAAACGCACCGAGGACTGCGCCTCGAAGTTCACGACGAATGGCGGGTCGAGATTGATGTATTTCGGCGGAAGCTTCGGACCTTCGTCCTTTTTCGCTTCCTTGGCATTGGGATCATGTTTGCCGCCGAACGCGAACCAGGCGCCGGCACCGCCGCCGCCGAGCACCAGCAGCGCGATGATCGCGATGATCAGGCCCTTCTTGCTCTTGGGAGCGGCTTCGCCGCCTTCACCCTCTTCGCCTTCAACTCCATCCAGATCTTCCGCTGCGGCCATGCCTCCACCTTGCGCCTGACGACGCGTCCGAATGGAGTAGGTAGTGCAACGGGCGTGCCATGGCCGCGAGTGTGCGCGGCGTCACGAAATGGGGGCGAATTGCGTCAGACTTTTGGCGCGAGGGAGAGCACCTGTAAGGCCGAGGCTCGCGGGGTCGTGCAGGGCAATCTCCGGGAGCGCTTAGGGCTCGCGCGCTTCAGAAAAGAAATGAGGACATTTCTTTTCTGGCGGTCGCTCGTTACGCGGCTGGCGCGTCCAGAGCCGTCAGCGTTCAAACAAGTTGGGCGCTAACGCGCTTGTCAGGGAAAAACTACCAAGAGGAGCTGCGCGCCGGACGCCGCTCACTCGCCGCTCGCCATGCGCGCTCCCGGAGATTGCCCTGCACGCCCCCGCTAACCACAGTCTGCAGCTTCGCTCCCTTGTGCCAATCGATGGCGCATCCCATTTCGTTGTGGAGGAAGGATCGTGAAGTCGGGCGTCGTGCACTACGCGTAGGTGTCCAGCAGACCCAGTGCGGATACGCGACCGGCCTCACGCACTTCGGGTTCGGGTTCGCTGCCGTTGCCGCGGGAAATCCCGGGCACGTCGGGGCGCGCCTGGCGAGAGAAACCCTGGGAGACGCTGGCGTCCATGAGGTTGAAGCCCTGGGCGGCGAGCATTTCGCGGAGCCTGGGAATCGATGCTTCGAGCAGCGCGCGGGTTTCGGCCTGGGCGGCGCCGAAGTGGATGGTGGCCTGGGAGTCGCGCACGGTGACGCTGACCTCGACCGGGCCGAGGTCGATGGGCGTGAGCTGGAGGGAGGCGGTGGATTCGGCGCCCCGGACCATCATGGCGACACGCGCGCCGAGATCGTCGGCCCAGCGCGGACTCTGGACGGGTGTTGCGATGTGGTCGCGGACCGCGACGGCATGCCGCGGAGCCTGGGAGAACATCTCGGCGGCGCGCGCCATGTTGGCCGTCGGATCCTGCGTGGCCTGCAAATCCTGGGTTCCGGTGTCGCCTTTCGTGGCGGCAGCCGCGACATCGGCCAGCAGCAACTTTCCGGCGCCGGCAGCGTCGGTGGTCGAGCGGCCGTCGTCGGTACCCGGCAACGGAAGCGCACCCGTGGCGGGATCCGCACTGCCCTGTCGAGCCTGGCCGCCAACGGATCCCTCGATCACGGCATCGGCACCATCACCGGCACTGGCACCGCCGGCCGCATCCGGCGTGGCGGGGGCAGCAATATTCAGCAGATTGACCAGGTACGCGAGCGCGCCGCCCTGCTCGTCATCGTCGGCATCGTCGGTGTCCGTGCCGGAAGTGTCGTCCAGTCCTTCGAGACCGCCGCCCTCGAGCGCGCCTCCGCCCAGCGGTGCGGTATCCAGCGCGGCGCAGGTGGCTGCGAGCGCTTCGAGCGTGAGAATGGCGTCGAACGGCGATGCGGGCGTCGCACTCGCAGGAGAAACGGCGGGGCTTGCGGTATTGCCGCTCGAGGTCGCCGGCGCCGGGGTCAATGCAATCATTTCGCACGTTCCTTCGCGGCCGCGAGTTGTCGCGACAGCTCATCACTTTCGATCTGGTCGCGCCGGTTCGCCGCGCGCGTCTCTTCGCCCTGCCAGCGTTCGGCCAGCGTCTCGACCACGTGTTGCCGCTGCGCGGCCTCGCGCCAGTGCGAACGCTCGGCCTCGAGTGCCTTGCGCGCGAGTACCACGAGCTCGCGCTGCTGGATCAACGCCTCGCCCAGCTTGGCCAGGAAAGTCTGGAAATCGCGCATGCCGATCACGTCCACGCCCCCGCCTGCCCTGGCCGCGAAGCCAGCCTCGTATTCGCCGCGGTATTTCTCGAGCGCCGTGAGCTTCTGCTGCATCTCGGTGAGATGCCGCTCGGCCGCGCCGACACGTTCGGCGCGTTCGCGCTCGGTGCGCGCCGCGGCCTGCTGGACTACGTCGAGTCGTTCGGATCGTTTCATGCCGCCTTACCGGGAGGTGTGACGCTGGCAAACAACTGGCGCAGCGCATTGACCGCATCCGCGTGACTGACGCGTTGCTCGATGGGCTGCATGAGGAATTTCTGCATCGCCGGCCACAACTCGATGGCCGTGTCGATGCGCGGATCACTGCCGCGCTGGTACGCGCCGATGTTGATGAGATCGCGATGCTGCTGGTAGACGGCCAGCGTCTGCCGGAAGAGGCGCGCTAGCTCGGCGTGTTCGTGCGGGATGATCTCGTGCATCACGCGGCTCACGGAGGCCTCGATGTCGACGGCCGGATACTGCCCCGCCTCGGCGATGCGTCGCGACAGCACCACGTGGCCGTCGAGGATCGCGCGCGCCGAGTCGGCGATCGGATCCTGCTGGTCGTCACCCTCGGTGAGCACGGTGTAGAACGCCGTGATCGAACCGCGCCCCGTCGCGCCGTTGCCGGCACGTTCGACGAGCGCTGGCAGCCGTGCGAACACCGAGGGCGGATAACCCTTCGTCGCGGGCGCCTCGCCGATGGCGAGACCGATCTCGCGCTGCGCCTGTGCGAAGCGCGTCAGCGAATCCATGATCAGGAGCACGGACAGGCCGCGCTCACGGAAATATTCGGCAATCGAGGTCGCCAGCCACGCGCCATGCAGGCGGATCAGCGGTGGATTGTCGGCCGGACAGGCCACGACCACGGAGCGCCGGCGCCCTTCCGGCCCCAGGATGCGCTCGACGAATTCCTTCACTTCGCGGCCACGCTCACCGATCAACCCGACCACGATGACGTCGGCCGAGGTGTAGCGCGCCATCATGCCGAGCAGCACGGACTTGCCCACGCCGGAACCGGCGAACAGGCCGATGCGCTGCCCACGGCCCACGGTCAGCAAGGCGTTGATGGAACGCACGCCCACGTCGAGCGGCGTGTCGATGGGATGGCGCGCCAGCGGATTGATGGTCGCGCCTAACAACTTGGCGCGTTCGTCGGCCTGGATGGGCCCGAGCCCGTCGAGCGGGATGCCATTGCCGTCGACCACCCGGCCCAGCAGGCCAGGACCCACGTGCACGCTGCCCGCGCGTTGCTTGGGGATCACGCGCGCGGCCGGCGCGAGGCCGTGCACTTCGCCCGTGGGCATGAGATAGAGCTTGTCGCCGGCGAAGCCGACCACCTCGGCCTCGACCTTGGAGCCATCACCGTTCATGAGATCGCAGACGTCGCCCACGGCGGCCTGGCAGCCGGAGGCCTCGAGCGCGAGGCCGACCATGCGCGTCAACGACCCTTCCACGGGCGGCGAAGGCAACTGCTGGGCGCGCGCCACCTGGCGCTGCATGCGCTCGGCCCAGCCGCGCGCGCGCTGCGCGCGCAGTTCGCGCACGGCGCTCATTCGGCCCGCTCCGTGCCGGGTGCCGCGGACGCCTCGGCGCCCACTCTTTCGGAGCGGTCGTCGCCCAGCAGCCCGGACAGCGCCGCGGCCACGGCAGCTTCGAAACGCGCGTCGATGCTCGAATTCTCGGTAGTCAGGCGACAGCCGCCGCGCGCCATCAGCGGGTCTTCGGCCAGCATCCACTCCTGCTGCCCCGAAGCCGGCGTGAGCTTCTCGCGCACGATGGCGGCATCATCGGGATGCAGGTGGATCTTGATGTTGCGGGCCGAGAGCGGCAGCAAGCTCACGGTATGGCGAATGATGCCGATGATCTGCGTGGGATCGATGCGCAGTTCGCGACGCGCCAGGTGTTTGCCCACCGTGAGCGCGAGCCGCGTGAGCTCGGTTTCCACCGCCGTATCCAGCTCTTCGAGCGGCCGCGCCAGCGTGCCGATGATGGCCTCGAGCGCGGCGATCTTGACGTCCACCTCGGCGATGCGCCTGGCGAGCTCCGCCTCGCCCTTGCGCACACCTTCGACGTGTCCGTCCTTGTAACCGTGTTGCCAGGCCTCGCGCTCGACCAGCGTGAGGTGCATGACGTTGACGCCCTTGGCGCCGGGCCGCGGCACTGCCGCGCCTTCGACCGTCGGCAGATCCCAGCGCTGGGCCGCGTCCGGGGCCCGATCGGGCTCAGACATACTGCTCGCCCTTGCCGCCGAGGCTGATGGTGCCCTCGTCGGAGAGCTTGCGCGCCGCCAGCAGGATTTCCTTCTGTGCCGCTTCGACGTCCGACAGCCGGACCGGCCCCTTGGCTTCGAGGTCGGACTTCAACATCTCGGCCGCGCGTTGCGACATGTTCTTGAACACCTTCGCCTTGAAGGTGTCGTCTGCGCCCTTGAGCGCGATGAGCAGCTTGTCGGCCGGCACCTGCCGCAGCAGTTCCTGCATGCCGCGGTCGTCGATCTCGAGCAGGTCGTCGAACACGAACATCAGGTCCTGGATCTTCTGCGACAAGCCTTCGTCGGTCTTGCCGATGGCGTCCATGATCGAGGTGCCGACCTTCGAGTCCAGCAGGTTCAACATCTCCGCGGCCACACGCAGGCCGCCGAGCGCCGAGCTCGTGCCGGCGTTGCCGCCGGCCGCAAAGCGCTTCTCCATCATTTCGTCGAGTTCCTGCAGTGCCGTGGGCTGGATGCCATCGAGCATCGCCACGCGCATGATCAGGTCCGTGCGCATGCCGTCGGGAAGGCACCCGAGCACTTCGGCCGACTGCTCGGCTTCGAGGTACGACAACACGATGGCGACGATCTGCGGATGTTCGTTGCGGATCAGCTCGGCCACCTGGCGTGAATCCATCCACTTGAGCGCATCGAGACCCTTGCGCGTGCCGCCCAGGCTGATGCGCTCCATGAGGCTCGCGGCCTTCTCTTCGCCCAGTGCGTTGACCAGCACCTTGCGAATGAATTCATCGGTGCCCACGCCGAGCGAGGTCTGCATCTCGACCGCCGACGTGAAGTCACCGAGCACGTGGCGCACTTCGTCGCGCGACACGTTGCTGAGCTCGGCCATGCTGCGCCCCAGACGCTGCACGTCTTTCGCGCCGAGATGCTTGAGGATTTCGGCGGCTTCGCTCTCGCCGAGCGTCAGCAGCAGGATGGCCGCGCGCTCGACGCCCGTACGTCCGCCGTTGCCTGCTTCATTCATCCTTCGACACCCACTGCTTCACGATCTGCGCGCCGCG
>DATEII010000159.1:0-14443 GCA_035279135.1 Steroidobacteraceae bacterium
TGCGAACGCCGTCATGCGCGTGTCGCAGCGGCGGATCGAGCCGTCGGCCACGCCGGCCTCGATGAGCGCGCGCATGCGCTTGTCGATCCCGGCCTTGAGTAGTTTGATGCGCCGGCTCATCGCCGCGCCCAGGTGCTGATCCTCGGCGCGCAGCATGCACCAGCCGAAGTCGCCGACGATGGCCTGCGCATAACCCCGGATGAAGGCGAACAGCCGCTCGCGCGCCGGGCCGCTGGCGCGCTCGCTCTCGTCGAGCGATGCCTGGATCTGCGCGAGGCCCGCCCGGAAACACTCGAACAGGATGGCCTCCTTGTTCGGCACATATAAATAGAGAGTGGGCTTGGTGACCTTCAGGCTGGCGGCCAGGTCGTCGAGCGAGGTGTTGTGGTAACCCCGCTGGCGGAAGGCGTGCGCCGCCGCAACGATCACGGCCTCCCGCTTGAGCGCGTGCTCGTGGCGTGGCCGGCGCCGGGCCGCCCACGGGGAGTCGGGGCGCAAACCCTTGCGCGGGCTGGTTTTTGCGGGTGCGGCAGGCATGTCTGGGTAAAGTCCTCGCGTCGGGCGATGTATCGCGGGCGGGCTTCATGTTACTGTGCGGTAACAAAACTTACCAGCCGGTAACTAACCATGAAGCCCCCGGAACCCGGACGGCCGCTGCGGTTCGTCTCCGCCGCCTCGCTGTTCGACGGCCACGACGCCGCCATCAACATGATCCGCCGCCTGCTGCAGTCGGGTGGCGCCGAGGTCGTGCATCTCGGGCACAACCGCAGCGTCGCCGACATCGTGCGCGCGGCGATCGCCGAGGATGCGGACGCCATCGCCGTCAGCAGTTACCAGGGCGGCCACAACGAATATTTCCGCTACATGATCGACATGCTGCGCGAGCGGGGCGCGCAGCACATCAAGGTGGTCGTGGGTGGCGGCGGCACCATCTCGCCGGCGGAGATCGCCGAGCTCGAGGCTTACGGTGTCGCGCGCATCTACACGCCCGAAGACGGACGCCGCCTCGGCCTCAAGGGAATGATCGACGATGTGTTCGCGCGTGTCGGTCGCACGCAGGAACAGGCAAAGACAGGCATTCCGTCGCTCGACGACGCGGGCGCGATCGCGCGCGCCATCACGCTGCTCGAGGGTGGCGGCTCGCCCGAGGGCGCCGAGGCCGACGACCTGCGTCGCGCACTGAGCGCCGCGGTCTCCGGCACGAAGCACGCGCCAGTCATCGGGCTCACGGGTACCGGTGGCGCGGGCAAGAGCTCGCTGAACGACGAACTGCTGCAGCGTTTCCTGCGGCAGTTCCCCGAGCGTCGCGTCGCGGTGGTTGCCATCGATCCCACGCGCCGTCGCTCCGGCGGCGCGCTGCTGGGCGATCGCATCCGCATGAACTCGCTGGCCGCGTCGCAGGTGTTCATGCGCTCGCTGGCCACGCGCCGCCAGCACCTCGCCACCAGCGCGGTGCTGGCCGACGTCATCGCGCTGTATCGCGCCGTGGGGTTCGACCTCATCGTGGTCGAGACCGCCGGCATCGGCCAGAGCGACACCGAGATCGTCGATCTCGCGGATCTCTCGTTGTACGTGATGACCGCCGAATACGGCGCGGCCAGCCAGCTCGAGAAGATCGACATGCTGGATTTCGCCGACATGATCGTGTTGAACAAGTTCGAAAAGCGCGGCGCCGAAGACGCGTTGCGCGACGTGCGCAAGCAGTGGCGCCGCAATCATCCGGACCAGGCGAAACTCCCCGATGCGGACATCCCGGTATTCCCCACCATCGCCAGCCGCTTCAACGACCCGGGTGTGAACCGGCTGTTCCTCGCGCTCACGCAGGCACTGGACCGCGAGTGCGGCGAAGTGGGCCGCTGGACCTCGCGCGAGGGTGCACCGCTCGTCGTGCAGCCCACGGAATTCCGCTCGCGCGATCCGCTGATTCCCGCCGCCCGCTCGCGTTACCTCGCGGAGATCGCCACGCAGGGTCGTGCGGCACGCGCGCGGGCCGAGGCGCGCGCCCAGGCCGCGCAGCGCGCGCATGGGCTGTACCTCGCACTCGAATCGCTGGGGGATCCGCAGCTGCCGGCGCCGCTCGCGCCCGCAGCCGAAGCAGATTCCGGGGAGGCACTCGATGCGCTGCGCCTCAACTACAACCGCGCGCTCGGCGAGATCGGCGCGGCCGGTGTGGCCGCGCTCAAGGGCTGGTCGCAGCGCATCGACGGCATCACCACGCCTGAATATTCGTACACGGTGCGTGGCCGCGAAGTACGCGGCGAGAACTTCACCGAATCGCTGAGCCACAACCCGATTCCCAAGCTCGCCCCGCCCAGGATCGAGGCCTGGGGCGAGCGCCTGAAATTCCTCGAGAACGAGAACCTGCCGGGCGCCTTCCCGTACACCGGCGCGGTCTATCCGTACCGGCGCGAAGAAGAAGACCCGACGCGCATGTTCGCGGGCGAGGGCGCGCCCGAGCGCACCAACCGCCGCTTTCACTACCTGGCGGCGGGCCACGAGGCCACGCGACTATCTACCGCCTTCGATTCGACCACGCTGTACGGCGAAGACCCGGACCTGCGTCCCGACATCTTCGGTCGCACCGGCAACTCGGGCGTGTCGATCGCGACGCTCGACGACATGAAGAAGCTTTATTCGGGCTTCGACCTGTGCGCGCCGACCACCTCGGTGTCCATGACCATCAATGGCCCCGCGCCGATGATCCTCGCCATGTACATGAACACGGCCATCGACCAGCGCATCGAGCGCCATCTGCGCGAAGCCGGGCGCTGGGGTTCCGTGGAAGCCGCGCTCGACTCGGTGGCCGCGTCGCGGCCCCGTTACCGCGGCGACCTGCCCGCGGGTCACGACGGCAGCGGCCTCGGCCTGCTGGGCGTCAGCGGCCGCCGGCTGGTCGACCTCGGGCTGCTCACCGCCGACGAATACGCGAAGCTGCGTGCCGAAGCGCTGTCGCGCGTGCGCGGCACCGTGCAGGCCGACATCCTCAAGGAGGACCAGGCGCAGAACACCTGCATCTTCTCGACCGAGTTCGCGCTGCGCATGATGGGCGACGTGCAGCAGTTCTTCAGCGAGAACGGCGTGCGCAATTTCTATTCGGTCTCGATCTCGGGGTACCACATCGCCGAGGCGGGCGCGAACCCGATCACGCAGCTGGCGTTCACGCTCGCCAATGGTTTCACGATCGTCGAGTACTACCTGGCGCGCGGCATGAAGATCGACGACTTCGCGCCGAATCTTTCGTTCTTCTTCTCCAACGGCATGGATGCCGAGTACGCGGTCATCGGCCGCGTCGCGCGCCGCATCTGGGCGCGCGCCATGCACGACATCTACCGCGGCGGTCCGCGCAGCCAGATGTTGAAGTACCACATCCAGACCTCGGGCCGGTCCTTGCACGCGCGCGAGATCCAGTTCAACGACATCCGCACCACGCTGCAGGCCATGTATGCGCTGTTCGACAACTGCAACTCGCTGCACACCAACGCCTACGACGAGGCGCTGACCACGCCGACCGAGGAGAGCGTGCGTCGCGCCGTCGCGATCCAGCTGATCATCAATCGCGAGCTCGGGCTCAACAAGATCCAGAACCCGTGGCAGGGCTCATTCGCCATCGAGGCGCTCACCGACCTGGTCGAGGAGGCGGTGTACAAGGAGTTCGAGTCGATCGCCGAGCGTGGCGGCGTGCTGGGCGCCATGGAGACGATGTACCAGCGCGGCAAGATCCAGGAAGAGAGTCTGCACTACGAGTCGCGCAAACACGACGGTAGTTTGCCCATCGTGGGCGTGAACACCTTCCTCGACGAGCGCGATGCGGGGCAGGAGCACGCGTCGGCGCCGCTGTTCCGCGCGCCCGAAGAGGAGCAGCGATCGCAGGTGGACGCGGTGCGCGCATTCCAGTCCCGGCACGCCCCCGAGTCCGCGGCCGCGCTGCGGCGCCTGCAGGAGGTCGCCGCGGGCGGCGGCAACGTGTTTGCCGAACTGCTCGAGACCGTGCAGGTGTGCTCCCTGGGCCAGATCACGCACGCGCTCTACGAAGTCGGCGGCCAGTACCGGCGGAACATGTAGCTGCCGGCCGGACTATCTACCGAGGAGTGCGTCAGGCCCCGCGAATTCGTCGATCTCGGCGATGGCCGCCCGGGCCTCGGCGATGCTGTGACTGGTGAGGTACGAGTCGACCCACGCGGCGAACTTGCCCTTGCGGCGGCGCGATACGAAGTACACCGTCAGCGGAACCAGCGCCGTGACGATCCAGAGGATCGAGTTGGCCAGCACCACTGCCGGCATGTGTTGCCAGGACGGGGTGCCGTGGGTCGCGATGACGACCGCGACCAGCATGGCCATGGGCAGCAGGGAACTGCCGACCCACATCGCGAGCCAGGACCACGCTTCCCACTTTTGCATCGCCGCCAGCGAACGCTGGATCTCGAGCACGGGCCGCGTGAAGTCGACGCGTCGCGCCAGCACCAGCCGCCCCACGCCGATCACCAGGTAGACGAGGCTCGTCAATTGCAGGACGAGCGCCGGGATGAGTGCGAAGGGGGTGTCGCGGTGGGTACCGATGAACCAGGCGGACGCGAGAGAGAAGAAGGCTCCGATGAGCACATTGGCCGCGGCGCTCGCGAGCAGCGGTGCGAGCCGCCAGCGTGCCCTGCGAACGGCCGCATCGAACATGAGCCTCCGGTTGATCAGCGTGAGCTGCTGCACGCGCTGGTCGAGGCGCTGCCAGGACGCCTTCAGTTCATCGAGTTCCATGAGCCTTCTCCGCGTGGGCACGCAGGCGTTCCTTGAGCCGATTGATCTTGGTGGTGACGTTGGTGGCCGTGATGCCGAGGATCTCGGCAATCTCGTTGTTGGGCCGCTCTTCGAGGTAGAGCAGCAGCAGCGCGCGGTCGAGTGGTCCCTGCGAGTCGATGAAGCCGCGCAGGATGCGGCTGCCATCGTCCGCCTCGTCGACCGCGAATACGGCCGCGTCATGGATGTCAGCATCGAATGGCACGGACCGCCGGCGCCGCGGCCCTTCGGTGCGCAACCACGAGATCGCCACGTTCAGCGCGATGCGATACAGCCAGGTCGAAAAACTGCGCGCCGCATCGTAGGCCGGGTACGCGCGCCACGACTGCGCGGCGATTTCCTGCGCGAGGTCCTCGATGTCCGCACGCCCGCGGCCGTAGGTATGCGCCACCTTGAAGATGAGCCGGCGGTTTTCCTCGAGCAGCGCGGCGAAGTCGGCGCTCGCGGCGGGGTTCATGTAGGCGGCCTGTTGCATGGTTCTGCTGCCATGGTTCGCGGCACAGAACCGTTTGTCACAGTCTCAGGCAGCCAGGTCCGGTTCGCCGAGCTCGGAAAGGATGGCCGCGCGCGAAGCGTCGCGCAGCTTCAGCGTGAGATCTTCATCGCCCACGGGCGTCGCGACGATGGCTGGGCCGAAGCGGACTTCGATGAGGCCCGGCCGCGGGAACACGCGCGTGGCCGGCATGTTGCGCCGGGTACCGAGGATCACCGCGGGCACCACGGGGCAGGCCGCGCGCGCGGCGATCGCGAACGCGCCGCTGTGGAATTTGCCGAGTCCCACTTCCGGCGTGAACGTGCCTTCGGGGAAGAACACCAGCGAGTGACCGCTCGACGCCGTGCGCAGCACGCGACGCGCATCGGTGCCGCCCTTGTGCCTGTTGAAACGCTCGACGAACTCCGTGCCGATACGCCGGAGCAGCAGGCCCGCCAGCGGCACGTCGTTCATTTCGCGTTTCACCACGAATCCAAAACGCGCGGGCAGGGCGGCCGTCATGACCACCCCGTCGAGATAGCTGGCATGGTTTGCCACCACGATGCACTGGCCGGCGGGAAGGTTCTCGCGACCCGTGAGCCGCACCGGCATTCCCGCGAACAGGAAAAACGTTCTTGCTGCGATGCGAGCCGTTCCGCGGCGCAGCCGCAGCGACGGCAGCAGGATGACCCCGACCAGGGCCGTCAGGGCGACCGCCAGGAACACCAGCAAGGCGTATATGCCGTAGATCAGCCGCAGCGGAACGGAGATGACCGCCGGCCAGGCTGCGCGGGCAGGGGTCGAGGTCGAGTTCATGCGCGGAGTTCTGCGGGAGGCGGCAGTCGATTCATGTGAACTGGTTCTCTTTATGTTAATGGTTTCCGGAAGCTGTGAAGGTCGTCACGCCTGACCCTGGGCCCCCTCCCCATACTGGCCAGCAGCGTTCAACCGCATACGTATTAAGGCAATCACGTCTTGGTCAAACAAGCTACAGCGTCCAACGAGACGCATGCCGCTGACACCGCCGACTCCACCGTGTCGAAGTTTCTCGACGCGGTCTGGATGGAGCGCGGTCTGTCCGCCAATACGCTCGCCGCGTACCGCGCCGACCTGACCGCGCTCGCGCGCTGGCTGGCGGAGCGGGGCACGCCGATCATCAAGACCACGCGCGCCGATCTGCTCGGATTCATCGCGTTCCGCGTCGAAGCGGGTGCGCGTCCGCGCTCCACCGCGCGGCAGCTGTCTTCGTTCCGCCGCTTCTTCCGCTACTTCGTGCGCGAAGGTGTCATCAAGGATGACCCGACGGCGCAGATTGCGATGCCGAAGATTGGCCGCTCGCTGCCGAAGTCGCTCACCGAAGAGGAAGTCGAGTCCCTGCTCGGCGCTCCCGTGATCGCGGACCCGCTGGGTCATCGCGATCGCACCATGCTCGAAGTGCTGTACGCCACGGGCCTGCGCGTTTCCGAGCTCGTGAACCTCAAGTACAACCAGATCAACACCAACCAGGGTGTCATCCGGGTCATGGGCAAGGGCAATCGCGAGCGACTCATTCCGCTCGGCGAAGAGGCCGTGCGCTGGTTGACGGACTTCGTGCGTTCACCGCGCAGCGAGATCCTGCTCGATCGCACCACCGACTATCTGTTCCCGACGCGCCGCGGTGATCGCATGACGCGCCAGGCCTTCTGGCACATCATCAAGCGTTACGCGCGCAAGGCCGCCATCGACAAGGAACTGTCGCCGCACACGCTGCGCCACGCCTTTGCCACGCACCTGCTCAACCACGGCGCGGACCTGCGCGTGGTGCAGATGCTGCTCGGTCATTCCGATCTCTCGACCACGCAGATCTACACGCACGTTGCCCGTGAGCGCATGAAAGAGCTGCACGGCACGCATCACCCGCGCGGTTGAGCAACAAATACGGACTGCCTGCATGGGCAGCCCCTGCTAGACTTCCCGCGCGCCTCCAAGTCATGGGAAGTGTTGCGCGAACTTCGCATGTCCTGGGCGGTCGAAAACGTACCCCTTGTACGAGTCCGCCATGAGCTTGAAGTCTTTACACCTGCTGGCCTCCCTTCTTGCCGTTTCGCTGGCTGCCCAGGCGCAGACCAATGCCCAGCCCGCGCCGGCCGCCAAGACGGATCCGCGCGCCGATATCGTCAAGAAGATCGACGGGCTCAAGCTCGAAGACGTGCGCATGACGCCGGTGCAGGGCATCTACGAGATCACGCGCGGGTCGGAAATCAGCTACACCACCAGTGACGGTCGCTACGTGATCCTCGGCGACATGGTGGACATCGACGCCGACCAGAATCTCAGCGAGAACCGCCGTCGCACCATCCGCCAGCGCCTCATCGACACCGTTCCGGAGTCGGAGATGCTGGTGTTCGGGCCCAAGAATCCGAAGTACACCATCACGGTGTTCACGGACATCGACTGCGGCTATTGCCGCCGGCTGCATTCGCAGATCGCGGAGTACAACCGGCTCGGCATTCGCGTGCGGTATCTCTTCTATCCGCGCACCGGGCCGGACACGGATTCATGGCACAAGGCCGAGTCGGTGTGGTGTGCGTCGAACCGCAATGACTCCTTGACCCGCGCCAAGAACGGCGAGGAGATCAAGTCACCGAAGTGCCCCACTGACATCGTCAAGCGCGACTGGGAGCTCGGCCACAAGCTCGGCATCGAAGGGACGCCGGCGATTTTCCTCGCCAGTGGCGAGATGCTGCCGGGTTACGCGCCGCCGGCGACGCTGTTGCAGTACCTCAAGACCGGCAAGATGTGAGCGCTGCGCCCTGAGGGGCGCGCTGCTCAGGTTTCGAGCAGCTTCTTCTTGTCCGTCACGCCTTCCCACTGCTTCGCATCGGCAGGGGCGGCCTTCTTCTCGGTGATCACCGGCCACTTGCGGGCCAGGTCCGCGTTGATCTTCTTGAACTCTTCCTGACCGGCCGGCACTTCGTCTTCGGAGAAGATGGCTTCGACCGGGCATTCCGGCTCGCACAACGTGCAATCGATGCACTCATCCGGATCGATGACGAGGAAGTTCGGCCCTTCGTGGAAGCAATCCACGGGGCACACCTCGACACAGTCGGTGTACTTGCACTTGATGCACGATTCCGTGACGACGAAGGCCATCGATCCAGTCCTTATTTTGGGAAGCCACCCGAAAATCGGGGGGCGCTATTCTGCCTCAGCCGAAACGCCGCTGCATTTCGGCGATGTGATGACGCTCCAGGCCCGCGGCGCGGTCCTCGACGAAGCGGCGCAGGGCGTACTCGGTGCTCGGGAACGCGAGCTCATCCCAAGGGATCTCGTCCGCAGTCACCAGCTTCACTTCCAGGCTCTCGTGCGTGACGCCGAACTCGGGCGTCAGCATGCGTGAGCGGAAGAACACGTGCACCTGCCGCGCATGCGTGACGTTCGCGAGCAGCAGCAGGCTGCCAATCTCGACCTGGATGCGGGCTTCTTCCTTCGCCTCGCGCGCGGCGCCGGCCTCCAGCGTCTCGTCGTTTTCCATGAAGCCGGCCGGGATGGTCCAGAAGCCATGGCGCGGTTCGATGCCCCGCCGGCAGATCAGGATGCGCCCCTGGTACTCGGGCACGCTGCCCACCACGATCTTCGGATTCAGATAGTGGATCGCCCCGCAGTTCTCGCACACGTGGCGCGGCAGGAAGTCGCCCTCCGGAACTTTGAGGACGACGCGATTGCCACAGTTACTGCAAAAATTCATCAGATAAGTGGTGCCGGGAGAGGGAATCGAACCCACACGCCTTTTTAGGGCAACGGATTTTGAGTCCGCCGCGTCTACCAGTTCCGCCATCCCGGCGCGGGGGGCGAAGTATAGGGGTGGCGTAGGGGTGTTTGCGACCTTTCCGCGCCCGGAAGCATCAGGGCCTACAAGAATGCAAAGACTCGCCGAAATCGAAATTCCGGCCGATGAGCTCGCCGCGGCACGCGCCGGGGACCCGGCCGCCCGCAGCGCGCTGTTCACGCGCGTGGCGCCGGCCACGCTCGCGATCATCCGCCGCCTCGTGCGGCACGCGGCCCTGGCCGACGACCTGCTGCAGGACACCCTCATCACGATGTTCGAGCACCTCGGGGATTTCCGCGGCGAGGCGCCGTTCGGCATCTGGGTCCGGCGCATCGCGGTGAGCCGCTGCCTCATGTCGTTCCGCTCACCGTGGCATCGCGCGCGCGTCGCACTGGAATCCTGGACCGAGGACACGCGCGCCGCGACCGAATGCGACAGCCGCACCTCGGATCTCATCGATCTCGACCGCGCGCTTGCGAAACTCTCGCCCGTGACGCGCGCGGTGGTGTGGCTGTACGACGTCGAAGGCTGGTCGCACGACGAAATCGCGCACGCCTTCGAACGCACGACGAGTTTTTCCAAGTCGCAGCTGGCGCGCGGCCATGCACGCCTGCGCAACGAGTTGCAGGCGCCGGTGAACGCGGCGTTGAACATCCCGATCGGGAGTGAGTTCGATGGACACTGAAGTCAACGATACGGAGCTGGCCGCGCGTTTGCGGCGGCTCGATGCGGGTAGTTCGGACAGCGCGCCGGCATACGACTACCAGGGCATGCTGGCGCGGCGCGACGCCCGCGACGCGCGGGCGCGCCGCCGATCGGTGCTGGCACGCGGCGCCGCGCTCGGGGTGGTGGTGGCGCTGGTCGGCGCCAGTGCCTGGCGCCTCGACGTGGACAGGCAGCAGAAGGTCGTGAAAGCAGATCCGGTCACGGCACCTGCGCCCGTGCACGAGACCGAGCCGCGCATCGTGCGCGCCGATACCTATCTCGCCGTCGCCGCGCTCGAGGATCACATCGCCAGCATCGACGATGCGCTCAACGTGGCGCGTGCCTATTCGCCGCGCGGCGAGGAAGTCGCGCGTCTCGAGCGCACGCGGGCCGAACTACTCGATTCGTATGCACAGGTGCGCTACGCCGAACTGGTGAGCGCCAATTTCTGATGGAGAAGTCAATGAGAAAGCTGATGTTGATCTGCCTGCTGGCCGCGAGCGCGGTCGCGGCAGCGCAATCGCCCGACACGGCCAGCGCGCCGAAACGCGGCGGCAAGTCCTCCGAAGTCGCCGATCTCGAACGCGACACGGCGAAGCAGCGCGCCAACGAAGACAAGATGCGTGCCGACCTCGAAGATGCGCGTCGCCGTCTCGACGAGGCCGCGCGCGAAGTGGCGCAGCTGTCCTCGCAGCTCGGCCGCAACGAGGGCCGCAATTTCATGTTCATCGATTCCAATGGCGGCCCTCGCCGCGCGGTGCTCGGCGTGCAGATCGATCCCGGGAGTGGCAAGGAAGGCGCGCGCGTGCTCAAGGTGAGCCCGGGTGGTGCCGCGGAAGAGGCTGGCCTCGCCAACGGTGACGTGATCGTGGCGCTCGACGGCGAGAAGGTCGCTGGCAGCGACAACCCCAACCGTACCGTGGTCGAACACATGCGCGCCGTGAAGCCCGACCAGAAGGTCAAGGTCAAGGTGCAGCGCGACGGCAAGAACAAGGACTTCGTGGTGACCGCGCGGCCGATGGTGCTCGGGGACCGCATGTTCAACATCCAGATGCCCGAGATGGGTGCCGCGATGGCGGGCATGGGCGCGGGCATGCCGCAATTCCGCCAGTTCCGCACGTTCTTCCGCGGCGACTTCGGCGGCATGGAGCTCGCGAGCATCACGCCCAAGCTCGGCGCGTACTTCGGCGTCAACGAAGGCGTGCTGGTCGTGCAGGCGCCCGACAATGCGGCCTTCAAACTAGAGGATGGCGACGTCATCCAGGCCATCGACGGCCGCAAGCCCGAGGACGGCGCGCATGCGCTGCGTATCCTGCGTTCCTACAAAGCGGGCGAGAAGCTCACGCTGTCCGTGCTGCGTCAGCGCAAGCCGCTGTCGCTGGCCGTGGTGATGCCGGAGCGGCCGGAGTTCGACGAAGGGTTCCCGTTCCCGCCGGAGCCCGGCATGTCGGGCGTGCCCGCAGTGCCGGCCATGCCTCCGGCGCCGACGACCGCGCCTCTGCCCCGCACGCCGGGCGGCGGCAGCACCTGAAAATGGTGCGCACGGCGGTAAACTCGCCGCCGTGCGCCGAACCGACTTCTCCTACGAGCTTCCCGAAGAACTCATCGCCCAGCAGCCACTCGCCGAAAGATCGGCGAGCCGGCTGCTGACCCTCGAGGGTGCCAGCGGCACCATCGCCGATCGCCAGATCGTCGACCTGCCCGGGCTGCTGCAACCCGGCGATCTGCTGGTCTTCAACGACACGCGCGTGATTCCGGCGCGGTTGTTCGCGGTCAAGGACACGGGAGGCCGCGTCGAGCTGCTGCTCGAGCGGCCGCTCGACGGGCTCACGGCGCTGGTGCATGCCCGCGCGAGCAAAGCACTCCGACCCGCGATGCTGCTGCAGAGTCGCGGCGGCCCCATTCGCATCCTCGAGAAGCGCGGTGACCTCTGGCAGGTGGAACTGCCGGAGTCCCCGCTCGGATTCTTCGAGCGCCACGGGCAGATGCCGCTGCCGCCGTACATCCGTCGCGAGCCCGATTCACGGGACGCGGCGCGTTACCAGAGCGTATTCGCACGGCGAGACGGCGCGGTGGCCGCACCCACGGCCAGCCTGCATTTCGACGCGCGCCTGCTGGCGGCACTCGATGCGCGCCACGTGCAGCGCGCCTTCGTCACGTTGCACGTGGGCGCGGGCACCTTCCAGCCGGTGCGCACCGATGCCGTGGGCGCGCACGTCATGCACGCGGAATTCGTCGAGGTGAATGCCGAGGCCTGCGCGGCCGTCGCGGCCGCGCGAGCGCGTGGCGCGCGTGTCGTCGCCGTCGGGACCACGGTGGTGCGCGCGCTCGAGAGCGCGGCGGGCCGGGGCACGCTGGCGCCGTATCTCGGCGACTCCTCGTTGTTCATCGTGCCGGGCTTCAAGTTCCGCGTGGTCGATGCGATGGTCACGAACTTCCACCTGCCCGAGTCCACGCTGCTCATGCTGGTGAGCGCGTTCGCGGGGCGCGACGCGGTACTCGCCGCGTATCGTCACGCGGTGGCGGGGCAGTACCGCTTTTTCAGTTATGGTGACGCCATGTACATCACGCCGACCCCGGACGCGCACGCGCAGACCCGATGACCGCCGAATTCACCTTGTTAGCCCGCCACGGCAACGCACGCCGCGGGCGACTGCAGCTCGCGCATGGCACCGTCGAGACGCCGGCCTTCATGCCCGTGGGCACCTACGGCACCGTCAAGGCGATGACGCCCGAGGAGCTCGAGGGCCTCGGCGCCGAGATCGTGCTCGGCAACACCTTCCACCTGATGCTCCGGCCGGGCAATGAAGTCATGCGCGCTCACGGCGGACTGCATGGATTCATGCACTGGCGCCGGCCCATCCTCACCGACTCCGGCGGCTTCCAGGTGTTCAGCCTCGAGAGCCTGCGCAAGATCACGGAAGAGGGCGTGAATTTCCGTTCGCCCATCGACGGCGCGGCCGTGCGGCTCGCGCCCGAGGATTCCATGGACGTGCAGCTCGCGCTGGGCTCGGACATCGCGATGGCGCTCGACGACTGCACGCCGTATCCCGCCACCGAGAAGGAAGCACGCGACTCGATGGAGCGCTCGATGCGCTGGGCGGTGCGGAGTCACACTCACTACTATCGTTCGATAGATGGGCAGGCGCCGCCGGGCGAGTTGTTCGGCATAGTCCAGGGTGGCATGCACCTGAACCTGCGCCTCGCGTCGCTCGAGGCGCTCGACAAACTACCGTGGAAAGGGCTGGCCGTCGGCGGCCTCGCGGTGGGTGAACCCGAAGAGGACCGACTGCGCGTGCTCGAGGGCCTGCTGCCCCACATGCCGGCAAACAAGCCGCGTTATCTCATGGGGGTCGGCCGACCCCAGGACATCATCCAGGCGGTGTTGCGCGGCATCGACATGTTCGACTGCGTGATGCCGACGCGCCATGCGCGCAACGGCCACCTGTTCACCTCGCAGGGCGTGGTGAACATCCGCAATGCCGCCCACCAGTCCGACACCGGCCCGCTGGATCCGGCCTGCGCCTGCTACACCTGCCGCAATTTCTCGCGCGCCTACCTGCGCCATCTCGACCGCTGCAACGAGATCCTGGGCAGCCGGCTCAACACCATCCACAACCTGCACTACTACCTGGAGCTCATGCGGCGCCTGCGGGCCGGCATCGACGCGGGCAGCCTCGATGCGGTGGTCAGGGACTACGGTCCGAGAGAGTCCGGGGGGGAACCGCCCACCTCCGCACAAGTCTCTGTGGCATAAATTTCGTTTTCGGCCAAAATACGCGGCCGCGCCGTGGCCCCTGCAGGCGCGGTTTGTTCGTCACCCGTGAGATAACACCATGAATTCATTGATCCCCGACGCGATGGCGCAGGCCGCCGGAGGCGCCCCCGCCGGTGGCGGACTGACCCCGTTCATCATGATGGCGGTATTCGTCGTCATCTTTTACTTCCTGCTGATCCGCCCCCAGCAGAAGAAGCAGAAAGAACACCAGGCCATGCTGAGCAAGATCGCCACCGGCGACGAAGTGATCACCGCCGGCGGCATCCTGGGCAAGGTGGTCGAGACCGGCGAGCAGTTCCTGACCATCGAGATCGCCGACAACGTGCGCATCAAGGTGCAGCGTTTCCAGGTCACGTCGCTGGTGCCGAAAGGCACGCTCCGCGGAGCCTGAGGTCGCTGCATGCTCGAGTACGCGCGCTGGAAATACTGGCTGGTCGCGATCGTCCTGCTGATCTCGCTGATCTTCGCGTTGCCGAACGTGTTCGGCGACGAGCGGGCGCTGCAGATCGCGCGCAAGGATCGCGCGCTCATGGACGTCGCGCAGCTCGGTCTCATCGAAGACGTGTTGAAGAAACACGGCGTGAACTACACCAGCGCGGCGCTCGAGAAGGGCAATGTCATCGTCCGCTTCGAGAACGACGCCGAGCAGCTCAAGGCGCGCGACGTCGCCAAGGACGAGAACGCGGGCCTCTCGAAGGACTACGTCAACGCGATGATGTACGCCTCGCGCGCGCCGTCCTGGCTGCAGGCGCTGGGCCTGCGGGCCATGCCGCTGGGCCTGGACTTGCGCGGCGGCCTCTATCTTCTCTACCAGGTGGACGTCGACGGCGCGGTCGCCAAGCTGCTCGATACCTATGACCAGGACATCCGGCGCACGCTGAGTACGCAGAAC
>DATEII010000160.1:0-42287 GCA_035279135.1 Steroidobacteraceae bacterium
TCGGCATTTGCCGGACGGAATCGAAGGGTTGCGTAAGCGCATTCGGATACGAATAGGACTGCGGCGGCGACAGGGTGGGGAAAGGCTCCCTCACCGTGTACGAATCGGAGAAGTCGCGATGGCGTGGTCGCGAGGTCGCGGACGGCAAATGCGCAAAACGTCGGGCTAGACGCAGCTTTGTCTTTCAGATCCGCAGCAATTTCTTCGGCGCCGTCTTCTCGTACGCCGCCCCTAGCGCCAGCTCCACCGCATGCCAGTCGAGCTTCTTGCCATCCAGCCAAAGTCCTACCCATGCCCTGCTGCCGTACTTGGGCGCATGAAAATGTGCGGGCGCGAGCTGCTGCAGGATGTCATGCATTTCCGCGGTTCCCTTGCAGTTGATGGACACGCGGCCATCGCCGTGATGATCGACGAGGAACCAGCCAAAACGTTTGCCGCGCACCTCGAGGCTCATGTGGCGACCTAGCGCTTTGGCCTCACCTTCCGGCAACGCACTCACGATCTTCTCGACCTTCTTTCGCTGACGTTCGCCCGTCGGCGCCTTGGACGACGGCAACGATTTCTGCTTCGCAGCGGGCGCGACCTTTACCCGGTGGAACCGCACCAGGTACACGTTTCTTCCACTGCCGTGCTTCGCAATCTTCAACAGGTCGACGACCCCGCTGAATCCTGATTCGCGTGCCAGCTCGGGCGTGATCTCCGACCACTCCATCGGTTTGACCGAATCGATCTCGATGATTCCGATACCCGTGCTCTCATAACGATTGCCGACTTTCACACGCGGGCTGTGCCAGATGCGCACGCTGCAGGTGATGGCGCCGCTCAGGACGCCGGGACGCAGACGCTGGGTGAAATCCATGCCGTCAGGGTACCCGCAGCGTGCCCTTCCCGCTCACCACATTGGGCAACCGGGCCCGCGGCGCGACTTACAATCCGACGCCATGCCGGCCGAGCCGAACTACACAGGAAACCCACGCGCTCTCTACTCGCTCTGGACGCTGTTCTGGCTGCTCATGATCGCCGTCGCGGTCCAGGACAACATCTCCGACCCGTACATCAAGTGGTGGGAGCCCTTCGTCTGGGAATGCAGCTCCGCGCTCATGGCCACCGTCTGGCTGGTGCTGCAGCAACGCCGGTCGCACCGCTACGACCAATTCCTCTCCCAACCCCTCAAGTGGTTCGGCCTGCACATGGCCTGGCTGCCGGTGCTCGCCGTCACTTTCATCATCGCGGTCTACGCCATCCGGCACGCCATCTACGCGCTGGCGCACGACACCTACGAGCATCCGTCCTGGTCGTTCATCTTCATGTACGAGACGGTCAAGCTCACGCTGTTCATGGCGTTGTGGCTCGCGATCATCTTCGGGTTCAAGAGCTTTTCGCTGTGGAAGCAGGAGCGCGAGCGGCTGCTGCAGATCCAGAAGCACCTGGCCGAGTCGCAGCTCGCGCAGCTCAAGGCGCAACTTCAGCCGCATTTCCTGTTCAATGCGCTCAATACGATCTCGGCGCTCATGCAGTCGGACGTGGAGCGCGCCGACCGGCTGCTCACGCGGCTCGCGGACCTGCTGCGGACCAGCCTCACGGTGGGCTCACGACAGACGACGTCGCTGCGCGAGGAGTGGAAGCTGCTGCAGCTGTACGCGTCGATCATGCAGGAGCGCTTCGCGGGGCGCGTGACGATCTCGTGGAACGCGAGCGATGAAGCGCTGAATGCGTCGATCCCGGCCATGCTGCTGCAGCCGCTGCTCGAAAACGCGTACAAGCATGGCGTGGAACGCAGTAGTGAGACAGTGACGATCCGCGTCGACGCCAGACGCGAAGGCGCAGAGCTGCGCGTCCTCATCCACAACACGGGCGAGTTGCGGCACGACCCAGGCTCCGGCATCGGCCTTCGCAACTGCCACGAACGCCTGGCCCTGGTCCACGGCGATCGCGCCCGGCTGACGGTAGCGCCACTCGACGGCGGCGTGGCCGCGTCGGTCACGCTGCCCTACGAGCCCTTCCACGCATGATGCGCGTGCTGATCGTCGACGACGAAGCCCCGGCACGCGACAAGCTGCGCCGCTGGCTCTCCACTCACGCCGATATCGAGATCGTCGGCGAATCCACGGATGGCCTCACGGCCGCCGCGGCCATCGACACCCTGCGCCCCGACGCGGTGTTCCTCGACATCCAGATGCCTGGCCTCTCCGGCCTCGAAGTCGCCGCGCAGCTCGAGAGCGACACGGCGCCCTTGTTGATCTTCGTGACAGCCTTCGACGAGCACGCCATCCGCGCGTTCGACCTGAACGCGGTCGACTATCTGCTGAAGCCCTACGATCGCGACCGCCTCGAAAAATCCCTGCACCGCCTGCGCGAACGACACGGTGGCCCGAAGACGCGCTCCGCCGTGCACACGGCGCGCGCGCAGACGCGCTCCAGCGAACGCCTGCTCGTGCCGCGCGGCGAGCAGCTCGAGCTCATCGACGCGTCCGCCATCCACTGGCTCGAAGCCGACGACAACTACGTGCACGTCCACACGGTCTCGTCCAACTACCTCGTGCGCCGTACGCTCAATGACCTGCTCGAGCAGCTCGGCGAGCGCTTCGTGCGCATCCACAAGTCCACGGCGGTGAACCTCGCCGAAGTCGCGCGGCTCTCGCCACTGTTCAAAGGCGACCACGAAGTCCACCTGCGCAGCGGCGCGACCTTGCGCCTGAGCCGTCGCTACAAAGACGCGCTCTTCGCCCGCATGCCGCGCTGATATCCCGCTTGCCCCGGCCGGCGTCCCGCTGGCCACGCGAGTGTCGCGGCCTCGCCCGCCCGGCCACACCATCTCCCGCACACCAGGGAGAACCACGATGAACCCGACCCCGCGCTACGACTTCCTCGACTGGCTGCGAGTCATCGCAATCTTCGTGCTGATCTTCTTCCACACCGGCATGTTGTTCGTCGGCTGGGGATGGCACATCACGAACGACCAGACGATCCCCGCCCTGGTGTGGCCGATGGATCTATCCCATCGGCTGCGCATGCCGCTGCTGTTCGTGATCGCGGGCGCGGGCATGTGGTTCGCATTGCAGCGACGCAGCGGCAAGGCGTTCGCGGGTGAGCGCACGGTGCGGCTGCTGGTGCCGGCCCTCATCGGCATGTTCCTCATCGTGCCGCCGCAGATCTTCATCGAGCGCATCTCGCACGGCGAGTGGCACGGCGGCTACCTGGACTTCTTCACGCAGCGCGTACTGCAGTTCCAGCCCTACCCGGCCGGCAACTTCAGCTGGCATCACCTGTGGTTCATCGTCTATCTATATGTGTACGTGTTGCTGCTGTTGCCGCTGATGTTGTGGTGGCGCAGGGCGAAGCCCGCGCTCGAGCCGGGGCTCTGGATCGCGCTGCTCGCGCTCCCGCTCGGCCTCGACGAGGCGCTGCTCAAGCCCATCTTCGGCGAGACGCACGACCTGCTGCACGATGGGTACCTGTTCACCTATTACCTGTTGTTCACGCTGTATGGTTTCGTGCTGGCGTCGAGCCCGTCGGCCTGGGACTGGCTTGCGAAAGTGCGGCGTGCCACGTTCGTATTCGCGCTCTCGTTCACCATCGCGCTGCTGGCGTTGTTCGCGGCGGGCATCCTCGAACACGGCTCGACCGCCGACGCGCTGCTCGCGAACGTGTTCACCTGGGCCTGGCTCATGGTGTTCCTGGGCTTTGGGCGTCAGTACCTGGGCTTCAGCAACCGGCTGCTGCGCTGGGCGCGCGATGCCAGTTATCCCATCTACATCCTGCACCAGACGGTGATCCTCGTGATTGCGTACTTCGTGATCCGCGAGCCGTGGGCGCCCTGGACGAAGTTCTGGATCGTCGCGCTGTCCACGCTCGTGGTATGCGTGGTGATGTACGAGTTCCTGCTGCGCCGGGTCGCGGTGCTGCGACTGGCGTTCGGGATCAGGCAGCCAAAGGAAGCAGCGGTCGGCGCGCGCGCTGCCGTGCCGGTTCAATCCGCGTGAAGCGTGCCGTTCAATCGCTCGCCCGCGGCGCGGAAGAATCCGGAGAGCTGCTCGAGCTTGGGCGCGGCCTCGGGATTCCGGCTCGCCATCTTCGAGGTCGACACGGCGAAATCGCCGAGTCGCTTCGCAACATTGGCGTGCCGTTCGGGCGAGATGCTGATGGCCTGGTGCATGTTGACCACGTGCACGAGGATGCGGCTCAGGGAGGTGGCGTCCGACTTGGCCGTGGTGGTGAAGTCGCCGCGCAGGATATCGCGCAGCGCCACCTCGGCCAGTTCGAGCTCGGCTCGCGTCGTTGAAGTTTGTGAGTTCACGGGTCGTACATTCAACCAAATGGCTGTAGCCGGCTAACAGCTAACGCCTCACAGTGGCGGTGATGTCCGCCTACATTTAGGAATGCGGCATCGTGCGACCGTGTACCCATGCAGCTCACCGTCGAAGAGTATCGCGAGGGATTTCGCAACCACACGCTGGCGTTCTGCATGCCCGCCGCGCATGCCGAGTACACGAGCGAGTTCCTGCAGCAGTTCTCCGAGCGCATCCTGAACCAGGATTGGCGCGACCTGCCGCTGGAAACCCCGGCGCACGTGCCGTCGCTGATCACCGAGGATGTCTCCGAGCCCGAAATGGCGGCGACCATCCTCGAGTTGTACGGCGTGGACGTCTCGGATCTGCCGGGCCTGCCGCTGTGGGACGTCGTGCGCCGCTGCGCGACGGCCACCGGCCAACCCACCCGCGTCTGCTGAAAAGGGGGGCAGCCCCCGTTTGCTAGGAAAAGGGGGCTGCCCCCATTTCCGCGCTCGACCCTGAATTTTCCGCGTTCGTTCGGAAGTCGTCGCCCGACTGACCTGTCACTCCTACGGTGTGGACCGAATCCACCACACCCCGGGAGTCGTCATGCACAGGTCAATCTTCTTCTTTTCGATGCTCTGCGTCGCCCATGCGGTGGCGCTCGCGGCGTCGAGCCAGGACAACGAGGTCCTGGCCGCCGCCCATCGCACCCAGCTTCAGTTCCGCGAAGGTCATCCCGAAGTCGCTAAGCCCCTGGTGAAAACGCTGGAGGCGGCCGTCGCGAAATCCCCGGACAACGCGCGGCTCTGGGAGGCGCTGGGAAATGCGTACATGTCGCTGCAAGGCTCGATGTACGCGGGGCCGCCCGACATGCCCGCGCTCATCGCCACGGGCGAGCACGCGCGCGACGCCTACGCGCGGTCCCTGGCGCTCGACGACAAGAGTGCGCTGGTCCGGGCGGGTCACGGCATGTCGCAGATGGTCGTGGCCCAACTCAAGGGTGATGGCCCCGGCGTGATGGCCGGCGTCGACGAAATGAACGCCGCCGTCCGCCAGTCGCCGAAATCCACGGCGGTCCGGTTGACGCGCGCCTTCACCATCATTCACCTTCCGCCTGCCATGCGCGACACGCCGGCCGTCATCGAAGACCTCCAGCACATCCTGGACACCGCGCCGGGCGGTCGCCCCGAGGACGTGGTGCACGTGTTGCTAGGTGACGTGTACGCGGAGACGGGCAATTTCCCGGCCGCGCGCGCCGAGTACCAGCAGGTCACGGGTGCGTCCGCCTTCGCGGCGGAGCAGGCGAAGATGCGACTGAAACAGGGCACGGTCTCGCCCGAGGCCATCACCCAGGTGCGCATGGGAACCGGCACGCGCTGCGCCATGTGCCACGCGCCCGGCACTGACAATTGAGTCGCCGCCCGTGATGCTCGACGCCATCGCCTTCGCCACCGGCGCCGCGCTCACGGCCATGCTGGGACTGATGCAGCTGCGGGTGGACCGCCATGTCGAGCGCCTCGGCGGCTACCTGCTGCTGTGGGTGCTCGGCTTCGTCTGGACCTTCGGCAACTTCCTGCGCTGCGCGCTGGCGCTCGCGGGCGCGGCGCCGGATTCGATCGGCGCGCGCTTCGCGGAAACCTTCGCGTGGAGCTGCACGTTGCTGGGTCCGGTCTCGATCGCGCGGTTGTTGCAGGCGCGCATTGGAACGACGAGCCGCGTGTCGCGCGGCTTCCTCGCTTTCGCGATCGGCGTGTCGCTGTTGAACCTCGGGCTGCTCATTCGCGGCAACCGTGCCCACGCGTGGCAGCTCGAGGCCAGCAGTTATCCGGAGATGTCGTTCTTCATCGCCTTGCCAGTGGCCCTGGTCGCGTTGCTCCTGTACGTGACTCACCGGCCGCGGGAAGCGCCAGGCCGCACGATGCCGCGCTGGTTCGCGCCGGCCGCCTTCACGTTCGCCACGATCCACACTGCCGCCATCCTGTCCAGCATGTTGTTGCCCGGCATGCCGGATGCACTCATGACCCTCTGCAACCTGATCGGCCGGCACTGGACGATCCCGTGGTCGATATTGATCGCCGTGTCGCTGGCGCAAGCTCACTATGCGGACGTGGTGCTCAAGCGCAGCTTGTGGTTGCTGGTCAGCGTCGTGGCGGCGACGATCGTCGGCGTCTACGCGATCGGCCCGTCGCCTGGCCTGCCTTTGTTAGCCGTGGTCCTGGCCACGGCCGCGCTGATGCTGGCGGCGCCCGCGCTGATCCGCACGCTCGAGACATTCGTGGACCGCACGATCCTGGCGCGACCGGACTTCGGGCAGGCGCGCCACAGCCTCGAAGAGGCGATGCGGCGCTCCACACAGCCGGACCCGCTGATCGCGGCCGCGCTCGAGTCCCTGCGCACCACGCTGCACGTCGACGCGCGCTGGCTGGAAGCCTCCGATCGTCCGGCGCCGAATCCCCTGGCCTCGGTGGTCGTGAATGCGGCCGGAACGGCGCACCGCCTCGAGCTCACCGCGACCCACGAGGCGCGCACGCTGATGCAACAGGAACGCGCGTTCCTCGAATCCGTGCGCCTGCAGCTCGAGCGCCGACTCGACGGCCTGCACTACGAGACGGAGCAACGCGCCCTGCTGCTGCGCGAGGAGCGCCTGCGGCGGCTGCTCACCGAAGCCGAGCTCAAGGCGCTGCGCACGCAGGTCGATCCGCATTTCCTGTTCAACACGCTGAACACGATCGCGGATCTCATCGGCTCGAACCCGGGAGCCGCGGAACGCATGACCGAGCGGCTCGCCGAGTGTTTCCGATACGCACTGGCCAAACATTCGCGCGATCTATCCACCCTCGACGAGGAGCTCGACTTCGCGCGCCACTATCTCGAGATCGAGCAGGTCCGCTTCGGCGACCGGTTGCGCGTGCAGCTCTCGCGCGGCGATGCGGCGGGCTCGGAAGCCGTGCCCTCGCTGCTGCTGCAGCCGCTGCTCGAAAACGCCATCCGCCATGGGCTCGCGCCGGTCCGCGAAGGTGGCTGCGTGACTGTGCAGGCGCGCCGCGATGGGGAGCGGCTGCACCTGAGCATCGAAGATGACGGGGTGGGCCTGCGGTCGGACCTTCGTGCTGGAGTCGGCCTGCGCAATGTCCAGGAACGCCTGCGCACGCTGTATGCGCAGGCGGCCGAATTCCTGATCGGCGAGCGCCCCGGCGGGCGCGGCACACGCATCACGATCGTCATTCCGCTGGGGATTCCACGACATGCCCATTAGCGCGCTCATTGCCGACGATGAAGCTTCGGCGCGGTCGCGATTGCGCAAACTGCTCGGGCCCTACCCGTTCGAACTGGTCGATGGCGATGCGCACGATGGCCTCGCCACCCTCGAAGCCATCCACAAACACCGGCCGCAGGTCTTGTTCCTCGATATCGAGATGCCGGGGCTCGACGGCTTCGAAGTCGTGCAGGCGCTGACACCGGAGCTCATGCCACTCATCGTGTTCGTGACGGCGTACGACGACCACGCGCTGGCCGCGTTCGATGCCAACGCCGTGGCCTATCTAATGAAGCCGGTGGTCGAGGAACGGCTGCGCCCCGTGGTGTCGCGGATCCAGCAGCTGGTCGGTTCGCCCGGGGAGCTCTCGCAGCAGGTGGCGCGCGCCAATGCGGTTGCCGGTTCGAACCCCAAGCCATTGCATCACGTGCTGGCCGTGCAGCGTGAGGGTTACGCGCTCATTCCGCTGGCCGAGGTCTGCTTCTTCCAGGTGGAGGACGGCGTGACCTGCGTGAAGACGACGACGGCCTCGTTCCGCACCAACTACTCGATCGGGGACCTCGAAAGCCGGTTGCCATCGCCGCCCTTCTTCCGCGCGCATCGCTCCACGCTCGTGAACCTCGACAGGGTGGCCACCATCAGCCCGATGTTCAAGGGGTCGCTGGTGCTCACCATCAAGGATTCACGCGCCAGCGAGATCCAGGTCAGCGAGCGCCAGGCGAAACACGTGCGCGAGCTGCTGCAACTTTGAGCGCCCGCCCGCGCTGGCGGCTTACGGGGTAGTTGGCGCACACTCTCGCGCGTGTGCACCGTGGCTCATCGCCTTCTGACTACTTCACTGGTCCTGCTGCTCGCAGCCGGCTGCCGGCCGGGCACCACGGTGTTCCTGTTGGACCGCGAGATCGAGGCGAGCGCAGGCCTGACGGGCATTCGTCACACCGGCCAGGGCGACATGGTGACAGCCAGGCTGGACGTCCACGGCGCCAGCCGCGAGCTGGTCTCGGCGGATCTCGATTGCTTCGTGTTGTACATCGGCACGCGCCGCAGCGAGAGTGTGTGGGTGGACAAGCTCATCGACTACACGAAGGGCGACTGGCCGGCGCGCGATGGCACCGTGACTGTGAACGTCTACTGGGCCATGCCGGATGACCTGAAGTTGACCGACCCCGATCTGCGGAACGCGAAGCTGGCCGTCGAAAATCCCACGCTCTCGCCCTCCTGCTTCGAATTCCGTCACGCAACGTGAGTCAGTCACCACGACCGGGCTTCAGCCTCTCCCCACTAAATCGGCCACACCAACAGGATGAGCGGCGTGCCCACGAGCAGCACCAGCAGCGACAGCGGCGCACCGAGCCGCGCGTAATCGCCGAACTTGTAGCCGCCGGGGCCGAATACCAGCATGTTGCACTGGTGCCCGATGGGCGTCAGGAAGTCGCAGCCGGCACCCACCGCCACGGCCATCAGGAAGGCATCGGGCGCGAGCCCGAGTCGCTGCGCGAAGCTCACGGCGATGGGCGCCATCACGAGCACGGTCGCGGCGTTGTTCAGGAACGGGGTGAGCGCCATGGCCGCGGCCATGATCAGCGCCACCGTCCCCCAGGGCGGCAGCGCATGCGCGATGTTGGCGAGCCCATCGGCGATCACTTCGGCGCCGCCCGTGGTGCGGATGGCATCGCTCACGGGGATCAGCGCGCCGATCATCACGAGCAGCGGCCACTCGATGGACGTGTAGGCTTCGCGCACGGTCAGCGAGCCGAACAGGATGATCGCGAGGCCCGCGCCGAAGAACGCGATGCCCACGGGTAGTTTGCCGGTCGCCGCGAGGATCATCGCGGCCACGAGCGCGAGGATCGGCACGAGTCCGCGGCGCACGGTGCCGAGGTGGATTTCGCGCGGCGCGAGCGGCAGGCAGCCGAGCTCGCGCAGCACCTCGGTCATCTGCTCCATGGGCCCCTGGAACACGACGACGTCGCCGGCATACAGGCGGATGTCGCGCAGGCGTTCGGTCAGCCGCTCGCCACTGCGCGCCACGGCGATCATGTTGACGTTGAAGCGGTCGTGCAGTGCGAGACGCGCGGCGGTGTTGCCGATCAGCAGCGAGTCGGGTCCGATCACGGCTTCGAGCGCGCTGATCTCCGCATCGGGCTTCTCGGCCTTGACCTCGCGATCGTCGCCTTCGAGCTCGAGTCCGGCGGCCTTCACGGCTTCGTCCAGCGCCGCGGGCTCACCTTCCAGGATCACGCGATCGTTCTCCTGCAGCACGGTGTCCTGGCTCGCGCGCTTCTCGCCTTCGCGAACCACCGCGTTGACCGAGACGCCGTTGCTGAGCCGCTTGCGCAGCGCGCGCAACGTTTCGCCCGCGAAGCTCGACTTGGGACCGACGCGGCCCTCGGTCACGTAGTCCTGGATGTCGATGCCCTCGGCCAGCGTGCCGCCGCCCTTGCGATCCTGCGGCAGCAGCCTGTACGCGAACGCCAGGAACAGGATGCCGAGAACCGAGAGTCCGAGGCCCACGGGCGTGAAATCGAACATCGAGAACGGGTGACCCGCGAGTTTCTGCCGCAGCTCGGAGACGATGATGTTGGGTGAAGTGCCGATGAGCGTCATGAGCCCGCCCAGCAGCGAGCCGAACGACATGGGCATCAGGAACACCGACGGCGAGACGTTGGACCGCTTCGCCATCTGGAACGCCACCGGCAGCATCATCGCGAGCGCGCCGATGTTCTTCACGAAGGCCGAGAGCACGGTGACCATGGTCACGAGCAGCACGAGTTGCGTGCGCACCGAGGAGATGCGCGGGCCGATGGCCTGCAACACGTTCTCCATGAGTCGCGCGCGCGTGACCGCGGCGCTCACCAGCAGCGCGGCGCCCACGATGACGACGATGTCGTTGCTGAATCCCGAGAACGCCCGGTCGAAGGGTACGACGCCGACGAGGATGGCGACGAGCAGCGCGAGTCCCGCCACCAGGTCGTAGCGGAGGCGCCCCCAGACGAACATCACCATCATGCCGGCGATGACGCCGAAGGCGAGTAGTTGGTCGCTTGTCATGCCTGCGTAACCTGACAAACAACCCCCGACGCTCACATGCGGCGCTGTCCGATATTTGCGGTAACGGAGACTGACAAACCCGCGTGCCGCGTTGCGCGCGCCTTCCACCTACAAGGCATGCGCCGCGGGATTACATCGCGCCGACGGCTCCGGCGGCATGATCCGCGCGCTGGCGCTCTTGTGACTGGACCCACGTGATCGCCCATGAACGTTTCGCCTGCGCCTGCAGGCTTTGCGCACAGGGATGAAACCAGATGGGTAAGCAGCTTTTCCTGGCTGTGTTGTTTGCGTCCAGTATTCCGGGCCTCGCACACGCGCAGAGTGGACCTGACCACAACGAGCTCAGGGCCACCATGCGCGTCATGGCGCCGGACGCCAGTGATGCGGACCCGATCTATCGCAAGATTCCGCCGCCCAAGTCCAGGAAGCCCGGGGTGAACGATGACGCGCCCGCGAAGGATCTGGCGAGCCCGGGTGGGCACGGGGACGATTCGGGATCCGCCGGCGACCCAGGCGGGCCGTTGGACCCGGGCCCCGTCGCGGATCCGGACCCGGTTGGGGATCCGGGCACGCCCGACTCGCCGCTGCCGCCCGATCCCATCATTCCATCCGCGCCGGATCCGCGCGACGCGCCCGGTGACTTCGGCCACGGCGTGGCCGACGACGCGCGCAATCACGGTGAAGGCCCTCGCCGGCACGAGGATGAGAAGCCCAAGCACGACGACAAACCGCCGGAGCACAATCCTCCGGGCCAGCAGCCCCGCGACCGGCCGCCGCCCGCCGACAAGCCGCACGATCCGCGGCGCGACCATCAACCGCCGGGCCAACGGCCCCGCGATCCGCCGCGCGACCATCAACCGCCAGGCCAACGGCCACGCGATCCGCCGCGCGACCGCGATCCGCCCGGCCACGACAAGCCTGACAAGCCCCGGAAGCCACGCGAGTGAAGCGCCGGGTGCTGCGCGCGCTGCTGGCGCTAACCACTGTCACGCTGCTGAGCGCTTCCCGAGTCTGGGCCACCTCCAACGCCGAAGCCCTCGCGACCTTCGCCGAGGCCCAGGCCGCGTTCGATGCCGAAGATTTCTCGAAGGCACGCGCCTTGTTCGAACGCGCGCAGGCCTATGGCATGGAAGGTCCCGCGATCCACTACAACATCGGCGCGGCCTCGTACCTGGGTGGCGACTTGCCGCGAGCCGAGAAGGAATTCCGCGAAGTCGCGAACACGCCGGCGATGGCCGCACTCGCCTACTACAACCTCGGCCTCGTCGCGGTGGAACGGCGTGACGCACACGACGCACGCGACTGGTTCGAGCGCGCCGTGCAGGAATCACCCGACCATCGCCTCACCGAGCTCGCGTCGCGCCGACTCGCGGAGTTGCCGGAGCAGCGCGCGCCGGGCAGCTGGAACTACTACACGCGCGGCGGCATTGGCTACGACGACAACGTCGCACTGCGCTCGAGCTCCATCGAGAGCACGGGCTCGGGCGACGCGGACACCTATGGCGAGTTGCTGTTCGCGGGCAGCTACTCCTTCGGCGCGTGGCGCATCGATACCGCCGCGGCGGCGCTCGAGTACATGAAGCAGCATGACTACAGCCAGTCGTCGTTCTCGCTGGGCGCGTCGCGCGGCTTGCGGCTGGAGAACTGGTATTTCGAAGCCGGCGTCTACGGCGCACAGCTCTCGCTGGGCGGCGAGGTGTTCGAGCGCAACGTGGCGGCCGGCGTGCAGGCGTCGCACGCGTTCTACGGCGGCAGCCGGCTGCGCGCCCTGGCGCGCGTCGCGTCCGTCCAGGGCAAGGGCGACTTCGAGGGTCTCACGGGCCGGCGCACCGAGTTCGGCCTCTACTACGACAAGAGCTGGCGCGCCTGGAACTTCGGCGCGCACACGCGGGCCGAGCTCAACGACAGCGAAGATCCGATCTTCGGAACGCACTGGTTCCAGCTGGGCGGTGAAGCACGTTATGCGTTCTCGCCGCTCTGGGGCTTCCTGGCGGGTGCGGCGCTGCGGCGCATCGACCACGCCGCGCAGGATGAGAGCCTGGCCAGCTGGAACGACAATCGCGCGACACTGCAGCTGGGCCTCACGCGCGCGTTGTGGAAGCAGGCCCAACTATTCGTGCGCCTCGAGCACGAGCGTAACCAGTCGCCGGTCGCGGGCTACGACTACGACCGCAGCTGGATCGCCGCGTCCGTCGAAACATGGAAGTGACTGGCTGACCCATGGAAACTCCCGTTCCGTTTCCGCAGATCTCGTCCGAGGCGATCACGGTGCTGGCGCACTACTATCGCGGCGAGCTCACCCGCATGATCAGCTGGCGCGATCGCCTCGATCGCACCACCAACTGGGCCATCGGCGCGCTGGCCGCGATGCTGTCCATCTCGCTGAGCTCGGATGAATCGCACCACGCCGTGTTGTTGTTCGCGATGCTGCTGATCCACGTGTTGCTGGTCATCGAGGCGCGCCGTTACCGGTTCTTCCACGTGTACCGCGCACGCGTGCGGTTGCTGGAGCGTGAATACTTCGCACCGATGTTCTCGCAGGTGCCGGCGGCCGAGCGCGTCGGGCTGGACTCACTGGGGCAGGATCTGAGCGTGCCGCGCTTCACAGTCACGCTGCCGCAAGCCATGTCTCGTCGCCTGCAACGCAACTACTGCTGGATCTTTCTGGTCGTGCTGCTGGCCTGGCTGGTGAAGACCACTTCGTCACTGTCCGACGGCCATCCCCGGCTGGTCCATTCCCTGCACGAGTTCCTGCAGAATGCCTCGATTGCAGGCATTCCCGGCGCCGCCGTGGTGGCCGGCCTTTGCGTGCTCTACGGCTGGTTGGCGTTCGTGATGATCCGGTACGACATCGACGAGGAAGACCTGGGGCCCGGCCAGGTGCACGTCTGACCCACCTGTGTCATACCGGGAGAGTTGCCATCGAATCGGGTGGCGCGCATTGTCAGCTCGAGTTTCCGCTCGAGAGTCGCCAGCTTCCTCGAGACCGGAGCGCCGCGGCAGGCAATCGTATCCGGAGGAGCGTTGGACATGCCCGAAAAACCCGAACTCGGTGGCCGCCGCGTGCTCGTCGTCGAGGACGAGTACTACATCGCTTCCGATACGGCACGCGCGCTGCAAGGCGCGGGCGCCCTAATTCTCGGTCCCTTTGCCAGCGAGGACGCTGCGCGCAACCAGGTCGAAGGCCAGCAGGTCGACGCGGCGCTCGTGGACATCAATCTCGGACGCGGCCCTTCGTTCGAGCTCGCGGACTTGTTGCTGCAGCGCGGTGTTCCGTTCGTGTTCGTCACGGGGTACGACCAGGAGGTCATCCCCGAGAAGTTCGCCAAGATCGAGAGACTGCAGAAGCCGGTGCAGATCCGGCAGATGGTCGACGCCGTCGCGCGATTGCTGAGCTGACCGATTCGGCTACTTCGTCCCGATCGCGGCGACCGTCGGTTCGCGCCGGGCTTCCATCCATTTCCGCACACGCCGCGCATCGGCGGTGCGCGTGAGCTTGCCGAACGAGTTCAGCAGCACCATGTTCACGGGCCGCTCGCCGATCATGGCCTGCATGACCAGGCATTCGCCGGCGTCGTTCGTGAAGCCGGTTTTCTGCACGAGGATGTTCCAGTCGGATTTCCCGACCAGCAGATTGGTGTTGCGGTAGGTGAGTACGCTGCGCCCGGCCTTCACCGAGTGGCTCTCGAGCGTCGAGAACTCGCGGATGCGCGTGTCGCGTGAGGCGGCGGTGACGAGCCTCGCGAGATCGCGCGCGCTCGAGACGTTATTGCTCGAGAGGCCGGAGGGATCGTCGAACTTCGTGCGGGTCATGCCGAGCGCCTTGGCCTTGGCATTCATGGTGCGCACGAAGGCGGGCGTGCCGCCCGGGTAGTTGCGCGCCAACGTTTTCGCGGCGCGATTCTCCGAGGCCATGAGTGCGAGCTTGAGCAGGTCGCCGCGCGAGATTTTCGCGCCCACCGGCAGCCGCGAGAACGCGCCCTTGCCGCTCCAGCGATCCGCGTTGGTGATCTCGATCTTCTCGTCGAGCGGCTGCTGGCCGTCGAGCACGACCAGCGCGGTCATGAGCTTGGTGATGGACGCGATGGGTGCGACGCGGCCGGCGTCACGCTCGTAGAGCACTTCGCCGTTGCTCGCGTCGGTGATCAACGCGGCGGCGGACTTGAGCTCGGGCCCCGGGGCGGCCTTGCTACCCGCGGCTTCCGCCCTAAGGCCGAACCCGGCGAGGAGTGCGAACAGCACGCTGGTAAGAATTGCCTTGACCCTGCTCCCCTGCTGCATCGACTCGAACTCCAGCGTGCATCCAACCGTGGCGCGATGTTAGGACGAAGCGCGGCGTTCTGCACGCCTGTCTGACGTGCTCATCACACAGTTTTGAGCCGTGACGGAAAGAAATTCCGTCTTCTCTCGTGACACCTCGCAACACGGGAGACAGATCATGAGACGAATCCACTTCGCGACGCTGGCCATCGGCCTGTGCGCTACCGCTTCGGCGGCGCCCAACTGGTACTACGAGTACGAGGGCGCCACCATCACCGACCTGCTGACGCTGCCGGGCGACAGCTGGAGCATCGCCTACGACATCAACAACAACGGCAAGGTGGTCGGCGACTCCGGAAACGGCACCAAGACGCGCGCGTTCCTGTACACCAGCGGCATGACGACCGTACCGCTGGGCGCTTACGTCGCCAATTCGCACGCGCGCGGCATCAACGACAACAACGAGTTCGTCGGCTACCTGCACTGGACGCTCGATCCACCGTACGTCGATCGCGGCTGGTACTCGGCGCTGTTCCTCGGCACGGGCCTGCACCTGCAGAGCAATCCGCAGGCGCCGCTCTCGTACAACTGGAGCATGCGGGCGTACGCCATCAACAACAGCGGCGTCATCGTGGGCGGCGGCGTGATGGATTTCGAGTCGAGCGATGACCCGATCCCGGACACCCAGGGCGACTGCTATTCCGAGCTGCCCGTGCGCTGGGGCTCGGCGTCGGCGCAGGCCGAGATGTTGTTCTGCCCGGCGGACCTGCCGAACGCAGTCCAGACCATCGCCTACGACATCAACAACAACGGCGACACGGTGGGCGTGGACAATGGCACGACCTCGCTGCGCATGTTCCTCGAGAAGTCCGGCGCGTCGGTGCAGTCCGTTCCCGGCCCGCCCGGTGCGCTGTCGGGTACGGCGTTCGGCCTCAGCAACGGCGGCCACGTCACCGGCATGTTCAACTCGGGCAGCAACTACCGCGCGTTCTACTGGAACGGCACCAGCGCGACCGCGTTCGACCTCGGCATCATGCCCGGCGGCAACATCAGCATGGGCAAGGAGGTCAATGACCAGGGGTTCGTTGCCGGGTATTCCACGTTCCAGTGGAACCCGCCGCTGGGCAGCGGCCCCGTGACCCGCCGTGCCGCGTTCATCTGGGGACCGAACATCGGCATGGTGACGCTGCCCTCGCTGGGCACGCCCTATTGGACCTGGAACAACTGCGAGGCGAACGCGCTCAACAATCGCGTCGATGCGACCGGGCGCATCCAGGTGGTGGGCTACTGCGAGACCGGCGGCGAGAAACGCGCGGTGCGCTGGAATGTCACGGTGGCCAGGAAGATCGGCGGGGTGCTCCAGCCGTGACAAAATCCGGGCGATGTCTTCCGCCGCCCGGATCGTCCCCACGGTACTGCCTGCATCGCTGTTGATGGCGCTGTCGGCGTGCGGCGGCGGCGGCAACACGTCGCCGCCATCGCCCGCGCCTCCTCCGGCGGCAACGGGCCCCGTGATCCCGAACGGCGCGCCACAGGTCGCGGGCGAACGGCGCGACAAGCGGGTCCTGGTCGGCGAATACTTTTCGCTGGATGCCGTGGCGTTCGCGCCGCGCATCGTGGATCCCGACGGCGATGTGCTGCGCTACCAGGTGGTTCTGCGCGGTGCGCCGGGTCTTGCGGTCGCCGGCACGCAGGTCAGCGGCGTGTTCTCGACTGCGGGCGCGGTCGAGGTCCGGGTCACGGGCACGGATCCGGACGGCGCCAGTGCGGAGTCCCTGTTCGTCATCGCCGCGCCGGCCGCTCCGCCCGGTGCCCCGGCGCTGCCGGCGACTCCTTTCTTATATGCCGACGAGGGGCTGGCGCTGCCCGACGATTTCCGCAACTCGAGCGAGTTTCGAATTCCGCTCTGGGATACGCAGCCCCCGGGTAATCGGACCACGGACGCCGGCGCGGCCCTGGGCCGCGTGTTGTTCCACGACCGGCGCCTGTCGATCACCAACACGCTGGCATGCGCGTCCTGTCACCAGCGCGAGCATGGGTTCGCATCCCCCGAGCGGTTCAACACCGGCGCGATCGGCGTGCCGTTGGCGCGCAATGCCATGGCGCTCGTGAATGCGCGCTACAACGCCCATGGCTCCTGGTTCGCCGACCTGCGCGTGTTGTCCATCCAGGATGCGGCCCGCGAGGCGCTCACGAAACCGGAAGAGCTCGGCAACACGCTGCCCGACCTCGAAGCCAAACTACTGGCCACGTCGTTCTACGCACCGCTGTTCGACGCCGCGTTCGGCTCGCCGGAGATCACCGCCGGGCGCATCCTGCGCGCGCTCGAGCAATACGTGCAGGCGCTGATCTCGTACCGGTCCCGATACGACGCGGCCTGCGATACCGTCGGCGGCGTCGCGAAGGATTGCGCCGCCCGGCTCACGCAACAGGAGGAGCGCGGCCGGCAGATCTTCACCGACAGCTCGACGCATTTCGCCTGCGTGCATTGTCATTCGCTGCCGTCGGGGTCCAACGTCTGGTTCGCGAACAATGGCATCGACGCGCAATTCACCGATGTCGGCGCGGGCCACGGGCAGTTCCGCCCGGCGTCCTTGCGCAACATCGCGTTGACCGCGCCCTACATGCACGATGGCCGCTTCGCGACGCTGCGAGAGGTCATCGATCACTACGACCATGATGTCCGCGCGAGCGCGGATCTCGACCCGTTGCTGCGGGATTCGAACGGCAACCCGGTGCGGCTCGATCTTCCCGAGTCGGACAAACTAGCGCTCGAGGCCTTCCTGCGCACCCTGACCGACCACGCGATGTTGTCAGACCCGAAGTTCTCGGACCCGTTCTAACAACGCCGGCGGGTGTCTGTCGGACACCGCAACCTCGGCGGACTCACAACCTCCTTCGTTCCAGAGCATGGAACCCAACCCGGGGTTCATTCGTGTCTCTTTGCATGAGACGACGATCCCCCTTTGCCGCCGCGGGCATGGTCCTGGGTGCGGTAGCAAGCATCTTGATGCTGGCCTATCTCGCCGCCGGCGGCGGCAAAGGATTTTGATCGTTGGCCGGATAAGAATCATGGTGTCAGTCTCAACACCATGACGCACCCCGGGGCGCGGCCGGCGCCGGGCAAGCTCCCCGCGCCCCGGGTGCGATATCTTTGGTCTCCCAGATGAATCCAACCCCGGCCGAGGAATTCGACCAGCTGATGCGCGGGCACGTACGCTCGTTGTACCGCTATGCCTATCGCTGGACGGGAGACGTGGACCAGGCCGAGGATCTCGTGCAGGAAACGCTCACGCGCCTGTTTTCCGAAATGCCACGCTTACGTGAAGTCGAGGCGGTCCGTCCCTGGGCTGCGCGCATCATGTATCGCATCTTCGTCGACTGGCTGCGGCGTTCCGATCGTTCACCCGTGCTGTACGTCGATAACGAGGACATCGACGCCCCCGACGACAGCCAGGACCCTGCCCTGCTGGCGGACCAGGCCCTGCAGCAGGAGCGGATCGCCGATGCCTGGGGCCGGCTGCTCGAACAGCATCGCGTGGTGTTGTCGCTGCACGAAATCGAGGGTTACAGTCTGGAAGAGGTGGCCAGCATCATCGAAGTGCCGCTCGGTACGACCAAATCGCGCCTGCACCGGGCGCGGCAGTCCCTTCGTGACCTTCTGAGAGTGGAACGTGGCTGACGAGAACTTACGCTCGGCACTGCGCGGCATGCCCGTGCCCGAACCGCGCCCCGGTTTCGAAGACCGCGTGCTGGCGAACGCCGTGCGCGGCCGGGCGCCCGCGCGGCGTTTCGGCCCCGCGCTGCGCCGTCACGCCACCTGGTGGGCGGCCGGCGCAGGTGCGCTCGCCGCCACCCTCGCGTGGGTGGTGCTCATCTGGGTCAAGTCCGGCGCACCTGGAGAGCCCACGCTCGTGCTCTCGCTCAATGAAAGCCGCGAAGTGCCGCTGGTCATCGATTCGGAACGTGAGCTCGACGACGCCACCATCCGAATCTACGTCACCGGCAGCGTCGCATTGAATGGCTACCCGCAGCAGGAAGTCGAATGGCAGGCCACGCTCACGCGCGGCGCCAACCTGCTCTCGCTACCCGTGATCGCGCGCGAGACCGGCGACGGTCGCATCGTGGCCGAGATCGAGCACCAGGGGAAAACGCGTCGCGTGAGCGTGGCGATGCATGTCATCGCGCCACCACGCACGTCATCCGTTCCGGCCGGCAGGGGTGACACCGCGTGACTAGCAAGGGCATCATGCGGCGTGCGCGACTGGTCTACGTCGTTACCTCGATGTTGTTTGCCGTTCCGCGGGTGTTCGCGCAGGCGCCAACCTCGGACGAAGGTGACGACCTGGACGTCACCATGCGCGTCATCGTCGATCCGAATGCCAAGGTGCCCGACGAGATCGTGCGCAAGATTCCGCTGCCGAAACCGACGCAGCCTGCCGCCACCGGAAAACCTGACGAGAAGCCCAAGGATGGCGGCAAGCCTGACGACAGCGGGAAACCCACGGATGGTGGCAAGCCCACGGACAGTGGCAAACCCACGGACACTGGCAAGCCTGCCGACACGGGCAAACCCAAGGACACCGGCAAGCCGACCGATACCGGCAAGCCCAAGGACACCGGCAAACCACCCGACGCCGGCAAACCCAAGGACCCGGGCAAACCACCTGGCGCGGGAAATCCGAATCCTCCGGGCCGCTCTTCGCAGGCGGCTCCGGACGTTCGCGAGCAGGGTCGCGCGTTTGGCCAGCAGGTTTCCGAAGAGGCCAAGGAGCGCTCCGAGGACGCCCGGCGCAACGGCCCGCCCGAGAAACCACCCAAGCCCCCGAAAACTCCGAAGCCGCCGCGTTAGCGGCTGCATCGAACTACTGCTCGCGCTGGTTTTCGCCGTCTGCGCGCAGGCCCAGCCCGCGGACGCACAGGCGCGTTTTGCCGAGGCCAACACTGCGTTCGCGGCCGCGGACTTTCCGCGCGCGCTCGCGCTCTACGAGCAATGCGTGGCGCTCGGCATGTCGGGGCCGGCGGTGCACTTCAACATCGGCGTGGCCGCCTATCGCAGCGGTGACTACGCGCGCGCCGAACGCGCGTTCCGCGAAGTCGCGGCGACTCCCGCGATGGCCGCGCTCGCGCACTACAACCTCGGTCTCGTGGAGCTCAAGCGCGGGCACGAGCGCGCGGCGCGCGGGTGGTTCGAGCAGGCCGCGCAGGGACACAGCGACGATCGCCTGCGCAGCCTGGCACTGCGGCAGCTGCAGGCACTGCAGCCCGAGTCGACTCCGCGTGCCTGGTCGCTGTATGGACGCACGGGACTCGGCTACGACGGCAACGTCGCATTGCGCTCGGACTCGCTCGACACGCCCGGCAGCGGCCAGAGCGACCAGTTCGCCGAATTGTTCACCGCGGGTAGTTATTCCTTCCTGCCGACCTGGCGCGTCGATGCGGCGGCGGGAGTGCTGCGATATTCGAGCCTCGATGACTTCGACCAGACCGCGCTCTCGCTCGGCGTTGCGCACAGCCTGTCGCTCGAGACCTGGTATTTCGAGCTCGGCGTCAATGGCACGCAGCTCACGCTGGGCGGCGATGTCTACGAGCGTTCGGTGACGGGTTCGGCGCAGGTGACCAAGGCATTCACCCACCAGCAGTCGCTGCGTGCGCAGTTGCGAGCCGCGTCGGTCGACGGCGAAGACGCGTTCAGCGGCATCTCGGGCAGCCGTACTGGTTACGCGCTCGATTATTTCTGGGGCTGGCGCTCCTGGAACTTCGGCGCGCACGCGAGCGCGGAACGCAACGACACGCAGGACGAGTTCTTCGACCAGGACTGGACCGAATGGAGCGCGGACGCCAAGTGGGCGTTCTCGCCGCTCTGGAACTTCACGGCGGGCGCCAGCTGGCGGCGCACCCGGCACCCGGCGCAGCCGGTGTTCGAGCAGCCGGCGTGGGACGACAAACGCAGCTCGTTGCGCGTCGAGGCCACGCGCACGTTGTGGCGGCAGTCGCAGCTCTACCTGCGCTACGAGCACGAGCGCAGCCGCTCGCCGGTGGAGGACAACGACTACTCGCGCGACTGGGTCGCCGTGTCGATCGAATTCTGGCGGTGAACCGAGGCGCCGGGCTGTGGCCTAACTCGCGCAATTCCAGTACAACTTGGCGCAGCCATCTCTTGCAGCCCGGAGTTCCAATGACTGGACATGGATTCGCGCGGTGTGCCGCCGCCGCGTTGCTGGTGCTCGCCCTGCCCGTCTTCGCCGCCACGCCGCCCAAGCGCGTGGTGCTGCCGGACGCGGTGACGCCCGAGCACTACCGCATCGACTTCACGCCCGACATCGACGCGCTCAAGTTCACGGGGTCGGTCGAGATCGACGTGAACGTCCGGCGCGCGACCAACACCATCGTGCTCAACGCGGCCGATCTCGCGATCGACAGCGCCACGCTCTCTGGCGAAGCGAAGCAACCCACCGTCACGCTGGATGACAGGGTCCAGACCGCGACGCTGACCTTCGACAAGCCGCTCGCCACCGGGCCGCGCAAGCTCAAGCTCGTCTACCACGGCACTATCTACCAGAGCGCCACGGGCCTGTTCGCACTCGATTACCAGGCACCGAAAGGCAGTTCGAAAGCGCAGCTGCGCGCCCTGTTCACGCAATTCGAGAACTCGGATGCGCGGCGCTTCGTGCCCTGCTGGGACGAGCCCGGGATCAAGGCCACCTTCGAGCTGTCGGCAACGTTGCCCGCGGAGCTGATGCCCATCTCGAACATGCCGGTGGAGTCCACGCGAAAAGTGGCCAACGGCGGGCTGCAGCTGGTGAAGTTCGCGAAGTCGCCGAAGATGTCCACCTACCTGCTGTTCTTCGGCGCCGGCGACTTCGAGCGCGTGCACCGCACGGTGCAGAACGTGGACATCGGCATCGTCGTGAAGCGCGGCGATACGGCCAGTGCCGCGTATGCGCTCGACGCGACCGCGGAGCTGCTGCCCTACTACAACGAATACTTCGGCACGCCCTATCCACTGCCCAAGCTCGACCTGATCGCGGGTCCGGGGTCGAGCCAGTTCTTCGGCGCGATGGAGAACTGGGGCGCCATCTTCTACTTCGAGAAGTACCTGCTGCTGGACCCGAAGATCTCGACGCAGTCCGACAAGCAATACGTCTACAACGTCATCGCGCACGAAGTCGCGCACCAGTGGTTTGGCGATCTCGTGACCATGGAATGGTGGGACGACCTGTGGCTCAACGAAGGCTTCGCCTCGTGGATGGCCAACAAGGCCACGGATCATTTCAACCCCGGGTGGAAGGTCTGGCTGCAGACCGTGTCGGTCACGCACTCGGTCATGCAACGCGATGCGCGCGACGGTACCCACGCCATCATCCAGCCGATCGAGGACGTGGCGCAGGCCGCGAACGCCTTCGACGACATCACCTATTACAAGGGCGCCGCGGTGATCCGCGCGCTGGAATCCCATGTCGGCGAAGCGGCGTTCCGCGCGGGCGTGCGCCGCTACATGCGCGAGCACAAGTACGGCAACACGGTCACCGACGATCTGTGGGCCGCGATCGGCAAGGAATCCGCGGCGCCGGTGCCGCAGATCGCGCACGACTACACGCTGCAGGCCGGCGTGCCGATGGTGAACATGCTCGACTCGAGCTGCGCGGGGGGCAAGACGGCTTTGTCGCTCAACCAGACGCACTTCGCGATCGACGCGGACTCGACCGGCGCGCGCGTGTGGCATCTGCCCGTGAAAGTCGCCGTCGTCGGCCAGGCGCCGACGGGCGCCATCGTGTCCGGTGAAAAGCCCACGAAAGTCGAAACGGTTGGCTGCGGCGCCGTGGTGCTCAACGCGGGCCAGGCGGGCTACCTGCGCAGTCACTATTCGCCCGAGGGATTCAAGGCCGTCGCGGCCCGTTATGCGGATCTCGCCGCCGACGATCAGCTCGGGCTGCTGATGGATACGCAGAGTCTCACCAGTGCGGCTGTGCAGCCCATGGCCGACTACCTGGATCTCACCAGGCAGGTACCCGTGTCGGTCGACCCGGTGGTGGCGTCGATGCTGGCCAGCCAGCTGCAGGGCATGGACACGTTCTTCAATGGACGACCGAACCAGCGCGCGTTCCGCGCCTATGCGCGCGGCGTGCTGAAGCCGATATTCGAGCGCGTGGGCTGGGACGCGCGCCCGGGCGAGAGCGACAACACCGCCATCCTGCGCAATGACCTGATCGCGGCCCTCAATGACCTCGACGATCCGCGGGTCATCGCCGAGACTCGGGCGCGCTTCGAGAAGTTTCTCGCCAACCCCGAGAGCGTGAGTGCCGACGTGCGCAGCTCACTGCTGCGCAATGTCGCCGTGCAAGCCGATGCCCGGTTGTGGGAGCGCCTGCTGCAGATGGCCAAGGCCGCGCCCTCGGAGATGGAGCGCCAGCAACTCTATGGATTGCTCGGCGCGCCGCAGGACGACGCATTGATGCGACGTGCGCAGGCCCTCGCGCTTTCCGGCGAGGTGCCGTCGACGGTCACGCCGGTGATCATCAGCGCCACGGCCACGCGTCATCCGGAGGCCGCGCTGGATTTCACCATCCAGAACTGGGACAGGATCTCGAAGACGCTCGAGGTGACCTCGGCGCTGCAGTACGTGCCGCGGCTCACCGGTAACAGCGTCGAGCTCTCGACGGTCGACAAGCTCAATGCCTTCGCGGCCACGCACGTGCCCGAGAACGCGCGGCAGGACTACGTGCTCGCCACCGCGCGCGTGCGTTACCTCGCCAAGGTGCTTGCTACGCGCGTGCCCGAAGTGGACCGCTGGCTGGCGTCGCACTAGCTCCGGAAAGGGGGCAGCCCCCGTTTCCTAGCAAATGGGGGCTGCCCCCGTTTCCTAGCAAATGGGGGCTGCCCCCGTTTTCGGGAACGGTCGTCCCACGGTCATGGTCTTGCGGAATTCCTGCTCGAGATCGTGGAACGGCGGCTCGGGCTCGACGCCCAGCGATTCGACGATGCCGGTCCAGAACGCGCGTGCCGACACCGTCGCGGCGATGTCGAACACCTCGGCATCGGTGAAGCCGTGTTTCTTGAGCTCGTCGACGTCATTCGCGGCCACGGCGAACGGCCCGCGCGCCACCTTGCGCGCGAAGCTCATCATCGCGGCCTCGGACGCGGTCAGGGATGCGGGCGACGCGCCGCGCGCCATGAGCTGAACGTCCTCGGGCGAGAAGAACGCGGTCAGCGCGCGACCGTGCGCCAGTGAGCACAACGTGCTGCGCAGCGTATGCGCCGCCGCGAACGTGATGAGCTCGAAGCGCCGCTTGTCCATGTTCCTCTTGATGCCGGCCTGCAGCTGCGCCCAGAGGCCCATGATCTCCGGGCGCCAGCAGAACACGCGCGCGTAGTTGGGCACGAAGCCCCAGAAGGTCCGCTGGCGCTCGTACATGGCACGCACGTCGGCGTTGATGTCCGTATCGGGAATGGTGTCGATGAAGGGCATGGTGAGACTTCCTTGAAAGGGGTTCTGGTCAGATCGCGTACTGGCTGATCTCGGCGTATTCGCCGGCATGGGCGTAGTCGCCCGCGGCGCGCCGCGCGCGGAACTCGCGCCAGTTGATCGGCCGGTAACGCGGCGGATTGCGCGCGTCGACGGCCGAGGGCAAGGGCGCGTAGTTGGTGCTGTACGCGGGGTTGAAGAAGAACGGCACGCTGAAGCGGTCCTCATTCGGGTGCACGAACGCGCGATGCAGCGGTGCCGCGTATTTGTCGTTCGACCACACCTGCAGGATGTCGCCGATGTTCACCACCAGCGCGTCCGCGCGCGGCGGCACGATGACCCAGCCGCCGCCGTGCACGACTTCGAGGCCCGGGCGGTCCTGCAGCAGCAACGTGAGCGCACCCGAGTCGGTGTGCGCATGCACGCCGTGATGCCACTGCGGTGACGGACAACGCGGGTAGTAGTTGAGCCGCAGGAAGCTGGTGTGCGCCGGCCGGAAATGCCGGTCGAGCGATTCGGACGGCATGCCGAGATTGCGCGTGATCACGCGCAGCAGTCGCAGCGCGAGCGCATCGCAGGCCTCGTAGAACGCACGCACGATGGGTTCGAACGCGGGCAGTCCCGCGGGCCACTGCGGCTCCATGTCCGCGCCATCGGCGGGACCGAAGTCGTACACCTGCTTCCAGTCGCGCACGTGGCGCGTGAGCTCCCGATCGTAGAACCCCCAGGGATTCTTCGCGGTGCGCGCGATTGCGAGCTTCTGGTCACCCGGCGCCGCGAACAGCGCGCGCATCTGCCGGCGCAGCGCCGCGATGAGGCGCAGGTCGATACCGTGGCCCACGACCTGGAACACGCCCCACTCGCGACACGCGACGTCGATGGCGCGATGCACGTGCGTGCGCTCGGCCTCGGCGATGTCGATCACCGGCGGTTGAGTTGCCCTGATCATCGCTCACGCACTCTTGCGCGGCTGCAGCCACTTGGGCAGCAGCGTGTACGGATCGATCTTCGCCTCGCGGTCGTAGCTCACGCCGGCATCGTCGAGCCGGCGCTGGATGGCGCCGCTGCGCCACGCGTCGAACAGGTCCGTGCAACCGCCGATGTGCTCGCCGCCGATGTAGATTTGCGGCATGGTCTTCTGGCCGGTGCGATCGGCGAGCACCGCGCGGATCTTGCCGCCAAGGTCGTCCTTCTGGAATTCCACCGAGTCGACGTCGACGCTGCGATACGCGATGCCGAGCTTGCTGAACAGCTTGCGCACCGACCAGCAGAACTCGCACCACTCGAGCGCGAACATGACCACGGAGTTTTCCTCGGTCACTTTCGTGACGAAGGTTGCGGCCGCGGGATCGACGGTCACGCGCGGCTGCGGTGCGGCGGGCGCAGCGGGTTGCGCGGCTGCGGCCGGCGCGGGCGCATCGAAGCGGCACAGCGGCGTCGAACGCGACACTTCCCATTCCTCGGCGGTCATCTCCTCGCCGATGCCTTCGAACAGCGGCGTCGACATGTAGCGCTCGCCAGTGTCGGGCAGCATGCAGACGATGTTGGCGCCCTGCGGCGCGCGACGTGCGACGGTCAACGCCGCGGCCAGCGTGGCGCCGCTCGAGGTGCCGGCGAAGATGCCTTCCTTCTGGGCGAGCTCGCGCGACAGGCGCAGCGCGTCGGCGCCGGCCACGGGCACGATCTCGTCGACCATCCCGCTGCTCACCGCCTCTTCGGTCAGCGTCGAAATGAAATCCGGGGCCCAGCCCTGCATGAGATGCGGGCGGAACTGCGGATGGCTGCCGTTCGGATTGCCGGCCGCGTCGCGCGGCTGCGGGATGCGGCTGTTCAGCACCGGCGAGTTGTCCGGCTCGGCCGCGACGATGCGTGCGTCGGGACGCGAAAGCTTCAGCTCGCGCGCCACGCCTTTGAGCGTGCCGCCCGTGCCGAACCCGGTCACGAAGTAATCGAGGCGCTGATCTGCGAAGTCGTTGATGATCTCGCGCGCCGTGGTGCGCGAGTGCACGTCCGCGTTCGCCTGGTTCTCGAACTGGCGGCACAGGAACCAGCCGTGTGTGTTCGCCAGCTCGACGGCCTTCGCGAGCATGCCGCTGCCCTTCTCGGACGCCGGCGTGAGCACGACTTTCGCGCCGAGGAAGCGCAGCAGCTTGCGGCGCTCGACGCTGAAGCTCTCCGCCATGGTCACGACGAGTGGATAGCCCTTCTGCGCGCAGACCATCGCGAGGCCGATACCGGTGTTGCCGCTGGTGGCCTCGATGACGGTCTGGCCGGGCTTCAGCAGGCCGCGGCGCTCGGCATCTTCAATGACGGCGCGCGCCATGCGGTCCTTGACCGATCCCATGGGGTTGAACGATTCCACCTTGACGTAGACGTTGACGCCGGGGGGTGACAGACGGTTGAGCTTGACGACCGGGGTGTTGCCGATCGTCTCGAGAATGTTTTGAAAACGGGCCATGTGAGGTCCTCCTTGGGACGCATCTTCCTTGGCCACCGTGGGAGCGAGCGTGGAAAAAAAATGGGGTCAGACCCCATTTGCCAGAAAAAGGGGTCTGACCCCATTTTCCACGCGGGTTTCCACGCTGGGTCCAACGGTGCGGCATCAGCCTCCTCGCAACGCCAGCCCGCCCCGGGCGGGCATACCTCAGAGGAGAAATCGCATGAAAATGACCACCACCGTCGACAATGGCGTCAACGTCGAGGCCCTGCTGGGCGCGCGTCAGGCGCTCACCGACATGCCGGAGGCCGCGCAATTCAAGTGGCGCGCCACCTGCAGCTGGGTGCGCGGCACGCACAGCCGTTCGAGCGTCGAGAAGTTCTTCGGCCTCGGCACCGAGCAGTCGCACAAGACCGAGTTCAAATACGACGCCGACCATCCGGCCATCTTCGCGTCCGAAGACATGGGCGCAACGCCGGTCGAGTACGTGCTGGTGGGCCTCGCCTCCTGCCTGACGGCGGGCATTGCTGCAGTCGCACAGAACCGCAAGATCCAGCTGCGCTCGGTCAAGGCGACGCTCGAGGCAGGCATGGACCTGCAGGGCATCCTCGGCATCGACAGCGACGTCCGCAACGGCTTCAGCGGGATAAGGGTCGTCTACGACATCGACGCCGATGCCACGCGCGAGGAGATCAACGCGCTGGTGGCGCAGTCGCAGCGCCGCTCGGCGGTCTTCGACATCGTCACCAACCCGACCCACGTGACCGTCGAAGTGAGATGAGCAGGAACGGCACACGCCGTCCGGGAACCGGCACCACTGACGTCGTCGTCATCGGTGCCGGCCATTCCGGGCTCGCGATGAGTGCGTACCTCGCCGCGCACTCCGTCGATCACGTGGTGCTCGAGCGCGGCGAGATCGCCAACGCCTGGCGCCACGAGCGCTGGGACTCGTTGCGGCTGCTCACGCCGAACTGGCAGACGCGCCTGCCTGACTACCGCTACGAAGGCGATGACCCGGATGGCTTCATGAGCAGCGCCGACGTCGCGCAGTTCATCACGCGGTATGCGGGATTCATCGGCGCGACGGTGCGCACCGGCACCGCCGTGCGCTCCGTGTCACGACATGGCGAAGTTTTCCACGTGTGCACCGAGCAGCGCGGCTGGCGCGCCCAGGCCGTGGTCATGGCCAATGGCGCGCATGGCGTCGCGCAAGTGCCGGCGCTCGCCGCCTCACTACCCGCCTCCGTGCGCTCGATGAGCGCGAAGGAGTATCGCAATCCCGAGCGGCTCGCCGACGGCGGCGTGCTCGTGGTCGGCGCCTCGGCCACCGGCCTGCAGCTCGCGGACGAATTCGCGGCGTACGGCCGCGAGGTCACGCTCGCCGTGGGCGAGCACATCCGCATGCCGCGCCGCTATCGCGGCCGCGACATCCAGTGGTGGCTCACGCAGGCGGGGATCCTCGACCAGCGCTTCGACCAGGTCGACGACCTGGTGCGCGCACGGCGCGTGCCCTCGCCACAGCTCATCGGCGCCGCGCGCACGCTGGACCTCAATGCGTTGACGGCGCGCGGCGTGCGCATCGTGGGCCGGCTCGTCGGCCTCGACGGCGGCATCGCGAAGTTCTCGGGCGCGTTGCGCAACGAATGTGCCATGGCCGATCTCAAGCTCGCGCGCATGCTGGACAACTTCGATGCGCTGACGATCGCCGGCTCGCTGCAGGGCGAACCCGAACGATTCGCGCCCACACACGTCGACGAAGCGCCGCCGCTCGCCATCGACCTCGTCAGACACCGCATCGGCACCGTCATCTGGGCCACGGGCTTCCGGCCTGACTACTCGTGGCTGCAGATGCCGGTGTTCGACCCCAAAGGCCGTCTGCGCCATCACGGCGGCTTCGTCGCGCCGGGCCTGTATGCGCTCGGGCTCAACTTCATGCGCCGGCGCAAGTCGAGCTTCATCCACGGCGCGGAAGATGACGTGCGTGACCTGGGATCGCATCTCGTCGGCTGGCTTCGACAGGCGCCCTCGGCGCGCGTGTCGGCCCGCATGGAAATGCGCGCGGGGATCTAGTTCGCGCCAAACTTGCGGAACCAGGCGATCGCCGCCGCGTCGCGCTCCGCGCCTTTGCCGCCGATCACGTGTTGCTGGCCGTCGAACACGATGAGCTCGTGCGTCTTGCCGAGTCGCGTGAGCTCGGCATCCATGCGCTGAGACTGCGACAGCGGGATGTCGTCGTCGGCGCCGCCATGCATGATGAGCACGGGCACGTTGATCTTGTCCGCCCAATGGATGGCCGAGCGCGTGCGGATGATCTCGTCGTGGCGTTGATCGAAGTCCGGCCAGACGGAGTGGACACCTTTCGCCTGCGGGCCGCCGGGCGCCGTCAGCGGATCGAGATCCGTGAACGCGCCCCAGACTGCGGCCGCGCGCGCCGGGAAGCCGTCACGCAACGCCATGTACACCATGGCGCCACCGCGCGACTCGCCCGCGAGGAAAACGCGGGAAGTATCGGCGCCCGGAATACGCTCGAGCTCCGGCCGCAGGTTCATGAGGTCGTGCAGGTCCGCGCCGCCGAGCTCATCCCGGCCGGCCCAGCCATTGCTGCCACGGTAGTGAGGCGCCACCACGAGGAAGCCCGCCTCGGCGTACCGGTGCGCCATCGCCAGCATCTCGCCCGCGAAACCTTTCGGCCGAATGACGCTGCCCCGGTTGAACAGGATGACGGGTAGTTTGTGGCGCGGGGTCTTGCGCGGCCGATAGAGATAGGCGCCCACGGTCAGCCCGTCGCTCAGATAGGTGAACTGCGACATTTCGTAGCGACGGTCCGCACGCGCCGCCTCGAAGTCCTCGCGGCTCGAGGCCCAGCCGATGCCGCGCTCGCTGTCATAGTCGGGCAGCGTCACGGCGGTGAACGTGGCCGGCGCGGGAGCCGGGGCCCGGGCGGACGTGGCGCAGCCGCTCAGCACGATCAGCAAGACGATGAACGTCATCCGCATGAAAAGTCCTCCCTTTCAGCGCCAGACGTTTGCCGGGGGCCCGGGGTTGCAAGGACACGTCGAACCGATGTCGATTTGCGCCGGGCCGGTTCGACTACCTCCCATCGACAGAGGAGTCACGAACATGCGTACAGCCCCCGTACTTGCCGCCTTTTTTGCCCCCTTTGCCCTGGTCTCGGGCGCCGTCGCCCTGGCCGACGAAGCCCCGGTCGCCTCGACCGCCCCCGTACCCGCCGGCGCGTACACGGTCGACAAGGCGCACACCAGCCTGATCTTCCGCGTGAGCCATCTCGGCTTCTCCACGTACACCGGCCGTTTCACGCGCCTCGATGCGAACCTGCAATTCGATCCGTCCGATGTCGCCGGGTCGCGGGTGAACGTGAGCATCGATCCGCGTTCCATCGAGGCCGACAACGCGCCTTCGGGCTTCCTGCAGTCGCTCGCCGGCAAGGACTGGCTCGACGCCGACCGCTTCCCGGAGATGACGTTCCGCACGCGCTCCATCGAGGTCACGGGGCCCGGAACGTTCCGCGTGAATGGCGAGCTCACGCTGCATGGCGTCACGAAGCCGCTCACCCTCGACGCGCGGTACAACGGCGGTTACGCCAGCCACCCCTACGACCCGCATGCGCGCGTGGGTTTTTCGGCACAGGGCAAGTTCAAGCGCTCGGACTTCGGGGTGAGCTACGGCATTCCGGCGCCGGGAAGCACCTTCGGGGTCGGTGACGAGGTGGCGGTGACGCTCGAAAGCGAGTTCTCCGGACCAGCACCGCGCGTGGCCAGCCGCTGATCGAGGGCTCTAACCACTTGCGGGGGCGGCCCTAAGGGCCGCCTACACCATTTCGCCGACAGGATATCGGCCTCGTCCTACTGAGCGGTAGCGGTTCCTCCGTCTAAAATCCCTGCCCGTCTTGGATTTGCCGGAACTGTCGAGTGAGCGCGAAGCCGGAAATCTACCCGCTGCCGGGCAAGGACAACCTCGACTTCATCACCGTCGACACCGACTGTGGCCGCGCCGTGCGCGCGGTGGACTGGTCGGCGACTCCGCTCGGCCCGCCCGGGCAGTGGAGCCAGGCACTGCGCACCATGACCCAGTTCGTGCTGGCGAACCGCTTTCCGCAATTGTTGTGGTGGGGACCCGAGTACGTCTGCATCTACAACGACGCGTACACACCCATCCTCGGCAGCAAGCACCCGCGCGCCATGGGCCGGCCCACGAGCGAAGTGTGGTCGGAGATCTGGGACGTATTGCGTCCGCTCATCGATACGCCATTCGGGGGCGGGCCGGCGACCTGGATGGACGACATCGAGCTCGAGCTCGAACGCCATGGCTTCGTCGAAGAGTGCCATTTCACGATCGCATACAGCCCGGTGCCGGACGAGACCGCGCCACGCCACATCGGTGGCGTACTCGCCACGGTGGTGGAGATCACCAGCAAGGTGATCGCCGAGCGGCGCGTCGGCATCCTGCGCGACCTGGGCAGCCGCGTGGCCGAAGCCAAGACCGCCGAGGATGCCTGCTCCTCCGCCATGAACATCCTGGCGCAACATCGCAAGGACCTGCCGTTTGCGCTGCTCTATCTACTGGAGCCGGACGGGCACACCCCGAAGCTCGCCAGCCTCGCGGGAATCGAGGCCGGTGATGCACCCGGGCTGGTCGCGAACCTGCCGCTGGCCGATGCGCTCGAGACCGAACGCACGCTGGTGTGCTCCGCGCCCGCGGGGTTGGCGACCGACATGGTCGCCATGGTGCCGATCAAGTCGAACATGGCTCATCATCCGGCGGGCGCGCTGGTGGTCGGAATCAGTCCCCGCATCCGGTTCGATGCGGCCTACTCCGGCTTCCTCGAGCTCATGGGCTCGCAGATCGCCACCGCCATCGCCAATGCGCGCGCCCACGAGGAAGAACGCCACCGCGCCGCCGCGCTCGCCGAGATCGATCGCGCGAAGACCGCGTTCTTCTCCAACGTCAGCCACGAGTTCCGCACGCCGCTCACGCTGATGCTCGGCCCGTTGCGCGACACGCTCGAGGACCCCTCGCTGCCGGCGCCACTGCGCGCACAGCTCGACGTGGCGCAACGCAATTCGCTGCGCCTGCTGAAGCTGGTGAACTCGCTGCTCGACTTCGCGCGCATCGAGGCGGGCCGCGTGACGGCCTCGTACGAGCCCGTCGACCTCGCGGCGCTGACCACGGACCTCGCCAGCAACTTCCGTTCGGCCATGGACCGCGCGGGGCTGCACTTCGAGGTGGAGTGTCCGCCACTCGCGCAACACGTGTACGTGGACCGCGAGATGTGGGAGAAGATCGTCCTCAACCTGCTGTCGAATGCGTTCAAGTACACGCACGAGGGGCGCATCGACCTTCGCCTTCGCTGCGAAGCCGACCACGTGGCGCTCAGCGTGACGGACACCGGTATCGGCGTCGCCGCGCACGAATTGCCGCGGCTGTTCGAGCGCTTCCACCGGGTCGAGGGTGCGCGGGGCCGCACGCAGGAAGGCTCGGGCATCGGCCTTGCGCTGGTGCAGGAGCTGGTCAAGCTGCACGGCGGCAGCATCGTCGCCCACAGCGACCTCGACCGCGGCAGTACGTTCACGGTGCGCATTCCGCTCGGCTCGGCCCACCTTCCGCCGGAGCACTGTCGCGCGCGTACGGACCGCGGCGTCACGGCGATCGGCTCGCAGGCATACGTCGAGGAAGCCATGCATTGGCTGCCGCAGGACACAGCCTCGCGCCAACCGCGGCCTTCACCTTCCGACACGGGCTCGCAACGCCATGATCCGCGCTTCGCCGCCACCTATGGCGCGCGCATCGTGCTCGCCGACGACAACGCGGACATGCGCGCCTACGTGGCCGACTTGTTAGGCCCTGCCTACCGCGTGGAGGCCGTGGACAATGGCCTCGCGGCGCTGGCCGCGATCCGCCGGCAGCTGCCGGACCTGGTCATCTCCGACATCATGATGCCCGGCCTCGACGGCATGGAGCTGGCCGCCGCGATGCGCAAGGATCCGGCGCTGCGCCCGGTGCCGGTGATCCTGCTCTCGGCGCGCGCCGGCGAGGAAGCGCGCATCGAAGGATTGAGCGCCGGCGCGGACGATTACATGGTGAAGCCGTTCACCGCGCGCGAGCTGCTGGCGCGCGTCGGCGCGCTGCTCGAGCTGGTCCGCACGCGACGCGACAGCGAGGAGAGATTCCGCGCCTTCGTGCAGGCGACCGCGGACGTGGTCTACCGCATGGGCCCCGACTGGAGCGAGATGCGCTTCCTGCATGGCCGCAACTTCATCGCCGACACCACCCTGCCGAGCACGCGCTGGATCGACCATTACATTCCGCAGGCCGAGCGTGAACGCGTGCTGGCCGCCATCAACGACGCGGTCCTGCACAAGAAGCCGTTCGAGCTCGAGCACCGCGTGATCCGCAACGACGGCACGCTGGGCTGGATGTTCTCGCGCGCCATCCCGCTGCTCGATCGCGACGGCAGCGTCACCGAGTGGCTGGGCACGGCCACCGACGTCACCGAGAAGCACAGGACCCACGAGGCCCTGCTCGCGCAGCGGCGCGAGCTCGAGGACGCGTCACGGCAGAAGGACGAGTTCCTCGCCATGCTGGCGCACGAGCTGCGCAATCCGCTTGCGCCGATCCGCAATGCCGGCGAGTTGCTGTCGCGCAAGCTGCCAGCCGATGTGTCGATGCGCACGGCCGTGCACACCATCGAGCGGCAGGTCACGCATCTCACGCGACTCGTGGACGACCTGCTCGACGTGTCCCGGATCACGCAGGGGCGCATCGAACTGCGCCGGGAGCCGGTCGCGGTCGCGGATCTCGTGGCGCGCTCCCTCGAGACCGTCGATCCGCTGATCCGGCGCAAGCGCCACCAGGTGTCGATCACCGCGAGCTGCGCCGGACTGCACGTCAACGTGGATCCGGAGCGGCTCGTGCAATGCCTCGCCAACCTGCTGACCAACGCGGCCAAGTACACCGAGCCCGAGGGTCACATCCGCGTGCACACGCGCGAGGATGGCGGCAACGTGATCGTGAGCGTCAGCGACAACGGCATGGGCATCGCACCCGAGCTCATGCCGAAGATCTTCGACCTGTTCGTGCAGGGCGAACGCACGCTCGACCGGTCCCAGGGAGGATTGGGCATCGGCCTGAGTCTCGTGAAACGGCTGGTCGACATGCATGGCGGCGACGTGCAGATCATGAGCAGCGGCGAGCGTCGTGGCACCACCGTCGAGATTCGGCTGCCGTTGCTGGAGGGCCAGCTGCCGGCGCCGCAGGACTCGCGCGACGCGACCGGTGTGTCACGGCGCATCCTCGTCGTCGACGACAACGAAGACGCGGCCAACACGCTCGCCATGATCCTCAAGCTCGAGGGCCACGACGTCGACACCGCCTACTCCGGCGCCGAAGCGCTGGGCAAGCTCGATGGCTTCAGGCCCGGCGTGGTGTTGCTCGACATCGGCCTGCCGGGCATCGATGGCTTCGAAGTGGCCGCGCGCATCCGCGCGCAGCGGCGCCACGCGGACACGCGGCTGGTGGCGATCACCGGTTACGGACAGGACGCCGACCGCGCGCGCACGCTGGCAGCGGGCTTCGAACATCACCTCGTGAAGCCCGTGGATTTCACCGAGTTGCTCAAAGTGCTCGGTTCCATGTCGATTCACTAGGGGCTCCCCCAGCCTCACAACCACTGCCAGACTGGGCCTGCAACGTCATGGGCTGATCGCTGACGATCCGGACGGCCGCTGCGCCCCAAGCTTGCCATGTGGAAGCTTGCCCAAATCTGCGTCGACTCGCGCCGGGTTGTTTGCTGCTGGTCCTGGCCGGCGCGGCATGGGCGCAGCCCGACGATCCGACGATCGATCCTCAGACCACGCCTCCATCGCCCACGGACATGAAGAGCGAACCGTGGCTCGACCGCGCGCACCTCTGGCTGTTCAACTCGGTGTGGCGCTCGGCCCGGACCGTCGATGGCTGGTTCGGCCCGGAATCGGACGACGCTAACTACTACCGCCAGACCGAAGGATCCATCGCGCCCGCGTTGCTCTGGGACGAATACGACGGTTTTCAGCCCAAGCTGCGCTTCAACGTCGACCTGCCGCTGCCGCGCATGAACGAGCGTTACCACGCCTTCATCGGCCGCGTGAACCGCGACGAGTACGTGACCGAGCGCGAGCTCGCCTCCGGTGCGTTCCCGAGCCAGGTCGGCCGCGTCGAGGACGACCAGACCATATTCGGCATTGCCTACCGCTCGCCGAAGGAAGGCCCGCGCTTCGACGCCGACGTGGGCATCCGGTTGCGCTTCCCGGTGGACCCGTTCGTCAAGGGCAGCTACGTGTTCGAGAAAGGCAGCGTCGAGGAGACGCTGTACAGCTTCCGCGAGACCGCGTTCTGGCAGAACAGCGAAGGCTTCGGCTTCACCAGCCGCTTCGACGCCGAGCGCGTCATCGACCTCAAGTGGCTGGTGCGCGGCACGATTTCCGCGACGATTTCGGAAGAATCCGAGGGGCTGCGCGGCTACACGGCGGTCACCGCGATCCGCGGCTTCCCGAACCGGCGCGCCATCGCCGCGCAGATCTTCTCGCAGGGCGAGATGGATGCCGAGGTGCCGCTCGAGGACTACGGCATCAAGCTCGCCTACCGCCGCAGCGTGTCGCGCGACTGGTTGATCCTCGAGATCCGCACCAGCCTCACCTGGCCGCGCGAAAAACTCGAGGAACGCCGCAGCGCGAACATCGGCATCGGTATCGGTTTCGAGGCGTTCTTCGGCACCGACGAATTCCTGGCGCGGCCCGTCACGTTCTAGCTACTGCGGTCAGTCGAGGGCCTTGAGGCGCTCCTGCAGGGCGCGCGCGATTTCCCTGTCGGCCTTCTCGGCGACGTCCCCGCCCGCGTTGGTGGTGATCATCAGGACCAGGTTGCGCTTCGGAAAGATGCGCACGTCCGCCAGCCAGTAGCCGTTGCTGCCCATGTGAGTGAGCACGGCGTTCGAGCCATCGGTCGCGCGCACCACGCTCCAGCCCATGGCGTAGTTCTTGGTCACCGCGGCGTGCAATCGCCGGTAACTCTCCGCCTTGAGCAGTTTGCCGGCGCCGCGTTCGCCATCGAGATGGTCCTGGGCGAACAACATCCAGTCATCGAGCGTCATGTGCACCGTGCCGGCGGGACCGAAGGCCTCGGGGTTGTCGCTGTCCCGGGATTCGGGATCGAGCGGCACCCACTTGCCATCTTTCAACTCGTGGCCCAGCGGCTGGTCGATCCGACCGGATTTTCCCGGCGGCCCGAAGCCGCCGCTGCGAATGCCGAGCGGGCGCCACACCTCGCTGCGGATCAGGTCTTCCCAGGTGCTGCCCGTGCGTTCTTCGGCAATCGCACCGGCGATCACGTAGCCCACGTTCGAATACGCGAACTCGCCGACCTTGCCCGCCGGCTTGCGGCTCAGGTAGTGCATGACCACCGCGGCGCGTTGGGAACGCAGACCTCTTTCGGTCTTGAGCACGGTGTTGAAAATCCGCTTTCCTTCGTCCGTGGTCAGCGACGGCAGACCCGCGGTGTGGGACAGCAGCTGGGCCACGGTCACGTTGTGCAGGGCCGGATCCATGCGCGCCGCGATGCCGGGGAAGATGCGCCCCATCGTCTCGTCGTAGCCCACGAGGCCCCGCTCCACGAGCCTGGCGATCAGAGTCGCGGTCATGGCCTTGGTGTCGGAACCGAGATGCCACAGGTCCTGCTGCGTCACGGGCTCGCGCTGGCCCACGGCGCGCACTCCCACCGCGGAGCGCGCTTCGACCTGGCCATCGATCTGCACGAGTGCGGCCACGGCGGGCAGATTGGCGCGCGTGCGCGCATCGGTGAGCGTCTTGTCGACGAAGGACTGCAGTTCCGCATCGGCATGCGCCACGGTGCCGACCAGGCCGAGAAGGGAAATCATCCAGCGGGTTGTTGTTTTCATGGAGCGCGATATTACGCGAGCCGCGTGACTTTGATAGTTTGGGAGCGCCATGGATCTCCCATCCCTGCTGCATCAATACGGCTACCTGCTGATCTTCCTCGGCACGCTGGCCGAGGGTGAGACGTTGTTGATGCTCGGTGGATACTTCGCGCATCGGGGCTACCTCGATCTCGCCGGCGTGATCACGACTTCGTTCATCGCCGCGGTGTGTGGCGACCAGCTGTTCTTCCATCTCGGTCGCAGCCATGCCAAGTCCCTGCTCGAACGTTTCCCGCGCCTGCGCGACAAGGTCAACGTCGCGCTGCATCGGGTCGAGCAACACCAGGTCAAGGTGGTGCTGTCGATGCGCTTCCTCTGGGGCCTGCGCATCGCGCTGCCCGTGGCGCTGGGGCTCACCAGCATGGATGCGCGCAAGTTCTTCTGGCTGAATCTCCTGTCAGCGGCCGTGTGGTCCTGCGTGTTCGCTTTCGTGGGATTTGGCACCAGCCACCTCGTGACGCGGATCGTCGACAACCTGCACCACTACGAAAAATGGATTGCGATCGCCGTGTTGCTGATCGCGGCACTCATCCTGTGGCTGCGATGGCACGGATCACGGCGCGCGACAGGTTGATCTGTGTCATTTCGAAGCGGCGGCGCTTGACCTACATTGATCGCATGGAACACATCACGATCCCGCCGGCTGCACTGGTGCTGGTCAGCGATGGCCGGCGCGCGCGTTTCCTCCGCAACACCGGTACGGCGGCCGAGCCGCAACTGGTGCTCGAGAGCGCACTCGATTCCGAGAATCCGTACACGCGTGACCAGGGCACGGATCAGCCCGGGCGCGCGCACTCGCCGGACGGGCGGTCGCGCAGCGCCATGGAGGAAACCGACTGGCACCAGCAGGCCGAGGAACGTTTCGCCGCGCAGGTGGCGAACCTGCTCTATCACATGGAACACGCGCGCAAGTTCGACGAGCTCGTGGTGGTGGCGCCACCGAAGATGTTAGGCGACCTGCGCGCGCGCCTGCATCGCGAAGTCGCCGAATGCGTGATCGCCGAAGTCGCCAAGGACCTCACGGGCCATCCGCTGCCGGAGATCGGCCGGCTGCTCAGCTGAGAGTTCTCTCGCTCTCCCTTCCGAAGTAGAGCGCGGTCCGCCGAAGGCGACCGCGGGCTCCGCTCCTCCGGTCGATGTCGCGATTCGTTCGCGCTCCTAGATTGTCGTCGTCAACAACGACAAATCTCCCGGAGCAAACGATGAAATCGCATCTGAAACTTTTGGGGCTCGCGTCGGTCGGCGCGGCCTCGCTGATCAGCGCACCCGCCTTCTCGCAAGTCGAGGCGCGCAGCCAGGAAGTGAGCGCCTACGCCGGTCAATTGTTCGGTGACAAGCTCACCGATACCGCGGTGTCGGGCCAGGTTCCCGAGCTCGACGACGACTTCACCTACGGCTTTCGCTACGCCTTCAATCTCACGCCGAACTTCGCGCTCGAAGCCGCGGTGGGAGAGACGCTGACCTCGGTCACGAAACTCGCGGGCGGCGACATCGATCTCGATCTGTCGACGGTGGATCTCGACGCAGTGTGGCACTTCAACCCGGGTGATCGCGTGGTCGCCTACGCGCTCGGCGGCGTGGGTTACGCGCGCGCCAATCTCGACGATCCCATCACCGGGCTGGTGAACGGCCAGCCGGCCGTCATCGACGACGACGAGGGTTTCACCGCCAACGCGGGCCTCGGCGCCAAGTTCTATGTGAACGACCAGGTGTCGGTGCGCCTGGAGGCCCGGTATCGCTACCTCGACGGCATCGTCGACAGCCACGAGGACTCGCTGAACACGGTGGAAACCACGCTCGGCGTCGCCTGGAATTTCTAAAAGAATGGGGGCAGCCCCCTTTTCCTGGCAAAAGGGGTCAGTCCCAGGCAGGAGCCATGGATGAGGGCTGACCCCTTTTGCTGGGAAAAGGGGGCTGCCCCCATACTTCACCATGGCCCTCAGCGTCTTCGACCTGTTCAAGATCGGCATCGGCCCCTCGAGTTCGCACACCGTGGGGCCGATGCGAGCCGCGCGGCAGTTCGCGCTGCGGTTGCGGGAGCGCGGGCTGCTCACGCGCGTGGCCCGCGTGAGCGTGGCGTTGTACGGCTCGCTGGGCGCGACGGGTAAGGGTCACGGCAGCGACCGCGCCATCCTGCTCGGGCTCTCGGGCCACGAACCGGACACGGTGGACGTCGACACGATCGGCGGCATGGTCGACGCCATCCGCGCCTCCCGCAAGCTCGCGCTGCTCGGCGAGCGCGAGATCGACTTCGACGAGCGCGCGGACCTCGTGTTCAACCACAAGGACCGGCTGCCGCTGCATTCGAACGGCATGCGCTTCGTGGCCCACGACACCGCGGGCGCCGAGCTCGCGAGCGGGACTTACTACTCGGTGGGTGGCGGTTTCGTCGTTGATGACGAGCCCCAGGCCGGCGGTGGCACCGAGAGGCGCATCGTCCCCGATCTCACCCCGCTGCCCTTCCCGTTCCGCACCGGCGACGAGTTGTTAGGCCTGTGCGAACGCGAGCAGACGTCAATCGCCGGCATCATGCGACGCAACGAACGCGCCTGGCGCAGCGACGCGCAGATCGACGCCGGGCTGCTGCGCATCTGGCAGGTCATGCAGGCCTGCGTGCAGCGCGGCTGCGAAACGCCGGGCGTGCTCCCGGGCGGATACAAGGTGAAGCGCCGCGCGCCCGAGCTCTACAAACAACTCACGGCGCCGCAGATGGCCGCGCCGCAGGATCCGTTGATCGCGCTCGACTGGGTCAACCTCTGGGCGCTGGCGGTCAACGAAGAGAACGCGTCAGGCGGCCGCGTGGTCACCGCGCCGACCAACGGCGCGGCCGGCATCGTGCCCGCGCTCATGCATTACTACTGGCGCTTCGTGCATGGCGCCGACGACGCCGGCATCGTCGATTTCCTGCTGACCGCCGGCGCGATCGGCTTCCTGTACAAGGAGAACGCCTCGATCTCGGGCGCAGAGGTGGGCTGCCAGGGCGAAGTGGGCGTGGCCTGCTCCATGGCGGCGGCCGCGCTGACCGCGGTGCTCGGCGGCACGCCGGCCCAGGTCGAGAACGCGGCCGAGATCGCCATGGAACACCACCTGGGCCTCACCTGCGATCCGGTGGGCGGTCTCGTGCAGATCCCGTGCATCGAACGGAATGCCATCGGTGCGGCCAAGGCCATCAACGTGGCGCGCATGGCGCTGCGCGGCGACGGCACGCACTATGTATCGCTCGACAAGGTCATCAAGACCATGCGCGAGACCGGCGCCGACATGAAGACCAAGTACAAGGAAACCTCGCGCGGCGGACTCGCCGTGAACATCGTGGAGTGCTAACTTCCCGCGGAGCCCGCGACCCCTCGCGGGCCTCCGCATGACACTCCGCCTCTCACTTCCGGCGTTCGTGGTCGCTGCATTCGGCGCGGTGGCGCACGCGCAGGCGCCGTCACCGGCGCTGCGACCCGCCGACGCCATGCGCGCCGCGGTGCAGAGTTATGCGGAGCTCGCGTACCGCGCCTACCAGGAATCCCTCGCCACCGCGCTCGAATTCCAGGCGAGTGTCCGCGCGTTCGTGCGTGCACCGACGGACGATCCCCGGGCGCTCGACGAGCTGCGCCGCGCCTGGCTCGGCATGCGTCCCGCGTACGGCCGCACCGAGACGTTCCGTTTCTACGAAGGTCCCATCGACTTCGGCAAACAACCCGACGGCTCGATGGGGCCCGAGCCATTGCTCAACGCATGGCCCCTCAACGAGGCGTACATCGATTCCGTCATCGCGGATCCGGATGTGCCGATCACGCGCGCCATGCTCGTCGAGCGCAACGCGCGCGACGACGAAGCGGACGTGACCACGGGCTTCCACGCACTCGAATACCTGCTGTGGGGCGCGGACACGGATCCGGACGGGCCCGGACATCGGCCCGCGAGTGATTTCGTCGGCGCGGGTGCCGCCGCGCGCCGCCGCGCGTACCTGCAGGTGACCACCGACCTGCTGGTCGAAAACCTGAAGTTCGTGGTCGACGAGTGGGCGCCCGGGCGCTCCAACTACCGCGCGCGCTTTCTCGCGATGAAGGTCAACGTGAGCGTGGCGCACATCCTCACCGGCATGGCGACGCTGGGCGGATTCGAGGTCGCCGCCGAGCGGCTGGCCACGCCGCTCGACAGCGGCTCGCAGGAAGACGAGCACTCCTGCTTCAGCGACACCACGCACATCGACATCGCAGCCAATGTGCAGGGCATCGCCGACGTGTACTACGGCCGCGGCACGCGTTACCAGGGCGCGGCGCTCGCCACGGCGGTCAATGCCGCCAACCCCGGCGTCGGCGCGCGCATCGACGAACTACTCGCGACCAGCGTGCAGCTCGCGAGCTCGCTCGACGTGCCTTTCGATCGCACGCTCGCGAGCGCGCCCGGCAGCCCGCAGCGGCAGAAAGTCGAAGCGCTGGTCACTGCGCTGCAGAACCTCGCGCGCCAGTTCAGGCTCGCGGGGGCCGCACTCGGCGTGAGCATCGTGCGCATGACCGAGGGGGACAAGGATTGAACGCGGCGCCACACCTCGGGTGGATAGTCGCCGTCGCCACCGCGGGTGCGGCCGAGCCGCCGCCCGCCTGGTTCGGGGCACCGATTGCCGGAGATGCCACGCTCGACATCGCCAACGAAAACGCCTTCGCGCGCCCGATCCCGACGCTGCCCGTGGAAGACCTGCGCCGCTTCACTTTCGGCAACCGGCTGTTCAACACCAACTGGGTCGCGGCGCCGGCTTCGGTGGACGCCTTCGATGGTCTCGGCCCGTTGTTCAATCGCGTGTCGTGTTCGGCCTGCCACGTGCGCGACGGCCGGGGCCGTCCGCCCGAACACGGTGAACCGCTCGAGTCGATGTTGTTGCGACTCAGCGTGCCGGGCAGCAGTGCGAATGGTGCCCCGCGGCCCGTGCCGCACTACGGCGATCAGCTCAACGAGAAGGCGCTGCCCGGCGTGCCGGCCGAAGGGCGCACCGTCGTCACGTATCGCGAACGCGCGGGCAAATATCCGGATGGCGAGCCCTACGCGCTGCTCGTGCCGGACTACCAGATCGTGGACCTCGGCTACGGCCCGCTGCCCGCTGAGACGCTGAGCTCAGCGCGCGTCGCACCGGCGGTGTTCGGGCTTGGCCTCCTCGAGGCCGTGCCGGAGGCCGGGATCCTGGCGCGCGAAGATCCGGACGATGCCGATCACGACGGAATATCCGGGCGCGCCAATCACGTCTGGGATGCCCGGCAGGGGCGCCGCGTGCTCGGTCGTTTCGGCTGGAAGGCGAATCAGCCCAGCCTGCGGCAGCAGAGCGCCACCGCGGCGCATGGCGACATCGGCCTCACCACCTCGTTGTATCCGCACGAGAACGTGGCGGAAGGCCAGGTCGCGGCCGCCGCGGTGCCCAGCGGCGCCGCACAGGGCCAGCCCGAGCTGCGCGACGATTTCCTCGACAAGCTGACGTTCTACCTGCAGGCGCTGGCGGTGCCCGCGCCGCGCGCGTCCCCCGGCGCGGCGCAGGGAGCCGCGCTGTTCGCGCGCATCGGTTGCACGGCGTG
>DATEII010000161.1:0-41596 GCA_035279135.1 Steroidobacteraceae bacterium
CGTGGTTCGATCCGCTGCCGCACACGCATGTTGCGCTCGACGACGCGATCGAACAGGGCGCCCTGTTCTGCAACATGTTGCGCGCCGCCGGCATGGTGCCCGGCCGGAATTGATCGAGGGCCAGTCGCCGACTCCGCCCGGGTTCGCGGGCGCTTCATTTCCACGAGTCCCTACTGCAGACTCGGCCCATGCAAAGCGCGGACGACTTCAGCCTTCCCGCCTGGGCCTACACCGACCCTGAATTCCTCGCACTCGAGCGCGAGAAGATCTTCCGCCCGTCCTGGCAGGTCATCTGCCACGTGTCCGAGATCCCGAAACCCGGCGACTACCAGTGCTTCGACTTCATCGGCGAGATGTTGTTCGCACTGCGCGGCAACGACGGCCACGTGCGCGTGTTCCACAACGTGTGCCGCCATCGCGCCGCTCGCCTGCTCGACGGTCCGCGCGGCAGCTGCACACGGCGCATCATTTGCCCTTACCACGCCTGGTCCTACGACTTCGAAGGCAAGCTCGCCGCGGTCGGTGACCGCTCGGCGTTTCCCCATCTCGACATCTCACGCGAGTCGCTGGTGCCCGTGGAGATGGAAATCTACGAGGGCTTCGTGTTCGCGCGCCTCGAAAGCGGTGGGCCGAGCGTCGCGCAGATGATGGCGCCGTTCCACGACGAAGTCGTGACGCACGAGTTCTCGAAGCTCGAGCCCATCGGCCGCGTCACGCTGCGGCCGCGGACCGTGAACTGGAAAAACGTCGGCGACAACTACTCGGATGCGCTGCACATCCCGGTGGCACATCCCGGCCTCACGAGGTTGTTTGGCGCCAGCTACGGTGTCGAATCGCACGAGTGGGTGGACCGCATGTCGGGCAACCTGAGCGACAAGCCCTCGCGCAACTGGGCCGAGCGCATGTACCAGAAGTACCTGCCCGAGGCGCCCCAACTGCATCAGGACAAACGCCGCTCGTGGGTGTACTTCAAGCTCTGGCCCAACTTCGCGTTCGACGTGTACCCCGACCAGGTCGACATCATGCAGTGGCTGCCGGTCTCGCCCACCACCTGCCTGATCCGCGAGATCGGTTATGCGAAGCCCGATGCGCGCCGCGAGATGCGCGTGTCGCGTTATCTGAACTGGCGAATCAACCGCCAGGTGAACGCCGAGGACACGGTGCTGATCCAGCGCGTGCAGGACGGCATGGTATCGGGCAGTTACCGGGTCGGACCGCTGGCGGCTGGCGAAGTGGCGCTGCGCAGTTTCGGCAAACGGCTGCGCACGCTGATCCCCGAGTGCCGCGATCCGCACCCGCCCGCAGCCGGCTGGTCGCGGCGCAACTCGAACGCTGCCAGTCAGGCGCGGTGAAGCGGCACCGCAAGCTCGGTCCCGTCCTCGCCACCATCGTGGTGGCCGGCAACATGATCGGCTCCGGCATCTTCCTGCTGCCCGCGACGCTGGCCAGCGTGGGGAGCGTCACGCTCATCGGCTGGCTCGCCGCTTCGCTCGGTGCGGTGGCTCTCGCGTTGCTTTACGGCAAGCTCGCGCGGCGTCAGCCCATGGCCGGCGGCCCCGCCAGTTACGTGTTCGATGCGTTCGGACCGTTTGCCGGCATGCAGGTCAGTCTCTGGTACTGGACTTCCTGCCTGATCGGCAACGTCGCCATCGCCACCGCTGCTTCCGGATACCTGCTGGCTTTCCTCGGCGTTGCGCCGGGACCTGCCGCCACGGCTTTCGTCACCATCACCCTGCTCTGGCTGGCGACGGCGGTGAACATGGTGAGCCCGCGCTTCGCCGGCATTTTCAATGGTCCGCTGCTGCTGGCCGGCCTCGTGCCCCTGCTGGTGGTCGGCACCGTGGGTTGGCTCACGTTCGATGCGGAGCAGTTCAAGGCCAACTGGAACGTGAGCGGCCTGTCGGATCCGGCGGCCATCAAGGAGTCGCTGGTACTGGTCTTCTGGGCTTACCTCGGGCTCGAAAGCGCTTCGGTGGCCGCGGCCGTGGTTGAGGAACCGGAGCGCAATGTCGCGCGCGCGACCGTGGCGGGAGTGCTGCTCGCCGCACTCATCTACATGGTGGTGAGCGCGGCCATCATGGGCCTCGCTCCCGCCGGCGAACTGGCGCAGTCGACCGCGCCGTTTGCGCTGGTGGCCGGCAAGATGTTTGGCTCCATGGCCATCCCGCTGGTCGCGCTGGCCGGAATGCTGAAGGCACTCGGCACTCTGGCCGGCTGGATACTGCTCACCGCGCAATGCAGCCGCGCCGCGGCCGATCACGGACTTCTGCCGCAGGTCTTCGCGCGCACGCGCGCCGGCGATACACCGGTGGCCGGGTTGATGACGGCGGGCATCGTGGGCTCCGCAGGCGTGCTGATCACCATCTCGCCGACCCTCGGTCAGCAATTCGGACTCCTCAGTGAAGCCTCGACTATCTTCTGCCTGCTGATGTATCTCGCGAGCTGCGCGGCCGCCATCAAGTATCGACTGACTGGCGCATGGCCCCTGAGCGCCGTGGGCGGGGCGTTCTGCCTGTGTGCGATCGCCTGGTCCAGCACGCCATCACTGAAGGCCACGGCCGTCTGCCTCGTCGTACTGGCGCTGTTCTATCTCCCGGTGATGCGCCGCAAATACCTGCTGCCGGATCCTGCCGTGCGCACCGGGGAGTTGCAGAAACTGCGCGAGCGTCACGACGACGCGCGCTGACCCTCAGGCCGCGAGGCGCCGCGCGTGCCAGTCGATGTGATCGCGCATGAACGTCTGGATGAAGAAGTACCCGTGGTCGTAGCCGCGGTGCATGCGCAGCTCCAGGCGCTGGCCCGCGGCCTTGGCGGCCGCCTCCAGCAGTTCGGGCTTCAACTGCTGTTCCAGGAATTTGTCGGCCATGCCCTGGTCGACGAGGATCATGTCCGGAAACTTGCGGCCGCTCGCCAGCAGCTCGCAGCTGTCGTATTCCGCCCACGTGGCGCGGTTCTCACCGAGGTAGCCTGTGAAGGCCTTGAGCCCCCACGGCACCTGCATTGGCGCGGAAATCGGCGCGAACGCCGAGAGTGAACGGTACTTCTGCGGGTTCTTGAGGCCGATGGTCAGCGCGCCGTGGCCGCCCATCGAGTGGCCGAACAAGCCGCTGCGTTGCGTATCGACATTGAAGTTTGCCGCGATCAGCGCCGGCAACTCGTCCACCACGTAGCTGTACATGCGGTAGTGAGGCGCCCAGGGCGACTGCGTGGCATCGAGGTAGAACCCGGCCGCGATGCCGAAGTCCCAGGAGTCGCGATCGCCGGGCAGCTGGACACGCGGACTCGTGTCCGGCGCCACCAGCACGAGCCCGTGGCGCGCGGCATGCTCGAGCGCACCGGCCTTGGTGACGAAGGTTTCCTCGGTGCAGGTCAGTCCTGCCAGGTAATACAGCACCGGCACTCTGGCTTTGGAAATCTGCGGCGGTTCGTACACCGCGAACTTCATCTCGCAGTCCGTCGCCCCGGAACGGTGCTTGTAATACCCCAGCATGCCGCCGTGGCATGCATGCCGGGATACCACTTCGATAGTCGCAGCCATCAGGTTTTCAGCGTGCCCTTCTGCTTCGCCACGTGCGTCGCGATCGCGTCCATGAGGACTGGTGACAACGCGTCGTACGGCGGCAGCCGCAGCTTCTTCAGGCGGTCACGCACTTTCTTCATGTCCTTGGGGCGCGCGGCTCCCGCCTCGATGACCGAGGAGACGAAGGCCGCGAACTCGGGCTTGTTCCAGCCCTTGTCCTTGGAAAGCTCCACGTGCACGAAGTCCAGTCCGTAGAACGGATGCCCGGTGTTCTCGATGCGTCCATAGAGATGCACGCCGCAGCCGCTGCAGGCGTAACGCTGGATGGTCGCCGCGCTGTCGACGATGTTGAGCTTCGCGGCGTTGCTGGTGACGCTGAGGTTGTCCTTGGGTACCACCGCGACCACCGAGAACATCGCGCCGGCCGGCTTCCAGCACTTGGTGCAGCCGCAGGCGTGATTGTGGGCGACATTGCCCTTGATCGTGACGGTGACCGGGTCGCTGGCACACAGGCAGGTGAGCGTGCCGCCCTTGAACTTCTTGTTGCCGGCCTTGACGCCCTTGTCTATCGACGGATGAAGCTTGATCGCCATGAAAACCTCTCCAGTCTGAATTGTTAGTTAGTAAGTGACTACGGAGCGAATGGACTCACCCTTGTGCATGAGATCGAAAGCATCGTTGATCTTGTCGAGCGGCATGACGTGCGTGATGAGGTCGTCGATGTTGATCTTCTTCTCCATGTACCAGTCGACGATCTTCGGCACGTCGGTCCGCCCGCGAGCGCCGCCGAATGCGGTGCCCTTCCACACGCGGCCCGTCACCAGCTGGAATGGGCGCGTCTTGATTTCCTGCCCGGAGCCGGCGACGCCGATGATCACCGACACGCCCCAGCCGCGATGGCAGCACTCGAGCGCCTGGCGCATGAGATCGACGTGGCCCACGCACTCGAAGCTGTAGTCGGCGCCACCGTCGGTCAGCGACACGAGGTACGGCACGAGGTCGCCCTGCACTTCCTTCGGGTTCACGAAGTGCGTCATGCCGAACTTCTCGGCCATGGCCTTGCGCTTCGGATTGATGTCGACGCCGACGATCTTGTTGGCGCCCGCCATGCGCGCGCCCTGGATCACGTTGAGACCGATGCCACCGAGACCGAACACCACGACATTCGCGCCGGGCTCCACCTTCGCCGTATTGATCACGGCGCCGATGCCGGTGGTCACGCCGCAGCCGATGTAGCAGATCTTTTCGAACGGCGCGTCCTCGCGCACCTTGGCGAGCGCGATCTCCGGCAGCACGGTGTAGTTCGAGAAGGTGCTGCAACCCATGTAGTGGTGGATCTTCTCGCCGTTGATGGAGAAGCGGCTGGTGCCGTCGGGCATCACGCCCTGCCCCTGCGTCGCGCGGATCGCGGTACAGAGATTGGTCTTCTGCGAGGTGCACGATTTGCAGTTGCGGCACTCGGGTGTGTACAGCGGAATGACGTGGTCGCCCTTCTTGAGCGTGGTCACGCCCGGCCCTACGTCGACGACGATGCCCGCGCCTTCGTGCCCGAAGATCACCGGGAACAATCCTTCCGGATCGCCGCCCGAACGAGTGAATTCATCGGTGTGACAAATACCCGTCGCCTTGATCTCGACCAGCACTTCGCCGGTCTTGGGACCTGCGAGATCGACGGTGGTGACTTCGAGTGGTTGACCGGCCTTCCAGGCCACGGCAGCGCGCGTCTTCATGTTGGTATCCCCTTCCTGTGAGCGGCCTTCCTGTGAGCGGGGCATAGTACACCCGGCGTAGCATGACGATCATGAGCGACCTCCATCCGATGGCGGCCGAAGGTTTCAGCCGCGGCGCCGATTCCTATGGGCACGGTCGGCCGGAGTTTCCGCCGGCAGCCCTCGACTGGCTGCGCGACGACCTCGGTCTGCACGCCGGGAGCGCAGCCGTCGACTTGGGCGCAGGCACGGGCAAGTTCACGCGGCTGTTGATGAAAACCGGTGCGCGCGTGGTCGCGATCGAACCCGTCGCTGCCATGCGGAATCGCCTGGCCGCCAACCTGCCGGAGGTCACCGCGCTGCGCGGCCAGGCGCAGCACATGCCGCTGCCGGACGCGTCGGCGGATGCTGTCATCTGCGCGCAGGCTTTCCATTGGTTCGCCAGCGCCGCATCCCTGGCCGAGATCCGCCGCGTACTGAAGCCCGAGGGCGTGCTGGGCCTGATCTGGAACGTGCGCGATGAGACGGTGGACTGGGTCGCCGCCCTCACGCGGATCATGGCGCCCTACGAAGGCGATGCGCCGCGCTATGACCATGGCGAGTGGCGACAGGTATTTCCGGCCGTCGGGTTCGATGCACTTCGCGAGCGCAGCTTCGCGCATGAACACGTGGGACCACCCGAACAGGTGATCGTCGAACGCGTGGCATCGGTGAGTTTCATCGCCGCGCTCGACGCGTCGACGCGCGCGCAAGTTCTCGGCGAGGTGCGTGCGCTGATCGAGTCGACGCCGTCGCTCGCCGGGCGTTCCCCGGTGGCGATGCCGTACGTCACCCGGGCGTACTGGTGCCGGTGCGATCCGGCCTGACTACTCTTCGATGATTTGTTCTTCCCAGCATTGCAGCTGGGCGCGGGCGTTGAACGCATTCGCGGAACGGAAGCGCACCTGGAGGCGTGCGCGCATCAGCGCGAACCCTTCGCGCGCGATCACCAGCGTGTAGGGACCATGACGCTGCGCGAGAAGCGCGAGCAGAGATTCGGTGGATTGCCCGGCGCCGGCCGTTCCGGGACAGGCCGCGACGCGACCCGGCTCGTGCAACAGCGCAAATGCCTGCAGCGCGTAGTCGCGCGTGGTATCCGCCGACGCACGCTCGCCAATCGCGACACGCACTTCCGGCTCGCCGGCTGACGGCGCCACGCGGATCGCCGGGTAGCGGGAGACATGACAGATCCACTCGCGGGAGCGATCCGGCGGCCCCGAGCAGAGCAGCGTGCTGAGGTTTTCACTTCCGTCCGCTTGCGGCACGGGAATGGTGTCGACTGTGGCCTGCGCCGACTCGCCCTGCGCGCAGTAGAAGAGTGTCTGCAGATCGAGCGCATCAGCGGCTTCGCGTTTGGCGGCCTTCTGCAGACCCTTGAGCGCCGCGGTGGGGATTTCGGCCTTCGTGCATCCCGGCAGGTCCGCAAGCGCGGGACCGGCCATCAGCAACAACCAGAAGACAGCGGCGACAGGAGTTCTCACCGCTTCCTCCTCGCCGCATCTAGAGGATCGACGCGCCTTCGTCGGCGGGCGTCGCGCCCTCACGCAGGCGCGTGAACAATTCGCGCCCCACACCGAAGGTGGTGTCGAACACCGCCGGCTTGACCGGCTCGCGTGATGCCAGCGTCGCCGCGTCGAGCTGCACTTCCAGCACGCCGGCGCGCGCATCGAGCCGCATGATGTCGCCATCGCGCAGCCGTGCGATGGGGCCGTCCGCGGCCGCTTCGGGCGTGAGATGGATCGCCGAGGGCACCTTGCCCGAGGCGCCGGACATGCGGCCGTCGGTGACGATGGCCACGCGGCGTCCGCGCGCCAGCAGGCCCGACAACGCCGGGATCAGCTTGTGCAACTCGGGCATGCCATTCGCGCGCGGGCCCTGGCCGCGCACCACGGCGACGAAATCGCCTTCGATGCCCTGCTTGAGCGCCGCGGCCATGGCCTCCTGCGATTCGAACACGCGTGCCGGCGCGGTGATCTCCCAGAACTTCGGATCCACCGCCGACGTCTTGATGACCGAGCGCCCGAGGTTGCCGCGCAGTAGTTTGAGCCCGCCGTCGGCCGAGAACGGATCGGCCGCGCCGCGCAGGATCTTCTCGTCGTGCGACTTCGCGGGCGCATCGCGCCACACGAGCTTGTTGTCGATGAGGAACGGGTCCTGCGCGTAGGCGCCGAGTCCCGGGCCCCAGACGGTCATGGCATTCGCATGCGCCAGGCCAGCGTCGATGAGCTCGCGGGTCACGAAGCTCATGCCGCCCGCCGCGTGGAACTGGTTCACGTCGGCCTCGCCGTTCGGGTACACGCGCGCCAGCAGCGGCGTGACGCGCGAGATGTCGGCCATGTCGTCCCAGGTGATGGTCAGGCCCACGGCACGCGCCATCGCGACCAGGTGGATCACGTGATTGGTCGAGCCGCCCGTGGCCATGAGGCCGACGATTGCGTTCACGAACGAACGCTCGTCGATGACCTCGACGAACGGTAGATAGTCATCGCCGAGTGCAGTGGTCTGCGCGGCACGCTGCGCGGCGGCCACGGTCAGCGCGTGGCGCAGCGGCGTATCCGGGTTCACGAAGGCCGCGCCGGGCACGTGCAGGCCCATGAGCTCCATGAGCATCTGGTTGGAATTGGCGGTGCCGTAGAACGTGCAGGTTCCCGCGTCGTGGTACGAGGCCATCTCCGCGGCCAGCAGCTCGTCGCGCGTGGCCTGGCCCTCGGCATAACGCTGGCGGACCTCGGCCTTCTGCTTGTTGGCGATGTTGCCCGTGGGCATGGGCCCACCCGGCACGAAGATGATGGGCATCTGCCCGAACGCGGCCGCGCCGATGAACAGGCCGGGCACGATCTTGTCGCAGATGCCTAACAACAGCGAGGCGTCGAAGGCTTCGTGCGAGAGCGCGACCGCGGTGGCCAGCGCGATCACGTCGCGGCTGAACAGCGAGAGCTCCATGCCGGCGCGACCCTGTGTGACGCCGTCGCACATGGCAGGCACGCCGCCCGCCACCTGCGCGGTGGCACCGACCATGCGCGCCGCGGCGCGGATCACTTCCGGGTACGGCTCGTAGGGCCGATGCGCCGACAGCATGTCGTTGTAGGACGTGACGATCCCGATGTTCGGAATGGCCTGTTGCAGGCGCGGCTTGTCCTCGCCGGACGCCGCCAGCACGTGTGCCAGGTTCGAACACGCCAGCTTGCCGCGTGCGGGTTGAACCAGTTTTCGCTTGCGCGTGCGCTCCAGGTAATCGCCACGAGCCGCGGCCGAGCGGCCACCGATGCGCTCGGTGACTTCCTGGATGACGTCGTTGAGTTTCACTATTCGTACCAGCTGTGGCCGTGGCGCTCCGTCAGCGCGATCGCGGCCGTCGGTCCCCAGGTACCCGCCGGGTAAGGTTTCACCAGCTGCCGCGTCGAACGCCAGCTCGACTGGATCCCATCGATCCAGCTCCACGCGGCCTCGACTTCATCGCGGCGCACGAACAGCGTGCTCTTGCCCTTGAAGGCATCGAGCAGCAGGCGTTCATAGGCGATGCGCGTGCGGCCATTGCTCTCGGCCTTGGGCAGCGACAGCTCGAGCGGAACTTCGCGCAGGCGCACGCCTTCGAGGCCCGGCTGCTTGCTCAAGATCTCGAGCGTCACGCTCTCCTGTGGCTGCAGGTGGATCACCAGCTTGTTGGCCGGCAGGTTGGCCTGGTCGGCCGCGAAGATGTTGTGCGGCACGGACTTGAACTGGATGGCGATGTCGGTGCGCCGCGATTGCATGCGCTTGCCGGTGCGCAGGTAGAACGGCACGCCGGCCCAGCGCCAGTTGTCGATCTCGGCGCGCAGCGCGACGAAGGTTTCCGTGTCGCTGTTGCCCTTTGCACCGGGCTCCTCGTTGTAGCCCGGCACGGCGACGCCGCCCGAGTTGCCCGCGGCGTACTGGCCGCGCACGGTATTCGCCGCGGCCGTGGCCGCCGTGATCGGGCGCAGGCTGCGCAGCACCTTGGTCTTCTCGTTGCGCACCTCGCTGGGCTCGAGCAGGTGCGGCGGCTCCATGGCCACGAGTGCCACGAGCTGCAACATGTGGTTCTGGACCATGTCGCGCAGTGCGCCGGCATCGTCGTAATAACCCCAGCGTCCTTCGACGCCGACGGTTTCGGCCACCGTGATCTGCACGTGATCGATGGCCGTGGAATTCCACAGCGGCTCGAACAGCGCATTGGCGAAGCGCAGTGCCAGCAGGTTCTGCACCGCTTCCTTGCCGAGGTAGTGATCGATGCGGAACACCTGGTCTTCGGTGAATGCCTTGCCGACCGCTTCGTTGATGGCAACGCTCGAGGCGTAGTCCTGCCCGATCGGCTTCTCGAGGATCACGCGGCAGTGATGGCAGGCCAGGCCCGCGGCCTGCAGGCTCTGGCAGGTCGGACCGTACAACCTGGGCGAGGTCGCCATGAAGTACAGGATGCGATCGTTGCCGGCCAGCGCCTTCTGCAATCCTTCCGTGCCCTTGACCGTGCCGTCGCCGGCTTCGAAGGGCACGTAGGTCACGCGGCCCAACAAGTCATCGAGCGCCGGCTTCTCGAGGTATTCCGCCGGCACGAACTTGCGCAGCGCGCCTTCGACGAAGGTGCGGAAATCCGCATCGCTGGTCGGATGGCGCGCCGATCCGACAAAGGTGAGCGAGGCCGGCACCAGCTTCTCGCGCACCAGGTGATACAGCGAGGGCCACACCATGCGCTGCGCCAGGTCGCCGGTGGCGCCGAACAACACGAACTTCTGCACCGAGATTTTCATGGCGCTCAGTGTCCGGAACGGGACATCAGGAGTCGAGCGGCACCGAGCAGTTCGACGTGCGGATGGGAAATGGTCTCGAGCGGCACGCTGCGCATGGCCGGTGTGAATCGGCCCTTGTATTCGAAGCCCTGGCGCACGCGCCGCTCCAGCGTGTCGCGTTCGAAATGCTGCAGCATGGCGCCGGAGATCAGCACGCCCTGCCAGGCACCCAGCGTGAGCGCGAGGTCACCCGCGAACGAGCCCAGCAATTCGCAGAACAGGCCCACGGCTTCGACGCAATTGGCGTCACCACCGTTGGATGCGCGCGTGGTGATCTCGGCGGCTGACAACTCGGGAACGTGCTGGCCTTCGATCTCGCAGAGGCCGAGGTACACGTTCGCGAGGCCCGCGCCCGACAACACGCGCTCCGCCGATACGCGGCCGTACTTGCGGCGCAGCCAGCGCAGCAGCTCGATCGAGCGTTCGCTGGTGGGCGCGAAGCTCGCATGACCGCCCTCGGTGGCGAGCACGGTGAACGCACCCTGGTTCGCGACTACGCCACCGACGCCGAGACCGGTGCCGACGCCGAGGATGGCGCAGACACCATGGTTCAGAGGCAGCGAGAGTCGCTGCGGACCCACGGGCTCGAGGTCCGCGCCGCGCAGCGCGCCGACGGCATGCCCGACGGCTTCGAAATCATTGATGACGTGCAGGTGCTCGAAGCGCTGCGATTCGCTGAGCGCACGCGCCGAGAACGACCAGGCGCTGTTGGTGAGCTGCACGTTGTCCGCCTCGACGCGGCCCGCGACCGCCACGGCGGCGCGGCTCAGCGCTGCAGGGACGCCCGGCGTGGCGCTGCGATAGTGCTCGGCGGCGTGAGAGATGGACTGGTGCGCGCGCACCGGGTAGCGCCGGACGCAATGTACGTTGACCGGCGAGGAATCCGGGCCACCGACCGCGATGCCAAAGCGGATGTGCGTACCACCCACGTCCGCCACCAACCCGAGTACCCGGGAACGGTCGAAATTATCGCCGTCCCCCGCGTCCGCTGTCGCGGTCGCCGTGTTCGCCATCATTCACTCCGCAAAAAGACTGCAAAGGCTGCGCCGTGCCGGACAGCGCTGTCAACCAAGCCGGGGGCGGATTCTACCGGGTAATTCACCAGAACGTGGCGTGTCTCTTGCAGAGCGGGTCGCAGTTTGACAACGCTGTCTGACAACAAGACAATTTGTCTCCGCTATGGGCCGCATCACCATTCACGACGTCTCGAAGGCCGCGGGTGTCTCGATCAAGACAGTCTCGCGCGTGCTCAACAGCGAACCGAATGTCCGCAGCGAGACCCGGGCGCGGGTGCTCAAGCTCGTCGAGGAGCTGAACTACCACCCCAGCCTCTCGGCGCGCAGCCTCGCCGGCCGCAGCTCCAATCTCATCGGGCTCATCTACCAGAACCCGAGCGCTAACTACATCGTCGACCTGCAGAAGGGCGCGCTCGAGCGCTGCCACACGCGCGGCTATCGCCTGCTCGTGCATCCCTGCGAAGGCAACGATCTCTCGAGCGTGCGCGACCTCGCGGGCCTGGTGCTCGAATCCCATCTCGATGGCGTGGTGCTCGCACCGCCACTGTCCGACTCCCAGGAAGTGCTTGCCGAGCTCGCCAAGCACCGCATCCGCTTCGTGCGCATCGCGCCGACCGTGGACCTGGACGCGTACTCCTGCGTGTTCATGAACGACGTCGCCGCGGCGCGCGAGATGACCGAGTACCTGATCGCGCTCGGGCACGAACGCATCGGCTTCATCAATGGCCCGCCCGGACACCCGGTCACCGAACAGCGCTACCTCGGCTACACGCTGGCGCTGCGCTCACATGGGCTCGACGTCGACCCACAGCTGGTCGACCGCGGCGAATTCACCTTCGACTCCGGCCTCGCGGCCGCGCGCCGCCTCCTGTCGCGGGCCACGCGCCCGACCGCGGTGTTCGCCAGCAACGACGACATGGCCGCCGGCACCATCATGGCGGCGCACGAGATGGGTCTCTCCATCCCGAATCGCCTCTCGGTTGCAGGCTTCGACGACAGCTACGTGGCGCAGGTGATCTGGCCGCGGCTCACGACCGTGCACCAGCCGACCTACGAGATGGCGCACCAGGCCGCCGACATGTTGTTCCGCTCGCTCGGCGACGAAGCGCCGCCCAAGAGCATCGAGATCCCATACCGCATGGTGTGCCGCGAATCGACCGGACCGCGTCCGGCGAACTAGCAAGGTCGCCCCGCCTCCGATTGCTGCGCGCCCATGAGCGCGCCGGGCGCGGCAGCGAATTCAACGTCTGGCTGCCGCTCGTCTAGTTCGTCCAGCGCTGCCCGAAGCGGTACGTGAAACGCAGCCCGACGTGGCTGGCGTCGACCTCCTCGTCGAAGAAATCGAGGAAGTCGTTGGTGTACTTGATGTCGGTGTAGTGCAGGCTGATCCAGCGCCAGCCGATCTCCACGTTGAAGCCCGTGGCGTCGTCGAACTGGATGTCCTCGAAGAAGCCGTCGCCGTTGAGCTCGGGGCCGAAATGCTCGACCAGTCCGCCACCCAGGTAGAAGCCGTTCGGCCAGCGATAGGACGCACCCAGCTGCATGACCGTGCGCGACACGTTGATGTCGGCGTTTTCGGCCTGCGTGGTGGCGTACTTGTAGCCGATGCTCGCGTCGATCTCGAAGGTCGAATCCTCGATGGGACGGAAGTAACCGCCGGCGGACAGCGTCACACCCTGTCCGGCCGTGATGTCCTGGCTGTCGTCGTCCTCGAAATACACGGTGGCGAGGTCGTCGCCGCCGAAGTCGAGGTCGAGCTGGCCGAGGAAGCCGCCGCGCGGCCCCAGGTCCTTGAGGGTCGGACCGGCGGCCTGGGCGGACATGGAAAAGAGCGCGAGCAGCGCCGCGCAAGTCAGCTTGTACATGTGAACTCCCTGGTCCCGGGCGCAAGTCCGGGTCGTGCATGAATCGCACCCGTACCATCGGCCGTCAACCCGCGCGCGCGCGAGGTATGACGCGCGTCACATCATGTAGTTAGCCAGTAGTCAGGGCGCGTCTCCACCCGGAGATCTGCCACGGGCAGCCGAAAGCTGACAGGGCTCAGAGGCGCGCCAGCGCGCTGATTTCGCCGATCGCCGCCACCAGGTGGTAGAAGCTGCTGGCCGGCGCCGGCTCGTCGACCACACTGCCCGCGGCATCGATACGGTCGTGCCACAGGCCCGGGATGGGTGTGTCGAGATAACGGGCCAACGCGTCGGCGGCGGACGCGGCCATCGAGAAATACTTCGCCTCGCCCGTGAGCCGAGCCGCGATCGACGCCGCCTTGAGGCGCTCGGTCTGCGGCCAGAGCCGCGCGCCGCCGTCGTGCGGCGTCCAGTCGTCGAGCAGGCTGTTCATCGCGAGGTTGTTGCGCACGCCATGCTGCTCGGCGATGTCGATCAGCTTGAGCGCTGCATTCCGCGCGCGGGCATTGCTCGTACCGCCCCAGCGCAGCAACAGCCAGGCCCATTCGAACTGGTGCCCGGGTTCGACGATGCGGCCCTCGATACCCGCTGCCGGCTTCCAGTCCGCGTCGAAGAACTCGCGCAACGCGCCGTCCGAGTGGGAAATGAACCGGTCGAGCGCGAGCGTGGCGATCTCGTCGGCGAGCGCCTTCCAGGTGGCGCTGTCCGAGCACACCTCGCACCCCGCGAGCGCGGCCTCGAAAAAGTGCATGTGCGGATTCGAGAGCAGCGGCTGGCTCGCGGGTACGCCGCTTTCGAATCCCGGGTGACCCGCGCGCTTCATGTGCTTGAGGACCAGCACCAGCAATTCGTGCGCCTGGCGCTCGCGCAGCGCGCGCGATTCGCCCACGGCCGAGACATTGAAGGCCAGCAGGCCGAAGGCCTGGTCGTAGAGCAGCACGCGATCGTCCCGCGGCGATCCGTCGTGATTCACGAGCGTGCGGAACAGACCGTCCGCGCGCCGGTATTTCGCCTGCCAGTAGTCCAGGCCGTGCCGGACCAGCTTCTCGTGGTCACCACGCCAGCCGAGCGCCGGCGCCACCGCGAAGCAATAGGCCTGGCGCGGCTGCACGCGCGAGCGACGTGGCTCGGCGAGAGGTTGGCCGTCCATGCCCAGCCGCTCGTGAAAACCGCCCGCGGGGTCGATGCCGCGCGTGGCCCAGAGTGGATAGGCCGCATCGCAGAGCCAGCTGCTGAAGCGCTCGTGATGCGCTGCGATGCGAGCCCGTTCTTTGGAGCCTGAGTCGTCCATGGACTTCCGTGTTCAGTGTCCGGCCGTCGTGGCCGCCGCACCGTGCGCGTAGATCCTGGCGCCGGCCGCGGCCAGCGCGATGACGACGATGAGCGCATAAGCCACTGCGGGCAGGAAGTACGCGGTGTGCAGGCCCGCGGCGTCCGCGATCATGCCGTAGATGTACGGCAGGATGGCACCTCCGACGATGGCCAGGCACAGCAGGCCCGAGGTGGCCGCGGGCGCCGCGCTCGACCGCTCCAGCGTCAGCGTGAAGATCACCGGGAACATGATGGAGTTGAACAGGCCGATGGACAACGCGAGATAGGCGGCCGTCGATCCGCTCAGCTGCGTCACCGAGAGACACAGCAGGCAGGCGCCGAGCGCGAACACGGCCAGCAGCCGGTGCGCGCGCACGAAGGTCAGCAGGCCGCTGCCGATGAAGCGGCCCACCATCGCGCCGCCCCAGTAGTAGCTCACCAGTTTGCCGGCTTCCTCGAGCGAGACATTCAGCATGTCGGGCTCGTGCAGGAAGTTGGTCATGGCGCTGCCGATGGACACCTCGGCGCCCACGTACAGGAAGATCGCGACCGCACCGATGAGACCCCAGCGCGACTTGAGCGCCGTCATCACCGACGGGCGCTGGCCCTCATCCACCGGCTTGACGACGTCGAGCAGGCGGCGGAACACGAAGATGAAGATGGCCAGCAGCACCAGCGCACCCGCGATGGCGAGGAACACCGAGTCGATGCGGCGGAAGGAATCGGCGCGCAGCTCCGGCGTGACTTGCGCACCGTGGGTCACCGCGAAGATGCCGCCCGCCAGGATCACGCCCGACACCAGCCGCGGCGCGAGCCAGGTGCCGAAGGAATTGAACGCCTGCGAGAACGTGAGACGGAAGTGCGAACGTTCCGGCGGTCCGAGTTCCGCGGCCAGCGGATTGGCCACCACCTGCAAAATGGTGATGCCGCTCGCGATGACGAACAGCGCCACCAGCACCAGCGCGAACGTGTCGAAGTGCGTGGCCGCGGGGACGATGAGGCAGCCCGCCACCATCACGCCCAGCGCGAAGATGATGGACTTGCTGTTGCCGAGCCGCGCGATCAGCGCCGCCGCGGGCAGCGAGACCACGAAGTACGCCATGAAGAACGCGAACTGCGCCAGCATGGCCTCCGCATAGTTGAGCTCGAAGATGGACTTGAGCGCGGCGATCAACGGGTCGATCGACACCGTTATGAAGCCCCACATGAAGAACAGCGTGGTAACCGTGGCGAAACCCGCGCCCATGCCCTTGTACTTGTTGTCAGCGTTCATCGATCCCCCGGGATGGTGAAAAACAGTCAGCGCGCCGCGACCTTCATGAGCGCGGTACGAGTCGGAAGCAGTCGGTGGCTGAATGGCAGGATGGCCGCGCCCACCGCGGGCGCATCGTCCGATAGCGCCGCGCGCGACACCGGCGCGATCGCCGGCACGACGCCGGCATGCGCTTCCAGCCGCTGGTTGAGCCGCGTGGCCAGCCGGTCGACGATGTCGGACGGCAGCCGGCCGCCGATCAGGATGACTTCCGGGTTCACGAGGCAGTTGATGGCGAGCAGCGTGTCGAGCAGCGAATCGACCGACGCTTCCACCCACGCATCGATGATGGCCTGCCCGCTCGCGTCCAGCGTGGTGAGGTCGTGCGGCTCGGACACAGTGATGCCCTGCGCGCCGAGCCGGCTGTAGAGCGCCGACAACGACACGATGTTCTGGATCTGGCGTTCGTGGCCGGTGGCGTCGCGGCTGCGCAGCAGGCCGAGCTCGCCGGAGCGGCCGGTGGCGCCGCGGAAATGATTGCCGTCGATCACCAGGCTGCCACCCAGCGCCGCGGTGATCAGGATGTAGAAGAAGGTCTGGTGCTTCTTGCCGAGCCCGAACTGCATCTCGCCCATGGTGGCCGCGGCGGCGTCGTTCTCGACGTATACCGGCACGTGCAGCGTGCCGATCAGCAGCGAGGCCACGTCGGTGGAAGCCCAGACGCCGTAGTTGGCCGGCTGGTGCGGCAGAGTGGCGGCGCGCGGCATGTCGTCGGGCAGCGCCACGCCGATGCCGGCCAGGCGCTCGCGCCCGATGCCGACCTTCGCGAGTAGTTTGCCCACGCTCTTGCGGAAGAACTGCTCGACGTCGCGCGGCAGCGCGAAGGCCATCTCGCTCGACGCACGCGCACGCACGCGGCCCTCGAAATCCAGCACCACCATGGTGATGTGGTCGCGATCGACGTTGAGGCCGATCGAGAACCACGAGTCCGGATTGATGACCAGCTTGGTGGCGGGCTGGCCGCGGCCGCCGCGACGCCGCCCCGCTTCCTGGATCAGCTTGTCGGTGAGCAGACGCTTGGTGATGTTGGCGATCGCCGGCGCCGTGAGGCCGGTGATGATCGCGAGCTCGGCGCGCGTGATCGGTCCGTTGACGCGGATGGCATGCAGCGTGACGCGCTGGTTGTGATCGCCGGCACGCTCGAGGTTCGTGCCGGACAGACGCATGTGCCTTCCGCTGCGATCGTTCATCGCGTGGCGGCGCTGGCCACCGGCGCTTGTTGTATGGCGACCGAGACTTCCGCGTCCGCCGCGAGCGCCAGTGCCCCGAGCGGACCGGCCATGGTGCCGAGGCCCGGCGGCAGGATGTACTGTTCGAGACCGCTCTCGAGCTCGGTGGCCTCCACGTAGCCATTCAGGCTGCGTCGCAGCTCCTCGCGGATGCGGCCGAACAGGTGTGCCTGCGCACTCAACACGCCGCCGCCGAGGAAGATCCGCTGCGGCGCCGTGGTCAGCACCATGGTGTGCATGAGCTGGCCCAGGCCATGCGCCACGTAACCCCAGGCGGGATGATCCGGCGGTAGTTGGGAGGCCGGCTTGCCCGCGCGCGCCTCGATGGCCGGCCCCGAGGCGAGACCCTCGATGCAGTCGCCGTGGAAGGGGCAGACGCCGGCAAAGGTGTCGCCCTTCATGCGCGCCACGCGGATGTGGCCGAGCTCGGTATGGTTCATGCCGAAGATCGGTCGGCCGCGCACGATGCTGCCGACACCGATGCCGGTGCCGACCGTGACGTATGCGAAATCCTCGAGACCCAGCGCGGCACCCCAACGGCCTTCGGCCAGCGCCGCGCCATTCACGTCGGTGTCGATGGCGACGGGAACGCCGAGCTTGCGACCGAGCCGCGGCGCGACGTCGGTATCGCGCCAGTGGAGCTTGCTGGTCGAGGTGATGAAACCGTAGGTGGGTGATCCGGGCTTGAGATCGACGGGTCCGAACGAGGCAATGCCGAGCGCACGCACTGGCCCGAACTGCGCGCGCCAGCGTTCGAGCACCGCTTCGATCTGGCGCAACGTCTCCTCGCGCTCACCCGTGGGCAGGCGCTCCTGCGCGCGCACGTCGTCGGGGCCCGTGCCCAGGATGCACACGCACTTGGTGCCGCCCAATTCGACACCGGCCAGTAGTTTGGAAGCGGGGGACACGTGAACCCGGTTCAGCCCGATACCGCGGCGGCCGCCGCCTTGCGCGCCCCGGCGAGCCGGGCGTTCGCAGCGGCGAAGAAACTGTCGTGCGTCGGGGCCGCGGCGACATCGGCGGACACCTTCTGGCTGATCGCGAGCATGAGGCGCTTGACCTGCTCGAAATCGACCGTGTCCACCAGCGGATCGTAATCACGCGGCACCACGCCCGCGCCTTCGAGCACGAAGAACCAGTCGAGGTCGCTGAAGGGCTCGGCACGCTGCTGCACGATGCGACCGCTCGCGCGGTATTGCTCGAGCCGCTGGCGCAGCGAATCCGGCAGCTCGCGCTGCGCGTTCTGCTGCCAGAACGGCGAATCGTCGCGGCGCGAGGTGGCGTAATGCAGGATGGTGAAGTCTCGCGTGCGATCGAAATCGTGCACGACGGCCGCGTTGTAGCTCGCCGTATTGGCGGGGTCAAACTGCTTGTCGGGGAAGTGATCGAGCAGGTTGAAGAGCTGGCCGCCCAGCAGCAGCAGGTCGGCCGCGGCGAGCGGTTCCAGGCAACCGGCAGCCTGCCCGATCGCGATCACGTTCTGGTCCCAGAACACGCGGCGGCGGCCATTCACGAACGAGGTGAGGCGCGGTTCGGCGAGCGGCGTGCCCGCGGCGGCGACCAGTTCCTGGCGCGCGGCGTCTTCGTCCTGGTGCGCACTCGACCAGACCTGCCCGGCCCCGGCCACGGCCTGCAGCGGCATGCGCCACGACCAGCCCGCGGGGCGCGCGGTCACCCGCACGGCCGGCGTACGCGCGTCCTCGAGCGCGACTGGCGCGGACAGCATGCGATCGCAGGGCAACCAGCGGCTCCAGTCCTCGAGCGGCGTGCCGAGCACTTCACCGACCAGCTGCGCGCGGGCGCCGCTCGCGTCGATGTACAGGTCGGCGCGCAGGCTGCCGCCGTCCTCGAACTTCAGCTCCTCGACCAGGCCGCCCTCGCCGCGCGCCGCACTAACTACCTTGCGCTCGAGGCGGATCACGCCGGCGCGCTCCGCGACGCCGCGCAGGTAACGCGCGGCCAGTGCGCCGTCCAGGTGCAGCGCGTACCGCATGTGCTGCGCCACGCCCAGCGTGTTGGTCGGGAAGATGAAGCGGTTGGCGAGCGCCATCGAGGTTTCGAGGCTGAACAGCTCGACGCGCGGCTTGAGCCCGAGCACGCGCGCCTTGTGCCAGTAGTGATAGAACGGCCGCCGCTCGATCAGCGCGCCGAATGCGCCGAAAGGATGCCAGCTGGACTGGCCCGGCGTCGCCCAGTCGACCAGGCGGGTGCCGAGGCTGTACGTGCTCTGGGTCTTGTCGACGAAATCGTTCTGGTCCACGCCGAGCTGGCGCAGCAGCTCGAGCACGGCGGGATGGCTGGCCTCGGCGAAGCCGGCACTCGCGGCCTCGGCGGAGTCGATCACGTGGATGGAACACTGGCCACCGAGCTTGCGCGCCAGCGTCGCCGCCGCGGTCCAGCCGGCGACACCGCCGCCCACGATCGCGATGCGCCTGATTCTCCGATCCGTATCTATCACTCCCCAACCCCCTGCCAGATGCGGCGGCGAGTCTGGCGGTCCCAACAGAAACCTGTCAACGAAACCACCGAAGAGTCGCCCCGACCCTCGAAATTCAGTGGCAGACAGCATAGGCTGTCCGCGCCCAAAAACAGGAGTCCTCGATGTCCCCTTCCATGTCTCTTGTCCGGTCCAAACACGTTGCCGCCCTCGCGCTCGTGCCATTCCTGCTGCTCGGATGCAAGGATGGCGCCAAGGAAGAGCCGAAAGCCGCAGCGGCGGCCGAAGATCCCGCGGCGGTTCATCCCGAGATCTGGCCCCAGCCGAAGTGGCCTTTTGCCAGGGACGCGGCGCTCGAAGAGAAGGTGTCGACGTTACTTAAGAAGATGACGGTCGAAGAGAAGGTCGGCCAGGTCATCCAGGGCGACATCGCCAGCATGACGCCCGAGGACATGAAGAAGTACCACCTCGGCTCGATCCTCGCCGGTGGCGGCTCCGCTCCGGGCGGCAACGAGCGCGCGCCTGCGAAGGACTGGCTCAAGCTCGCCGACGAGTTCTACGCGGCGTCGATCGACACCAGCAACGGCGGCGCGGGTATCCCGATGATCTGGGGCATCGACGCCATGCACGGCCACAGCAACATCGTGGGCGCCGTGCTGTTCCCCCACAACGTGGGCCTGGGCGCCACGCACAATCCGAAGTTGTTAGGCGAGATCGCGCGCGTCACCGCCGAGCAGGTGCGCACCACCGGCATCGAGTGGACCTTCGCGCCGACGGTCACCGTGCCTCAGGACGATCGCTGGGGCCGCGCCTACGAGGGTTATTCCGAGGACCCGGGCATCGTCGCTTCGTATGCCGGCGTGTTCGTGAAGGGCCTGCAGGGTGATCCGGCCTCGCCCGACTTCCTCAAGGGCCACTACGTGATCTCCTCGACCAAGCACTTCCTGGCGGACGGCGGCACCGAGAACGGCCGCGACCAGGGTGATGCGAAGATTCCCGAGACCGCGCTGCGCGATATCCACAACGCGGGCTACGTGCCGGCCATCGAGGCCGGCGTGCAGACCATCATGATCTCGTTCTCGAGCTGGAATGGCGTCAAGCACACCGGCAACAAGGGCCTGATCACCGACGTGCTCAAGAAGCGCATGAACTTCGACGGCTTCACCGTCGGCGACTGGAATGCGCATGGCCAGGTCCCGGGCTGCACCAACGACAACTGCCCGCAGGCGCTGAACGCCGGTCTGGACATGTACATGGCGCCGGATTCCTGGCGCGGGCTGTACGACAACACGCTCAAGCAGGTGAAGGACGGCACCATCCCGATGGAGCGCCTCGACGACGCGGTCACGCGCATCCTGCGCGTGAAGTTCCGTGCCGGCATCTTCGAGGCCGGTCCGCCGAGCAAGCGTCCGCTGGGCGGCGACTTCAAGATGCTGAACTCGCCCGAGCAGCGCGCCATCGCGCGCCAGGCCGTGCGTGAATCGCTGGTGCTGCTCAAGAACAACGGCGGCCTGCTGCCGCTGGCGGCTAACAAACACGTGCTGGTCACCGGCGACGGCGCCGACAACATCAGCAAGCAGTCGGGCGGCTGGACCATCACCTGGCAGGGCACCGGACTTTCGAACGCCGACTTCCCGGGCGGCACCTCGGTGTGGGGCGGCGTGAAGGCAGCGGTCAAGGCCGGTGGCGGCTCGGCCGAGCTGTCCACCGACGGCTCGTACAAGAAGAAGCCGGACGTGGCGATCGTCGTGTTCGGCGAGAACCCGTATGCCGAATTCCAGGGCGACCTCAAGGTGCTCACGCTGCCGGGTTCGATGACGCAGCACCTGGAGATCATGAAGAAGTTCCAGGACGAGAAGATCCCGGTGGTGGCCATCCTGATGTCGGGACGGCCGCTGTGGCAGAACCGCGAGCTGAATCTCGCCAATGCCTATGTGGCAGCGTGGCTGCCGGGTACCGAAGGTGGCGGTATCTCCGACGTGCTGTTCCGCAAGGCGGATGGCGCGGTGAACCACGACTTCTCGGGCAAGCTCTCGTACTCGTGGCCGCGTGATGCCAAGGGTGAGCCGCTGAACGTCGGCCAGGAGAACTACGACCCGCTGTTCCCGCTGGGCTTCGGCCTCACTTACGCGGCTCCGCAGGAACTGGCCGCGCTGTCCGAAGACCCGGGCATTCCGGCCGAGCTCATGTCGACCGGCTCGTTCTTCGACAAGGGCACGGCCGTGGCGCCGTGGTCGCTGCGCGTTTCGAACGGCAGCGACTCCACGCGCATCACCACGGTGCCCGCCGAGTCCGTGGGTGGCCGCGTCAAGGTGACCGCCGTCGACGACCAGGTGCAGGAAGGCGCGCGTCGCTTCGTGTTCGCCGGCGACGGCAAGGGCACGGTGCAGATCACCAGCGAAGGCGCGGTGGATCTCTCGCGCGAAGCCAATGGCGATGTGATGTTGCTGGTGCGCGTGAAGCGCGAAGGCGATGTGCCCAAGGACCTCAAGCTCGGCGTCGCCTGCGGCGCGGGTTGCGCGGGCTCGGTGCCCATCGCGGACACGCTGGGCTCCGTGCCGTCGGGCAAGTTCCAGACCGTCGGCATCCCGCTCAAGTGCTTCGCCAAGAATGGCGCCGACGTCAGCAAGGTCAACGAAGCGCTGGTGCTCGAGACCGAAGGCAAGCTCGATCTCGCGTTCTCGCAGGTCAAGCTCGGCACCGTGGCCGACAAGGTCCACTCGTGTAATTAGGGGGCAGCCCCCTTTTCCTAGCAAAAGGGGTCAGTCCTGCCCGAATCGAAGTGATACAAACAGGGCGCTCGAAAGAGCGCCCTTTTTTATGGCTGACCCCTTTTGCTAGGAAACGGGGGCTGCCCCCATTACCGCAGCTGGCTGTCCTTGCTACCGCGACGGTTGTAGCCCGCGTTGTGCACGGCCTTCTTGTCGCGGGCTTCCTGGCACGCGAGACACAGGCGTACCCCCGGCATGGCCTCGCGCCGCGCCTCCGGGATCTTCGCGCCGCACTCGGCACACGACTCGAGTGAAGGCCCCACGGGCAACTGGCTCTTGGCGCGATTGATCGCGTCCTTCACCGTCGCATCGATCTGGTCCTGCTCCGCGCCTTCCTTGGCCCAACCTGTCGCCATCGGATGTCTCCTACGAAACCCTTGCTACTTCAGCGCGGCCTCCGCAATGGGCCGCATCAACGCATAACCTTCCTTGCTTGGATGCACTTCGTCCTTGGCGAGTTCCGGCTTCACGTTGCCATTCGCATCGACGAACGGCGCCGCGTAATCCGCGAACTTCGCGTTGATGGTCTTCGCATAGCTGCGCAGCCAGTCGTTCAGTGCCAACGCCTCGGGCTTCGGGCTCACCTCGGGCCGCCACCAGTACTTCGACGCGGGCGGCACCGAGCCCAGCACGATGCGGATCTTGTGCGACCACGCGATCTCGCACATCGCCTTGATGTTGTGCTGCGTGTCCTGCGCCGTCATCGGTCCGGTGTTGTGGGCGATGTCGTTGGTGCCGGCCATGATGTGCACCACGCGTGGCCGCAGCGAGATCACGTCCTGGTAGAAACGCACCAGCATCTGCGGCGAGGTCTGCGCGCTGATGCCGCGTCCCACGATGCCGTTCGAGAAGAACTCCGGATCGTTGCGCGCCCAGCCCTCGGTGATGGAATCCCCCATGAACACCGCGTCCACCTTCTGGCCGCTGGCTAACAACTTCTGGTTGTCGGCGCGGAAGTGACCGAGCCAGGCCCAGTCGGTCAACAGCAGCGGCGGCTGCAGCGCCGGCGCGGTCTTGGGCTGCTCACCGCAACCGGCAGGCACCTGCGCCAGGGCCGGCAATGCGCTGCCCGCGCCCAGTCCCACACCCAGCGCGGCTCCCCCGACGAACAACGAACGACGATTCAGGCTCATGAAGGCGCTCCATCTTTTTGAAGGGCCCGGTCCATCGATTCGAGCTCGACACGCCGGGTCTCCGGGAATATCGCCAGCACCACGAAGAACTGCAAGAGCATGCAGGCGGAGAAGAACGCGAAGGGCAGACCCTGCGTGGTCGCCGCGACCATGGGGAACACCTGCGCGATCAGCGCGTTCATGCCCCAGTGCGTGGCGCTGCCCAGCGCCTGGCCGCGCGCGCGCACCGGTGTCGGGAAGATCTCCGCCAGGTACACCCAGATCACGGCGCCCTGCGAGAACGCGAAGAACGCGATGAACACGATGAGCACGTACAGCAGGTACTCCTTGCCCTGCCCCGTGTTGAAGATGACGGCGGCGGCGGCGAGCGCAGCCGCGGTGCCGATCGCGCCCACCAGCAGCAGCTTCCTGCGCCCGAAGCGATCGATCACCGAGAGCGCGACGATGGTGGCCAGCAGGTTCGCCGCGGCGACGATGACCGGCGGCCACGAGCCCGCCGTGCCCTGGAAACCCGCGGCCGCGAAGATGTCATTGAGGTAGTACAGGATGGCGTTGATGCCCGAGAGCTGGTTGAACATCGCGAGCAGGATCGCGAGCACGATGGGCTTGCGATGCGCGGCCACGAACAGCCGCTCGCCGGCATTGCGCTTCGCGAGCTCGTTGGCGCGCGCGAACTCGGCCAGCATGCCCTCGGTATCGGAAATGCCCACACGCCGCAGGCTGTCGCGCGCCTCGTCGAGCCGGCCGCGCAGCGCCAGCCAGCGCGGGCTTTGCGGAATCGTGTACATCAGGATGGCGAACACGATGGCCGGCACCGCGGCGATGCCGAGCTTCACGCGCCACCAGTCCGCGCCCGAGGACAAACTATCGACCACCAGGTTGCTCGCGTACGCGACCAGGATGCCGAACACGATGTTGAACTGGAACAGCCCGGTGAGCGTACCGCGCCGCCCGGCCGGCGCGAGCTCCGAGATGTACACGGGAGCGAGCACCGACGACGCGCCGATCGCGAGTCCGCCGATGAAGCGGCACACGTAGAAGGACTCGATGTTCCAGCACAACGCGCAGCCCAGCGCCGAGGCGACGTACATGAAGCCGACGATCTTGAGGCTGTCGCGCGAGCCCAGGCGGTCGCCGGGCACTCCGGCGAACATGGCGCCGATGAACGTGCCCAACAATGCGCTGGCCACCGAGAAGCCGTACCAGAATCCGCCCGGCTCGATGTGGAACACGTGGGCGAGCGACTGGGTGACACCCGAGATCACCACCGTGTCGAAGCCGAACAGCAAACCCGCGAGGCTCGCGGTCAGGATGACCCCAAGATTCCTGGTACGCATTTCCACCCCTGCGCGCCCTATATATAAGAGAGCGTGTTTATTAAAGAAATATACTTAAAGTTATGCAGAAATTGTTATGCAGAAATTGCTAACTACTTCGGCCGCGTCGGAATCGCCGGCTTCGCGCTCACCGCGGTGTGCGACGCCGGCGGCGGCGTGTAGATGTACGGCGGCGTCTCGAGGGTGCGCGCCGGCGGCGTCAACGCCGCGTCCAGTTGCGGTCGCACCCGTTCTTCCCAGCCGGCCGAGGCGCGGAACCAGCGGCCCTCGACGCCGCGGTAGATAGTCCGCGTGTTGTCGGGGAAGTCACGGTCGCGTTCCGGCGGAACCTGGATGTAGCCCTGCCCGCTGTCGGGATCGATGCCGTAGCGCACGCCGTAACACAGGCTGCTCGGCACGGTCTCGCGCGGCGTGTCGCCGAGCGCGGCGCAATAGAAGCGCACCTTGTAGACCTGCAGGTTGCGAGGCGGCTCGACGGCACCGGCGTTCCAGTCGGCGATGTCGCGCTCGTCCGGCGTCGAGGTCGATGTGCCAGGACCACTCCAGATCGTGAAACTCCCGGCCGACTCTTCGCCGGCCAGCGTCAGGAACGGGCGCTTGCCCTTCGCGATCTCGATGCGCGCGGTTTCGCCCTTGGCCGCGCCGAGCTGCGGCATTCCGAGCAACACGCACAATCCAACAAACGCAAGCCTCATGTCCGCCCTCGCGCCATGGCTGGTATCGACGCGGCCGATCCTACCCTCCTTTCAACCACCAGCGCAGTCGCGTGCGATTCGAAATCGCACCGCATTGCGCTGAACGGCGGTCGAACCCCACGTGCGGCTCGTTAAGATGCCGCCATGACCAGCAAACTCAGCAACATAGACATCGCACAGGCCGCGAAGATGCGGCGCATCACCGACGTCGCGCAGGAACGCCTCGGCATTCCCGAAGACGCGCTCTCCTCTTACGGCAAGTACAAGGCGAAGATCTCGCTCGACTACCTGTCGAAGATGAATGGCCGCAAGAACGGCAAGCTGGTGCTGGTCACCGCGATCTCGCCGACGCCCGCGGGCGAAGGCAAGACCACCACCACGGTCGGGCTCGGCGACGCGCTCAATCTCATCGGCAAGAAGGCGCTGATCTGCCTGCGTGAGCCCGCGCTCGGGCCGGTGTTCGGCATGAAGGGTGGCGCCGCGGGCGGCGGCTATGCGCAAGTGGTGCCCATGGAGGACATCAACCTGCACTTCACGGGGGATTTCGCCGCGATCGCGCTGGCTAACAACCTGCTGGCCGCGCTCATCGACAACCACATCCACCAGGGCAACGAGGCCGGCTTCGACGTGCGGCGCGTGAGCTGGCGGCGCGTGGTCGACGTCAACGATCGCTCGCTGCGCGAGATCACCATTGCGCTCGGGGGGACCGCCAATGGTTACCCGAGGCAGGACGGCTTCGACATCGTGGTCGCGTCCGAAGTCATGGCGATCTTCTGCCTCGCGACCAGCATCGCGGACCTCAAGGACCGCCTCGGCAAAATCGTCATTGGATACACACGCGACCAGAAGCCCATCCTCGCGCGCGACATCAAGGCGCACGGGGCGATGACCGCACTGCTGCGCGACGCGCTGGCGCCGAACCTGGTGCAGACGCTCGAGAACAATCCGGCGTTCATCCATGGCGGGCCGTTCGCCAACATCGCGCATGGCTGCAATTCGGTCATGGCCACGCAGGCGGCGCTCAAGCTCGCCGATTACGTGGTGACCGAAGCCGGCTTCGGCGCGGATCTCGGCGCCGAGAAGTTCGTCGACATCAAGTGTCGCAAGGCGGGGATCACACCGTCCTGCGCGGTCATCGTGGCCACCATCCGTGCATTGAAATACCACGGCGGCGTGGACGTGGCCGATGTCGGCAAGGAGAACCTGGCTGCTCTCGAGAAAGGCCTCGTGAACCTCGAGCGCCACATCCACAACGTGCGCAACCAGTACGGCCTCGAGAGCGTGGTCGCGATCAACCATCGTGCCGAGGACACCGAGGCCGAGGTGAAGGTGCTGCAAGAGCGGCTGTCGCACCTCGACGTGAAGATCATCGTCGCGAAACACTTCGCCGAGGGCGGCAAGGGCGCGGTGGAAGTCGCGAAGGAAGTCGTGCGTCTCTGCGAGCTGCCCAACAACTTCCGCTACGTATACGAATCCGAACAGACGCTCTGGGACAAGATGAAGACCATCGCCACGCAGATCTACGGCGCGCTCGACATCGTGGCCGACAGCAAGATCCGCGGGCAGATCAAGGCGCTCCAGGAGGCGGGCTACGGCCACTACCCCGTGTGCGTGGCCAAGACCCAGTACTCGTTCTCGACCGATCCCAAACTACGGGGCGCCCCCTCCGGCCACGTGGTCAACATCCGCGAAGTGCGCCTCGCGGCGGGCGCGGAGTTCATCGTGATGATCTGCGGCGACATCATGACCATGCCAGGCCTGCCGAAAGTGCCCGCCGCGAACAGCATCGACGTGGACGAGACCGGCAGAATCGTCGGCCTGTTTTAATGGGGTCAGACCCCATTTGCTAGCAATTGGGGTCTGACCCCATTATTCGGGCATGCCGGCCCCAGACATCGCGCGCGTGCGCGCGGAGATCGACGCGCTGTACCGCAAGGACTCCCGCCGCGTCCTGGCGACGCTGATCCGTCTGCTGGGCGACTTCGAGCGCGCCGAGGAAGCGCTGAGCGACGCGTTCCGCGCTGCCATCGAGAAATGGCCCTCGGAAGGCATGCCGCAGAACCCCACGGCCTGGCTCGTCTCCGCCGGCCGCTTCAAGTCCATCGACAGGCAGCGTCGCGATTCGCGTTTCGACCACCTCGAAGACCGTCCCGACGTCAGCGAGTCACTCGCCGACCAAACTACTGCGCCCGACGAGCAGGAGCTGCTCGAAGACGACCGGCTGCGGCTGGTGTTCACCTGCTGCCACCCGGCGCTGGCCTCGGACGCGCAGGTGGCACTCACCTTGCGCGAAGTCTGCGGTCTCACCACCGAGGAGATCGCCGCCGCGTTCCTGACGCCCGCACCCACGCTCGCGCAGCGCATCGTGCGCGCCAAGAACAAGATCCGCGACGCCAACATTCCGTACGAAGTTCCGGCCAAGGAAGACCTGCCCGCGCGCCTCGACAGCGTGCTGCGCGTGATCTACCTGGTCTTCAACGAAGGCTACCTGGCGAGCAGCGGCGAATCGGCGACGCGCGCCGATCTCTCCGGCGAAGCCATCCGCCTGTGCCGACTGGTGCTCGAGCTGCTGCCCGAACCCGAGGTGCGCGGCCTGTTGGCGCTGATGCTGCTGCACGAGTCGCGCCGCGAAGCGCGCGCCGACGCGGCCGGCGAGCTCATCCTGCTCGACGAACAGGACCGCTCCCGCTGGAACCGTGCCTTCATCGAGGAAGGCTCGGCCCTGGTGCGAGAAGCGCTTTCCTCGCCGCGCACCGGCGCGTACTCCATCCAGGCCGCCATCGCCGCCGTGCACGCCGAGGCGCCGACGCCCGGGGACACGGACTGGCGCGAGATCGTTGGCCTGTACGACCTGTTGCTGCGCTTCACGCCCTCGCCCATCGTCGAGCTGAATCGCGCCGTCGCCGTGGCCATGCGAGATGGTCCGGAAATCGGGCTCGAAACCCTGGACGCGCTGTTGGCCGACGGCGAGCTCGACAAGTACCAGCTCGCGCATGCCGCGCGGGCCGACTTCTGCCGGCGCCTGGGTCGCCACGCCGAGGCGCGCAAGGCCTACACCCGCGCGATCGAGCTCACGGCACAGGGCCCGGCCCGACGCTTCCTCGAGAAGCGGTTGGCCGCGCTGCCTGCGACCTGAGCGCTTCCCATTCAAAGACTTGCGCCGACAGAAAATCTTTGCGCACTCTTGTCGAATCGGGCGGTCGCCGTTCGACCAGTCATCAGAGAGAGCTCTCCGAAGGAAACGCCCATGAAATACCTCTGCCTGGTTTACCTGTCCGCCGAGAAATGGAATGCCTGTTCCGACTCGGCCTGTGCCGCTTATGCGGGGCAGCTGCAGGACAATGGCAAGCTCATCGACGGCAAGCCGCTGCACCCGGTGCACACGGCCACCACCGTGCGCGTGCGCAACGGGCAAACCACCATCACCGACGGTCCGTTCGCCGAGACCAAGGAAGCGCTCGCGGGCTTCTACCTGATCGAGGCGCGCGATCTCAACGAGGCCATCCAGATCGCCTCGAAGATCCCGCCCGCGAAGTACGGCAGCATCGAGGTGCGCCCGACGCGCGAGCTCGCCGTCGACCCGGTGGAAGTCGAGAAGTACGCCGCCGCCGCTGCGCCCTGACCAGCCGCCATGAAACACGCGCAGATCTTCGTCAACCTGCCCGTCAAGGACCTCAAGCGCTCGGTCGCGTTCTTCACGAAGCTCGGTTACAGCTTCAATCCGCAGTTCACCGACGAGAACGCCACCTGCATGATCATTGGCGACAACTTGTTCGTGATGCTGCTGGTCGAGAAGTTCTTCGGCGGTTTCACGAACAAGGCCATCACCGACACCAGCGCGTCCACCGAGGTGTTGACCTGCGTGTCCTGCGCGAGTCGCGAGGAAGTCGACCAGCTGGTCGCGAAGGCGCGCACCGCCGGTGCCAGCATCCCGCGCCAGGCGCAGGACCACGGCTTCATGTACTCGCATGGCTACGAAGACCTGGACGGCCACACGTGGGAGCTGGTGTACATGAGCGGCGCACCGACATGAACACGGCAAGCACTTGATTCTGTGAAGTCAGTTCTGATGGCGGCAGGTCCGTGCCGCCACCGGTCAAGTGCGCCGGTTTCTGGCCGTTAACGGGGCGGGTCATTCCAGTTGCTCGCCCGCATGAACGCCGCACTCCAGCCCGCCAACGAACAAGTCGAACGCATCCTCAACGCGGCCATCGCCGAAGGCACGCTGGATCTGCCGCCGCCGCCGCAGATCGCCTCCGAGGTCATGCGCCTCACGCGTGGCGACGCGGTCACCGGCGAAGCCGGCGACACCAGCGCCGCCGAGCTCGCGCAGCTCATCCAGCGCGACGTGGCGCTCGCCGGCCAGGTCATGCGCGTCGCCAACTCCGCGCTCTACGCGCGGCGGACGCCCGTGGTCACGCTGCCGCAGGCCATCGCGTGGCTGGGCATCCGCGAGATCCGCAACATCGCGTTCGCGGTCGCGGTGCAGGGCCAGGTGTTCAACTCCGCCTACTTCAACCAGTCGATGAACGAGCTGTGGCGCGAATCGGTGATCACCGGGCTGTTCGCGCAGGAGATCGCGCGGCTCAAGCGTCGCAACGTCGAGTCCGCCTACCTGTGCGGACTGCTGCACCGGATCGGCATGGCCGTGATCCTGAGCCGCGTGGGTTCGGCCGTGGTCAAACACGGCATCTCGCCGCAGCCGGCCCAGGTGCTGCAGCTCGCGGCACGCCACGAGTCGCGCGTCGGCACGCATCTCGCCATCGCCTGGAACCTGCCGCCGACGGTGTCCGCGGCCATCACCTTCTGGCGCGATCCGCGCGCCGCCGATGTCTCGCGCACCGAGGTCATGGAGGTCGCGCTCGCGCGGCAGATCTCCGACGAGCTGCGCAATCCCGGCGCGGGTGGTGAGCTGCCCGATTCGATGCTGGGCCCGGTCTCGGCCTGGATGGACGAGTTGTCCATCTACCCCGACGAGCTGTTCAGCATCATGGCGCAGCGCGCCGCCATCTACGCCACGGCCGAGAGTTACACGTGAGCGACTTCGATGTGCTGGTCATCGGCTCGGGTCCCGCGGGCCAGAAGGCCGCGATCCAGGCCGCCAAGGCCGGCAAACGCGTGGCCGTGATCGAGCGCGATCGCCAGGTGGGCGGCTCCTGCGTGCACACCGGCACGATCCCGAGCAAATCGCTGCGCGAACACGCGCTGCGCCAGCGCATTCGTCGCGTCGATCTCATGGACGAGCCCATCCAGTCGCTGCTCGACGGCGTGGGCGAGACCATCGCCGCGCATGACGCCTACATGGCGGCACAGCTCGAGCGCAATCACATTGCGCTGGTGCGGGGGCGCGCGACCTTCGAGAGCGCGAAGGAGCTGCGCATCCGACGCATCGACGGCACCTCGCTGGCGTTGACCGCGCCGATCGTCATCATCGCCTCCGGTTCACGGCCGCGGCCGCCGGCCCATCTCGCCGTCGACCACGAGCACGTGCTCGACAGCGATTCGATCCTGTCGCTCGCCTACCTGCCGCGCAGCCTGCTGGTGATCGGCGGTGGTGTCATCGCCAGCGAATATGCCGCCATGTTCGCGGCGCTCGGCTGCAAGGTCACGCAGGCCGACCAGCTCGACCAGCCGCTCGCCTTCCTCGATCCCGAGCTCACCGCTTTCTACCTCGAGGAGCTGCGTCGCAACGGCGGCGAGTACATCCCGCGCGCCGAAGCGGCATCAGCGCGTTTCGACGGCGTCTCGCAGGTGCGCGTCGAGTTCAAGGACGGCCGCGTCATCGAGACGGACAAGGTGCTGGTGGCGCTCGGACGCCTGGCCAATGTCGATGGGCTGAACCTCGGCGCCATCGGCGTGCAGCTCACCGAGCGCGGTCACGTGCGCGTCAACGAGAACCTCGAGACCACGGTACCGGGCATCTATGCGGCCGGTGACGTCATCGGTCCGCCCGCGCTCGCCTCCGTGTCCATGGAACAGGGCCGCCGTGCGGCCTGCCATGCGCTCGGGCTGCTGGTGCCTTCGGATCCGGTCTCGCGCCTGCCCTCGGGCGTGTACACGCTGCCCGAGATCGCCACCGTCGGCCTCGACGAACACGGCGCGCGCCGCCATTTCGGTGCCGCGCTCGTCGGCCGCGCACGCTTCGAGGAAATCGCGCGTGGCCAGATCAACGGCTGCCAGCGCGGCCTGCTCAAGCTCATCGCCGATCCGGGCGGGCGGCGCGTGGTCGGCGTCCAGATCGCGGGTGACGGCGCCACCGAGCTCGTGCACATCGGACAGCTCGGCCTCGCGGCCGAGCTCGACGTCGATGCCTACGTGGACAATGTCTTCAACTTCCCGACGATGGCCGAGGCCTATCGCATCGCCGCGCTCGACATCGTCAAGCAGCGCGGCCGGGTGAGCAGCAGCGAAGTGGTGGCCGACGTGTTGTCGGCCACCCTCTAACTACGCCCCGGCAGGGATGTCCGGCTCGACCAGCGCCGCCAGCTGGCGCAGCGAGTCCTGCCAGCCGAGGTAGCACATCTCCACCGGGATCGCGTCGGGAATGCCCGACTGCGTGATGCTGATCTCCGTGCCGCACATGACTTTCCTGAGCAGCACCTCGACCATGATCTCGCCCTTGAGGTTCGGGTCGTCGAACTTGTCCGAATAGCGCAGCTTCTCGTCGGGTACGAGCTCGAGGTACTCGCCGCCGAAGGAATGTCCGCCACCGGCCGAGAAGTTGTTGAAGGTCATCTTGAAGCCGCCACCCACGCGCGCATCGAGGTGATGCACCTTGCAGGTGAAGCCATCCGGCGGCAGCCACTTGGCCAGGCCGTCGGCATCGGTAAAGGCCTTGTAGACGCGCGCGGGGGGCGCTTTCAGGACGCGGTGCAGTTTCACGGTGCCGGGCATGACGATCTCCTTTGAATTGCGTTTGCCTGCTGAGTAGCCGAACGGCCTCCACCCGATTCGACAGGTCTACAGGCCGAGATCGCTGAGCCCCGGGTGATCGTCCGGCCGGCGCCCCAGCGGCCAGCGGAACTTCCGCTCGGCCTCGCCGATGACCACGTCATTGATGCTGGCATGCCGCCGCCGCATGAGCCCGAGCTCGTCGAACTCCCAGTTCTCGTTGCCGTAGGAACGGAACCAGTGACCCGAGTCGTCGTGCCATTCGTAGGCGAAGCGCACGGCGATGCGGTTGCCCTCGCAGGCCCAGACTTCCTTGATGAGCCGGTAGTCGAGCTCCCTGGCCCACTTGCGCTTCAGGAATTCGACGATGGCCGGGCGCCCGGAGAAGAACTCCGCGCGGTTGCGCCACGCACTATCTACCGTGTACGCCAGCGAGACGCGCTCGGGATCGCGCGAGTTCCATGCATCCTCGGCCGCCCGCGCCTTCTGCGCCGCCGTCTCCCGCGTGAACGGCGGGAACGGCGGGCGTCCTTGCGCGGGGGCGTTCATGCGGCCGGCATCAGAAGTGCTTGGTGAACGTCAGCCCGATGGTGCGCGGCGTGTTGGTCACCGTGTACGGCTGCAATCCGCACAGCGGCACCGAGGCCACGGGAATGTCTTCTCCCGGCGGCTGGAAGGTCGAGCACTCGGCGTAACGCGCGATTTCGGCACGTTCGTCGAAGGCGTTCTTCACGAAGAGCTCGAGTCCCCAGCTCTCGTCCGAATAGCCCGCGGCGAAGTCGAAGATGCTGTACGACGGTTGGCGGCCCAGCAGTTCGCGCTCGGCCGTGCGCAGATCGGACCACGCACTGCCCTGGTACACCAGCGCGCCCTGCAGGTGCATCTTCTTGTCACCCACCGGGAATTCGTAGCGCGCGACGAGGTTGCCCTTGAACTCGGGCTGTACCGGCAGCTCCTGGCCCTCCGGGGCCTGCACGATGGTGCCGTTGGGCGCGAGCGGATCCGAGCAGTTGGTGACCGGCTGGCCGAACAATGGATCGCCCGGCTGCACGTAGGGTGGTGAGCCATCGACGTTGTCGCCGCCATAGAGCGAGCCGCAGTAGTCCTTGGTGGTCTTCGCGTCGAGGAACGACAGCGCCGACGACAGCGTGAGCCCGTCGGCCGGCACCCAGACGATGTCGGCTTCGAATCCCTTGATGCGCGCCTGGCCGGCGTTGCGGATCTCGGTGAGACCGTTCGCGCCGAGGTACGAATACTGGAAGTCATCCCAGTCATCCACGAAGAACGCACCGTTGAAGCGCAGGCGGTTGTCGGCCCAGGTCGTCTTGAAGCCGACTTCGTAGTTGGTCAGGAAGTCCGAGGTGTATGGCGGCAGCGTGCCCTTGCGATTGATGCCGCCGGGACGGAACCCTTCCGACCACGTGGCATACAGCATGATGTCGTCGGTCGCATGGAAGGTCATGTTGAGACGCTTCGTATTGCCGTCTTCCTTGACCGTCTTGTCGAGGTTGATGCAGGGCGCGGTGCGGAACGGTGTCGGATCGAAGCACTGCGACTCGCCCGTCATGCTGCTGAACACGGCGCTGTAGCCGAAGAAACCCTTGAGCGAGTTTTCGGTTTCGAAGAACCGCACGCCGCCCGTGATCGACAGTCTGTCGGTGATGTCGAACGTGAGCTCGCCGAAAATGGCGTCGTCGTCATCCTCGCGTTCCTGGTCGGTGAGCCAGATGGTGTCGGGATTGCCAGGCACCTCGAAATCATCGAACCAGTTGGCCACCTGGTACTGCTGACGAATGCCGTGGCTCTGCCGCTGCGTGAACACGCCGGCAGTCAGGCGCCAGCGATTCTCGGCCGGCGAGCTGAAGCGCAGCTCGTGGCTCTGCTTCTTGTACCGATCGGTGCCCTTGATGAACTGCGAGGGATCGATGAGGTTGCCGTCGTTGTCGTATGCGTACGCGCCGTAGCCGCAGCACACGTCGTAGAAGAACGCGTAGTCGGCGTAGTCGCTCTTGGTGTCATCGTCGCGCTTGAGCCACGAACCGGCATAGGTCACGTCCCAGCTGCCGAGCTTGCCCTGCAAGGTGAGTGCGGCCTGCACCCACTTGTCCTCGATGCCCTCGGGCAAGGCATGCGCGACCTTGAGGTCGCCTTCGAGCGGATCGAAGCCGTTGGACCCGTGCGAGCTGGTCTTCTGCGCCATGATCGTGGGCGTGAGCGTCCACGACTCGTTGAGGTTGATGCCGAGCGCGAGACGTGCGCCCGTCTTGGTGTAATCGTTGTAGTTGTCTTCGACGCGCGCACTGTTGTCGAGCGCGATGCCGGACACGGGAAAGACGCGCGTCGAGCGCACGTTGTCGATGTAACCGGGCTCGTGCTTGGTCCAACCGACGAGACGGATCGCGGCCTTGTCGCCGATCGGCACGTTCACGAAACCCTGGCCGACATAGCCCAGGTCCCCTTCGAGCGTGCTGCCGGTCAGCTCGTAGCCCGCGTCGAACTCCCCCACCTGCGGCTTGTTGGTGATGATGCGGATCGTGCCGGCCTGTGAGCTCGCGCCGTACAGCGTGCCCTGCGGACCCGCGAGCACCTCGACGCGCGCGACGTCGTAGATCTGCACGTCGAGCGGACCCTGGATGGTCGTGATGGGCTGCTCGTCGAGGTACACGCCCACCGAGGGCAGAGGACCCGAGTGGTTGGCGTTCTCGCCGCTCGCGACGCCGCGCATGTACGGGCGCGAGAAGCCGGGGCCGAAACTCTGATAGGAGACGTTCGGCAGGAATTTCACGTAGTCGCCGAAGTCGTCGACCTTGAGCTCGGTCAGCTGCTCCTGGCCGATCGCCTGGATGGAGAGAGGGACGTCCTGCAAACTTTCGTCGCGCTTCTGCGCGGAGACGACGACGGTTTCGAGTCCCGCCTCTTCTGTTTGTTGTGCCTGGGCGACGCCGGCGCCGGCGAGCATCACGCCCGCGCAGGGCAAGGTGCGTCGGATGGCATCGGCGAGATTTCGGTTGTAGCTCATGATGCTCCCCAAAATTTTTCGGACGCCGTCGTTTCGACGGCGTTTCCGTCGTGGCCGTTAGGCCTGAAGTGTATGACAGCCGCTACAGAATCAAAACTCCGGAATTGCCGGGTACCTTTCCAGCACATCGCCGAGCGATGAACGGAGCGGATCGAGCCACGGATCGAAATTGCGCCATTGGTCGAGACCTTCGCGGAAGATCGGGCGACGCACCTGTTCGGAACTGGCGGTACGCACGGCGCGCTGATTCTCATGGAATTTCAACACGCTCTCTTCGAACGGCAGCCCGCAGTAGCCTAGCAACCGGCGCACCTCGCCCTCGGTGTCGTCGACCATGTTTTCGTAGAACACCCGGTGCACGCGCCCGGGTAGCACGGCATCGAAGTGTGCCATGAGCTCGACATAGTCGCGGTAGTAGCGCCCTAACTCCTCGAGGTCGTAGGTGAACGCCTGCCCGCGCGCGAAATGCTGCTTGAAGCACGAGAAGCAGCAGCCGAGCGGATGGCGCCGCGCGTCGATGATCTTCGCGTTCGGCAGGATCAGGTGGATCAGGCCGACATGCGCCCAGTTGTTGGGCATCTTGTCGATGAACAGCGGCCGCGAGGTCTTGCGCTGGATGCGCGTGCGTTCGAGGAAGCGCTCGCCGAGCGCCCCCAGCTCCTCGGCGGAGAATTTCCCGAGCGCACGTGGATAGGCCGTGCCCTCGCTGCGCGAAGTGCGGTTGGCGATCATGCGCGCGATCATGGAAATATCCGGCAGCTCCTGCGTGCCTTCGACCTGCGAATGGCTCGAGAGGATCTGCTCGATCAGTGTCGAGCCCGCGCGCGGCAGACCCACGATGAAGATGGGATCGGGCGCGGGGCTGCCCCACCCCGCGCGCTCGGCGAAGAATTCCGTCGAGAACAGCCGCTTCGAGCGCTCGACGTGCGCCGCATTCTCGTCGGCGTCGTAGCGGATCAGCTTGCGACGCAGCGCATTGCCGCAGGCGTAGTGATCGAACGAGCCCGCGTACTCGCCCGCATCCTCGAGCGCCTTGCCGAGCGAGAAATGGAAATGGAGTCGGTCGTCGTTGGTGAGATCGTCACGTTCGAGTTGCGCGCGCATCGTGGCGACGTCTTCGGACGTGAAGCGAAACGTCTTGAGGTTCGCGAGGCTCCACCAGGCCTCGCCGAACTGCGGCGCGAGCGCGATGCAGCGGCGGTAAGCCTCGATGCACTCGGCATTCTGGTTGGCCGTTTTCAACGCGTGCCCGAGGCTCATCCACACCTTGGGCTGGCCCGGATAATCCCGCAGCACGGCGCGATACAGGTCGATGGAGGCCTGGTATTCGCCGATGCGGTTGAGCACCGCGGCCTTGAGGTTGCGCAGCCCCGGGTTCGCGGGCTCGTCCACCATCAGGTGATCGACTTCCTGCAGCGCTTCGCTCCACTTGTTTTGCCGGTGCAGCACCATGGCGTAGTTCTGGCGCGCGATGCGAAAACCCGGCGCCAGTTCCACGCAGCGTTTCAGCAGGTTCTCGGCATCGTGCGTGCGCCCGATGCGCGCCGCGACCTCGGCGAGCATGCGGATGGCGAGCACGTCGGTGGGATGGCGCTTGAGGTGCTCGCGCAGCTGGAGCTCGGCGTCGGGAATGCGATTCTCGGCGAGCGCCAGCGCCGCGCCCATGAGCTTCGGATCGTGCGTCGAGTAGCGCAGGTGCTGCGCGAAGGCTTCATCGGCCGCCTCACGCATCTCGAGTGCGGTGTAATGATCGCCGAGCGCACGCCAGGCGTCGGGCAACTCGGGCTTGAAGCGTACCGCGCGGCGCAGCGCCAGGATCGCGTCGTCGCCCTGGCCCAGGTGCCCGAGCGCGAGCCCCGAAAGCGCCAGCGCTTCGGGCAGATCCGGATGCACGTTCAGGATCTCCGCGGCCTGCTCGGCCGCGGCCGCCGGATCGCGCGCGAGCAGCCGCTGCGCATGCGCCAGCGCCACCTCGAGCGTGCCGAGCGGTGCGGCGGGAGCGGACATGGTCTATCTACGCCCCGCGAGATCCTTCAGCAGCAGGTACCAGTGATCGAGGCTCGAGTAGAACCCATCCACGGGGATGCGCTCATTGAGTCCATGCGAGAAGTCGTCCTTGGGCCGCATGAAGATGCCGCCCACGCCATAGGTCGGGATGCCCGCGGCACGGAACACCAATCCGTCGGTGGCACCCGAAGCCTGGTCGGGCACCACGGGTACACCGGGATGCAGCTTCTGCACGACGCGGGTCACGGCAGCCACCACGTCCTTGCGCAATGGCGAGGCGTCGCTCGACATGGCCTTGCCCAGCTCCTTGACCTCGATGCCGCTGCCCACCAGCTCCTGCAGCTTCGCCTGCACGTCGGCCACCTTCACGCCGGGGAAGATGCGGCAATTCACGTTGGCGCTTGCCGTTTGCGGCAACGCGTTGGTGGCATGGCCGCCGTTCAGGAGCGTGGCCACGCAGGTGGTGCGGACCTGCCCGACCATCGCGGGATTCTTCGAGATCACGGCCGCGGCTTCGGCATCGTTCGGGTCGGCGGCGAACTTCGACATCGCGGCGCCGAGCTCGCCCGGCGTGCTCTTGCCTGCCGCGCGGAAGCTCGCGATCGTGATGTCGTTGCTCATCACCGGAAATGCGTAGCCCTGCACCTTGCCGAGCGCGGTCGCGAGGTCATAGATCGCGTTGTCGGGACGCGGTTGCGAGCTGTGACCGCCGGGATTGTGCGCGGTCAGCGTGAAGTCGGCGTAGGTCTTCTCGGCGGCCTGCAGGCTGAAGAACAGCGGCTTGCCGGTGTCGTCGTCGAGCACGCCGCCACCCGCGTCGGAGTTGAGCGCGTATTCGGCATCGATGAGATCGCGATGGTCGCGCACCGTGACCACCGTGGTCTCCTGCGCGGTCTCCTCGTCACCCGAAAAATAAATCATGAGATCGCGACTGGGCTTGAAGCCCTCCTGCCGAAGTCGGATGAAGGTCGCCGCGAGCCCCGTGACACCGGACTTGATGTCGGCAGTGCCGCGCCCGTAGAAGAAGCCGTTCTCCTCGATGAGCTGGTACGGATCCCGCTCCCACTCCTCGCGGCGCGCGGTGACCACGTCCATGTGCGCCATGACGACGATGGGCTTCTTCGAGCTCCTGCCGTCGCCGCGATAACGCACCACGAGCACGGCGGTCGGGTCGTTGGCGAACTTGTACGGGATCACCTTGATGTCGTCGGCCGGGAATCCCGCCGCACGGAACTCACCGGCAAGGTATTCGGCCATCTCCGGCACCTTGCCGCGCCCGAGCTCGGTGGGAATGCTGATGACTTTCTCGAAGATCTCGCGCGCCTTGCGGTCCGACGGGCGCGTGCCCGGCTGGTCGGCGGCGCCGGACGCGGCGGAAATGCACAGCGCCGCGAACGCGGCGAGGAGTTTGTGGTTCATGGTGGCCCCGAATGGAATTGGGGCAATCTTACGCGTCTAGCGGTTCTGCGCCACGTCGAGGAAATCGAGGCGCGCCGCCTCGGGCAATGCGAACCACAATGTGCCCAGTCCTAACAAGGTGCAGGACAGCAGCAGCGCCTGGCCACGCACCGAATCGCTGAACGGCAGGAAGCGGAACACGTGGCCGAGCAACCGGCCCGCGAGCGCACCCCCGGGCCCGGTGATCATGAGACCGAGCATGGGCGCCTGGCTGGCTTCGGGGTTGAGGATCATCGGGCCGAAGAATCCGGCGGCGCCCCCGGTGATACCGAGGGCCAGGGTCCAGAAGCCGGGGGAGCGGCGCAGTTCCATGCGACGCATGCTCCGCCCCCGATTCACGACGGGCTGCTACCTGGATCACACCCTCGACAGAGGGCGGCAGCCGCACCGCTCCTTGATGCGACTACCGCCGTGCCGGCACATAGCTATGCCGGAGCGAACTTAACAGTGCGAGGAATGCGGCCTTAACGCGATGCGCAAAATTGTAGGCGCTCGCCGCTGTCGTCAGGTGGTGACATCACCATGGCGTGCCGCCAGCTCGAGATCGGCCACCAGTGTCCCGCGCCCGGCGGCACGCGCCGCCGGGTCCGGCGCACGCAGGATCGCGGAGGGATGCAGCGTCGCTATGATCCTGGCGGCGAGCTCGTGCGAGAGCAGCTTGCCGCGATCGCGCGTGATGCGGAATTTTGCGCCGAACACGGCCTGCGCGGCCGTCGCACCCAGCAGCACCACGACCGCTGGCTTCACCACCGCGAGCTCCGCCTTGAGCCATGGCATGCACGCCTTGATCGCAGTCACCGGCGGACGCTTGTGCAGCCGGAATTTTCCGCGTGGCTCGAAATTGAAGTGTTTGACCGCGTTGGTGACGTAGACCTCGCGGCGTTCGATGCCCGCTTCCTCCAGAGCTTCGTCGAGCAACTGGCCCGCGGGACCCACGAAGGGTTTGCCCGAGAGGTCTTCACGATCACCGGGCTGCTCACCCACCAGCATGATCGAGGCATGCGCGGCGCCGTCGCCGAACACCGTCTGCGTGGCATGCAGGTACAGCGGGCATCCGCGGCAATGCGCGGCGGCTTCGCGCAGCGCCGGCAGCGTCAGTCGCTGCGGCAGGAATGTTTCCGTCGGCGCCAGCGACACCTCGCGCCGGCGTGCTCGTGCGGTCGCCATGGCCTCGCCACTGTGGCGTGCGGGCGGCCGGAATGCTGTCAGCCAAAAAGACAACCGGCCTCGGGGGCCGGTTGTCCTTGGGCGCAGGAGCTGCAGATCAGCTCTGCTTCGCGCAGCGCGCGACCATCTGGGCCGACCGTGGCTTGGTGGTGACCTTGATCTTGGTCTCGTTGATCTTGTAGTAGTTGGTTCCCACCTTGTAGTACGTCTGGCAACGGGTGTTCAACGGCACCGTGCCGACCTGGCGACCGAGCACACGTACGCCGTTCTGCATCAGCACGTCGTAGACGGCGGTCGAGGTCGTCACCCAGACATCGGTGGTGCCCGTCGAGTTGATCGTGATGTTCACCGTCTTCGCCGCGGTGGCCGCGTTGATGGTGCGCGACACGACGGCGCTGTTGTCCGACTCGGCGCCGGCATTGTTCACCGCCCGCACCGCGAAGTACCAGGTGCCCGAGCCGAGCGCAGCGACCGTGGCGTTGGTAGCCGTCGCACTGTTCACCGACTGCGAATACGTGAGGCTGGTGGCGCTCTTGCCGTAGACGATCTTGAATCCCTTGAGATCGGTGAGCCGGGTGCCGTTGGTGTTCTGCGTCGGCGCGGCCCAGTTGATGGTGGCAGTGCCGTTGCCCCACGCGCAGGTCAGCGTGTACGACTTGCTGGCCGTGATGGTGGCGAGCGTCTCGCTACCCGAGGCGAACTTCGTGCCGCTCCAGGCGCCGCTCGCCGTGCAGCTCGACGCCACCGGCGTGGTCGACCAGGTGAGCTTCGGCGTGAGGCTTCCCGTGGCCGAAGTCTGGTTCGCAGTGAAGGAGATGGTGCCGGCCGTCTGCGCCTGGGCCAAAGTCCCGAGCAGCAGCAAAGGCAGCGCCAGTAAGGCGTTTGAAAGTCTGTGCATTTTCCAACCCATAGCAAGCAATGCGGAAGCGGGGATGCTTCCGGCGAAGGCGCAAGTGTTGGGATGCGGCGCAGGGATGGCCGCGCAGATGTTCAAAACTGCAGCGGCCGGAGACTGTCGCTAAAAGAAGAATCGGCGCAGCGCACCGGGATTTGTTGATCTTCGGCTGCCAGTAGTCAGGGCGGACCCGGGGCTGCAAACCACCGACTTCCGGAGATTGGTAAGAATTTTCCTGGTGTGTGAAAAATTTGGCCTGTTGGCAGGTGGCGACGACGGGGGAGAACCGCAAGGGACTCCCCAGCGGTCAGTGCTCCAACGCGAAGTCCTTGAAGGTGCAGATGTGCCCGGCCACACCCACGGCGGTGAACCGGTCCATGTTCCGGTATCCCTCGGTGATCAGGGAGAAGTCCTTCGCCGTCCTGAACTCCGGGCATGGCGCCGTGAAGGTCATCGCGAACTTGTGCCCAACCTCGTCGGTGACCTGCACGTGCCCATCGTCGACGTACTGGAAGCCCGCAATGCGGTTGAGATCGAGCGACTGCGTGAGTGCGTCCTGCGCGGGCGGCGCGATACCGGCCCAGCGCGCTTCGTCATGGTCGCTCACGTACAGCGACCCGAACACGCCGGTGGACACCAGGCCGAGCACCGCCACGGCGGCCGCGATGCGACTGGATAGTGTGGACATGATGGGTCTCCTCAGGTCGCCTTCGCGCGACCGAACTTCAACACCAGGTCTTCGCCGGCCGGGATCTTCGAATCCGCGACCACGTCGATGTGCCGGCCGCTGACGGTTTCGCAAGTGCCGTCGCGCACCTCGGTGATCTCGCCGTCGTGGATCACCTCGATCCGGATGTCGCCCGGCTGCTCGGGGATGCAGACGCGGTAGTTCGACTCCTTCCTCGGGTGATACGCGATGAGCAGCTTCTCGCCGCTCTGCA
>DATEII010000162.1:0-15870 GCA_035279135.1 Steroidobacteraceae bacterium
CGCGTCGTAGCTCGTGGTGACGGTGATCGGGCCGAGGCCGGTCAGTTGCCGATCGTGCGAGAGGAACATGTCGCGCCGGGGGCTGGCATCGATGGTGTCGAGGGAAAACAGCCAGGGCTGTTCGGTGGGCTCGAGCGTCACGTGGTAGCGGTAGGCGGGCCCGATGCGTTGCAGGGCCTCGGCGTGGTACACGCGGCCGCGCGCGCGTCGCCACGTGAAACCGTCGAAGTCGTTGAGCACCGGGCCGCGCCAGTACAGTGCGGTGCGTGGTGGTGGCCGGTCTTCGAAACGCGCGCGGAACACGGGTTCGTATTCGTTGGCGATCTTGTCGATGCTGCCCGGCGACATTTCGTCGGTGAGTCCGGTCACCGCCGAGGTGCCGCGTTCCAGGGCCCAGAAGTGCCCGGCGATCCGCGGGAAGAAGGTGAAGCAGGCGAGGGCGAGCGGCAATGCCATGAGCAGCGCACGACCCGACAGGCGCGCCGCGGCGCGCGTGGTCAGCATGCCATCGCCGTGCGCCACCAATGCGATGGCCGTGGCGGCGCCCCAGGCCGCCAGTAGATAGAAAGGAGCGCGCCACAGCGCCTGCCCGGCGAGTGCCGCGGCCAGCAGCAGGAACAGCGCCACGCCGATCAGGATGGCATCGTCGCGGCGCGCGCGGGACTCGAGCACCTTGAGCGCACCCATGACCACCAGCAACGCGGTGCCGGCCGCGAGGCCATTGAGGGTACGGAAGTTCAGCGCCACCGCGCCCACCAGCGCGGCCGTCACGGCACCGAACAGGAACCGCATGCCCGGCCAGGGTTTGGGGCGCGCGACGCGCCCGCTGCTGGTCAGCACCCGCCACGCCACCGCGGCCAGCGCGATGACCACACACCATGGCGGCGCGTTGCCGGCGACCAGCAGCACGCCGCCGCCGAACACCAGCGCGGCCGCGATGTTGGCGCGTGCGTCGCCGTTCACGACTCGCCACTCCCGTAAAGCGCCAGTGCATCGAGGCACCGTTCACGATGTTCGTTGCCACCGTCGATCGGCACCTCGGCAGCGTCGAGTTTCAGGCCATAACGCTCGCCGCGCGCGTGCGCGGCCACGATCCAGGCCGAGAGCTGTTCGAGCCGTTGCTCGAGATCCGCGCCCGGCACCGACGCGAGATCGAAATACCGGTGATGCGCAGCCGGCGACTGGTAGGTTTTCACCAGCAGGCCGCGGCCGCGCGCGTAGGCGGCCCAGGCCACCTGGCGCGGCGAATCGCCATCGCGGAATTCGCGCAAACCCGCCCATTCCTCGTCGCCGGCACGGTGGACGGCGTGTGTGCTGCCACCGCTCGCCATCTCCGGCGGCGGTTCGCGGCGGCCGCGCGGCACCGGCCAGGCGACCAGGAAGATGGGCAGGTGCAGCCAGGTCCACGCGCGGAAAAGCCCGAACGGAAACGAGGTAGACAGGCGGATGCGTTCCACGGGCAGGCGACCGCGCTTCGCGAGCGCCACGGCGATGTCGGCGCGCGCGGAACCTGCGCTCGGCACGCTCACGCTGGCGCGACTGACATCGTCGTGCGCGCCTTCGATGTCCGCCTCGAGCCCGATGCGCGGGGAGTCGGCATGATTTTCGACCGTGACCAGCAGGCGGCCATGTTCACCCGCGAACGCATCGACGGTGGCGACGCCGTGCACCACCGTGCCCGCGAGGTTGCGATGACACAGGTGCATGGCGATCAGCGCGAACCCGGCCAGCAGGAAGGTGAACAACAGCGCGATGCTGTTGGCGTAGTTGAGGCCGGCGAGCAGCATGATCAGCAACAGCGTGGCGAACGCGAAGCCCGCGCGGGTCGGCAGGATGTAGATGCGCCGCGTGTGCAGCGTGACCGGCAGGCGATCGTCCCCCTGGCGGCGACGCGCCCAGGTGGCGGCACGCCGGCGAATCGTCTGCGTCCAGCGCCCCGCGATGGCGTGCGCTGAGTAGGCCATGGTCGCCCGGGCCCTAGACCGGAACGGGCACGCCGCGCGCGATGCCCGCGATGAAGGCGGCGTGATCGGCGGCCGTGGCGACGCCGGCGCTCTCCAGGCGATGTGAAGCCACCGAGGCGAACACGGCCTGGATGTCCTCGGGCAGCGTGAGATCACGACCAGCCAGCAGCGCCCAGGCGCGCGCGGCACGCACCAGCCCCTGGCCCGCCCGCGGTGAGAGACCGATCTGGATGTCGCTGCGTTTGCGCGTGCTCGCGAGCAGGGCCTGCACGTATTCGAGCAGCGCGGCCGACACGTGCACGCGTTGCGCGGCCGCCTGCAGTTCGCGCACCGCCTCCGGATTGAGCGCGGGCGCCATGCCGGCCAGCAGGTCGCGGCGATCACCCTCGGCGAGTAGTGCCCGCTCATGGGCGGCGTCCGGGTAACCGAGCGAAATGCGCATCAGGAACCGATCGAGCTGCGACTCGGGCAGGCGGAACGTGCCGAGCTGTTCGAACGGGTTCTGCGTAGCGACGACGAAGAAGGGATCCGGCAGGCGATACGTGGTGACGTCGACGCTGACCTGGCGCTCTTCCATGGCTTCCAGCAATGCGCTCTGCGTCTTGGGGCTGGCGCGGTTCACCTCGTCCGCCAGCAGCAGCTGCGTGAACATCGGTCCCTTGCGGAACGAGAACTCGCCGCGCGTGGCGTCGAACACCGATACGCCGATGATGTCCGCGGGCAGCAGGTCGCTGGTGAACTGCACGCGTTGCCAGGCGAGCCCGAGCACGTGCGCGAGCGCATGCGCCAGCGTGGTCTTGCCGACACCCGGCACGTCTTCGATGAGCAGGTGACCGCGCGCCAGCAAGCAGGCGAGTGCCAGGCGCACGGCCTCGGGTTTGCCGAGGATGATGCGGTCGAGGGCGGCGAGCGCGGCGGTGAGGGCGGGCGAGTCCATGTGCCCGGATGTTACTGCGCTCACGGCGTCCTCGCGTTGCTAGCCCGAAGCTTCCAGCTGGTGCACCTTCTCGAGATGCCGCTCGTAGCCGGCGGTCTGCTCGGTGAGTTCGGCGAGGCGCGCCCGATCGGCGGCCACCTGCTCCGGTTTGGCATTCTCGGTGTAACGCGTATTGGCGAGTTTTGCGGTCAACTTGCCGATATCGGACTTGTTGTTGCCGATCAGCTTGCTGACGCGCGCGATCTCGGCCTGGGGCTCGATCAGTCCCTTCATCGGAATGCTGAACGTGGTGCTGCCCACGATGATCGAGGTGCTGGCCGCGGGAATCTGCTCGGGCGGCGTCAGTGTCAGCGAGGCGAGGCCGGCCAGCCGCAACGCATAGGTCGCGCTCTTTTCGGTGAGGTCGATCTCCGACTGCGCGGGGCTATGGTACTGCACCGCGAGCCGCAGCGAGGGCGGCAGGTTCATGCCGCTACGTGCCTGGCGCATGCCGAGGATGAGTTGTTTGAGTCGCGCGACTTCCACCTCGGCCTGCGCATCGGACGCGAAGTCGGTGGCCGCGGGGAAGGGCGAGAGCATCAACATGTCCGGCGCCTTCTCCATGCCGCGGAACTGCAGGGTTCCCAGCACCGGCGCGGCCACGGGGTGCACGCGCTGCCAGATCTCCTCGGTGATGAACGGGATCAGCGGATGCAGCGCGCGCAGCAGCGCTTCGAGCGTGATCACGAGCGTGCGGCGCGTGCCGCGTTTCTGCGCCTCGGTGCTGGTCTCGCCCTGCAGGACCGGCTTCGTGAGCTCGAGGTACCAGTCGCAGAATTCGTACCAGGTGTATTCGTAGACTGCGCTGGTCGCGAGATCGAAGCGGTAGTCGCGCAGGTTCTGGTCGAGCTGCGTGAGCATCGCGGAGAAGCGCGACACGATCCAGCGGTCGGCGATGGAGAGCTCGGCCTCGCCCACGAGATCACCCTGGCCTTCGACCGTCATCAGCACGAAGCGCGCTGCGTTCCAGAGCTTGTTGCAGAAGTTGCGGTAGCCGGCCACGCGGCCCATGTCGAAGTTGATGTCGCGCGACGGGCCGGCCAGTGACGCCATCGTGAAGCGCAATGCGTCGGTGCCATAGGACGCCATGCCCTGCGGGAACTGCTTGCGCGTGTTGGCCTCGATGCGCTGCTTCATCTGCGGCTGCATGAGGCCCGTCGTGCGCTTGGCGACCAGGGCTTCGAGCCCGATGCCATCGATGATGTCCAGCGGATCGATGACGTTGCCCTTGGTCTTGGCCATCTTCTCGCCATTCTCGTCCCGGATGAGACCCGTGATGTACACGTCACGGAACGGGACGTCGCCCATGAACTTCAGGCCCATCATCATCATGCGGGCGACCCAGAAGAAGATGATGTCGAAGCCGGTGATCAACAGGCTGGTCGGGTAGTACTTCTTGAGCTCGGCGGTGGTGTCGGGCCAGCCGAGCGTGGAGAACGGCCACAACGCGGACGAGAACCACGTGTCGAGCACGTCTTCGTCCTGGCGCAGCTTCACCTCGGGAGCGAGCGAGTGCTTCTTGCGCACTTCCGCCTCGTCGCGGCCCACGTAGATCCTGCCGGCATCGTCATACCAGGCCGGGATGCGATGTCCCCACCAGAGCTGGCGGCTGACGCACCAGTCCTTGATGTTGCGCATCCACTCGTAATAAGTCTTCGACCAGTTCTCGGGCACGAAACGCGTGCGGCCTTCCTCGACCGCCTTGAGCGCGGGCTCGGCCAGCGGCGCGATCTTCACGTACCACTGGTCGGTGAGATACGGCTCGATGACGGCGTTGGTGCGGTCGCCCTTCGGCACCATGAGTTTGTGAGGCTCTATCTTCTCGACCAGGCCTGCCGCTTCGAGGTCCGCGACGATCTGCTTGCGCGCGTCGAAACGGTCCATCCCGCGGTACGCCGGCGGGGCGTTGTCATTGATCTTCGCGTCGGGCGTGAAGATGTTGATCTGCGGCAGGTCATGGCGCACGCCGACTTCGTAGTCATTGAAGTCGTGCGCCGGCGTGATCTTCACGCAGCCCGAGCCGAAGGCAGCGTCCACGTAGCTGTCGGCGATCACCGGGATGGTGCGGCCAGTCAGGGGCAGTTCGAGTTGTTTGCCGACCAGGGCCTTGTAACGCTCGTCGTCCGGATTCACGGCGACGGCGGTATCGCCCAGCATGGTTTCGGGCCGCGTGGTCGCGACCACGATGTGCCCGCCGCCGCCCACGATTGGATAACGAATGTGCCAGAGTGAGCCGGTCGACTCCTCGCTCACCACCTCGAGATCCGACACCGCCGTGAGCAGCACCGGGTCCCAGTTCACGAGCCGCTTGCCGCGGTAGATCAGCCCTTCGTCATGCAGCCGGACGAACACCTCGGTGACCGCGCGCGACAGGCGCGGGTCCATGGTGAAGGTGTCGCGCGTCCAGTCGACCGACTCGCCGAGCCGGCGCATCTGCTGCGTGATGGTGCCGCCGGACTGTTCCTTCCACTTCCAGACGCGTTCCAGGAATTTGTCACGGCCGAGGTCGAGTCGATGTTTGCCTTCGGCGGCCAGCTGGCGCTCGACCACCATCTGCGTGGCGATGCCCGCGTGGTCGGTGCCCGGCTGCCACAGCGCCGCGTAACCGCGCATGCGATGCCAGCGGGTGAGTGCGTCCATGAGCGTGTGCTGGAACGCGTGGCCCATGTGCAGCGTGCCGGTGACGTTCGGCGGCGGCAGCATGATGCAGTACGGTTCGCCGTCGCCGCTCGGCGAGAAGGCACGGGAAGATTCCCAACGTTCGTAGATCCGGCGCTCGATGTCGCCGGGGGTATAGGCCTTGTCCATGAAGGCCCGGGATTATACGGATGCCGGGGCAGTCCGGCATGCGCCTACCTCGCGGCAAGGCCAGCTCCGACAGCGGCCGCCCGCTTATGCCGTTCAAAGTCTGAGCTCAGATCAGGGCGTGATGGGGTAGCTCATGAACCTTGCGGATGTTCGCTCGCCGGCATGGCGTGCGCGTGCGGCGGCGCGCGTCGGAAAAAAATTGCTGGGTTTCACTCGAATCACGCCGGAAAGGACACCGGTGTTCATCGTCGGACTGCAAAGGTCGGGCACGACGATGCTCATGGACATCTTCCACCTGCACCCTGAGACCGAGGTACTCGACGAGGCCCGCGATTCGCGCGCATTCCTCGACTATCGCATCCGCAATCCCCGGACCGTGCGGCAGATCATCGCCGAGAGCCACTACCGCTTTCCCTGCTTCAAGATCATCGCCGACAGCCACGTCCTGCCATCGATCCTCGACGGACTGCCGGATCCTCGGGTGTTGTGGATGTATCGCGAACCGGGCCCGAACGCGGCCTCGCGCCTGGTGAAGTTTCCGAAGGGCACCGCGGCGATCCGAAAGGTCTGTGCCAACCAGCCGGGCGGTGGCTGGTTCGCCGAGGGCGTTTCGCCCGCCGTGGCGCGGCGCCTGCGTGATCTCGACTACTCACGCTTTGCAGATTTCGATTACGCCTGCCTGGTCTGGTGGGTGCGCAACCAGCTGTATTTCGAAATGGGCCTCGGCAGCGATCCGCGCGTGCGCCTGTTGCGATACGAAACGCTGGTATCCCAGCCTGAGCCGACCATGCGCGCGTTGTTTGACTGGACCGGCATGGGCTGGTCGCAGGCGTCGATGCGCTTCGTACATGCGCGCTCCATGAAGAAGGCCAATCTGCCGCGGCTCGATCCCCAGGTGGACGCGCTGTGCACGGAGCTGTTGCAACGCCTGGACGCCGAGCACGCCGCGCAATGGATCAAGGTGTCGGCCGCCAGGAAGGTGGCCGCGACGAGCCACGTGGTGGGCGGCGCGCCCGGCACGGTTTGATCAGTTAGCGCCCACGTTGTGGGTCTGCGGCTCGATCGAGCGCGCGCGGTAGGCCTTGAACCGCTCGCGCCCGGCGGCGCGCACTTCGGGACGTGCGTCGAGGAATTCCGCGACCCGCGCGAACTTCTCGATGCCGCCCGGCAGCACGCCCCCCAGGTTGATCAATACGTCGGTGTGTCCGGCGGGCAGGGGACCCGTGGTCAGCGCGACGGGCGCTTCGCAATCGGTGTTGGCGTAGAGATCGTGCGGCACGAAGCTGCCATCGCCGAAGGTCCAGAGCAGCTCGTCGAAGCGGCGCAGATCATCGGCCTCGAGCAGCACCACGACCTTCTGTTTCGCGAGATACGCCTTCTCGGTCACGCGGCAGGCGAGCCGCAGGCGCACGTCCGCGCCGGGCTCATCACTGACGTAGAAGTCGACTCTCGGCATCGGGTTGGTACGCCCTCAGGGCGTACGTCGCTAACGCGCGGATGTCCTGCGCAGCAGGTATTCGAGCAACAGTGCGCTCGGGCGGCCCGTGCTGCCCTTGCCCGCGCCACCCTGGTAGGCGGTGCCGGCGATATCCATGTGCGCCCAGACCAGGTCCTTGGTGAACTTGCCGAGGAAGGCCGCGGCCGTGATCGAGCCGCCATCGCGACCCGCCACGTTGGCCATGTCGGCGAAATTGCTCTTGAGCTGCTCGCCGTACTCGTCGGTGAGCGGCATGTGCCAGGCACGATCGTCGGCGGCGATGCCGCAATCGACGAGCTCGCGCGCCAGCGCGTCGTTGTTCGAGAACACGCCCGTGTGATGCACCCCGAGCGCCACGACGATGGCGCCGGTCAGCGTGGCCATGTCGATGACCACGTCCGGCTTGAAGCGCTTGGCATAGTTGAGCGCGTCGCAGAGGATCAACCGGCCCTCGGCGTCGGTGTTCAGGATCTCGACGGTGAGCCCCTGTGCGCTCGTGACGATGTCGCCGGGTTTCACCGCGCGACCGCTGGGCATGTTCTCGCAGGCGGCCACGATGCCGACGACGTTGAGCGGCAGGTTGAGCTCGCCCACGGCGTTCATCGTGCCGAGGACGCAGGCCGCGCCACTCATGTCGAATTTCATTTCGTCCATGGTGGGCGGATCTTTCAGCGAGATGCCGCCGGTGTCGAAGGTGATGCCCTTGCCGACCAGCACCACCGGCGCGTTCTTCGCCTTCGGATGCCGGTGCTCGATCACGATGAAACGCGGCGGCTCGTCGCTGCCCTGCGTGACCGCGAGGAAGCAACCCATCTTCTCGCGCTTGATCTCGGGCAGGCCGAGCACCTTGACCTTGAGCGACTTGTGCTTTTTGGCCAGATCCTCGGCCGTCCTGCCGAGGTAGGTAGGCGTGCAGACGTTGCCGGGCAGGTTCGCCAGGTTGCGCATCAGCGCCGAACCGGCGGTGAGCGCGGTTCCCTGGGCGAAGCCCGTGTTCACGGCCTGCGTCGCCTTGGCGGGCGCGGCCACCACGACGCGGTTGAGCGCATGCGCGCGGGGCTTCTTGCCGGACTTGAGGTCGTTGACCCGATACAGCGTGTTGCCGACGAGCTCCGCGACGGAACGTCCGAGTCTCTCGTCGGACAGCACCTTCGCGGGCGGCCGCGGCAGCGCCAGGGCCAGCGATGCGATGCGGGTGCGCGTGGCGGCCGAGATGGCGGTGAGCACCGCGCGGCGCCAGCTCTTGCGCGTGATCTCTCCCTTGGCGCCGAGCCCGACCAGCAGGACGCGTTCGGCGCTGACGCCTTCGAGGTCCGTGACCAGCCAGGATTCGCCGGGTTTGCCCGAGAAGTCGCCGCGCTTCATGAGCCGCGAGAGCTTCTCGCGGCAGCGCAGGTCGAGGGTCTTGGCTTCGGGGGAGAGTTCGCCGTCATCTTGGACACCGACGGCAACACAATCGATCGGCAGCTCAGCGAGCGCCTTCGTCCAGGTTTCGAACTGCATTTGTTGTAGTCCTTGAGCTGACCGGCCCTCATTGTCCCGGAGGGCGGCGGTGCTTTAAGGTCGCGAAGTGTAACTCAAGTTTCTTCGGCAAGTTTCTCCGGGTGGTACGTTGCTGCGAATTCTCGATCGCTACATCCTGCGCGAAGTGGTCGTCAGCTGGCTCGCAGTAACTGGCGTTTTACTCGCGATATTGCTCACCGATCAGGTCGCGCGTGTGTTAGAGCGCGCGGCCGAAGGCCAGTTTCCGCGCGGCGTGGTGCTCGAGCTCATCATGCTCGGCGCGGTGCAGAACGTGCCGCTGGTGCTGCCCGTAGGACTGCTGCTGGGCATCGTGCTGGCGCTCGGTCGCCTCTACCACGACAGCGAGATGACGGCGGCCCAGGCCTGCGGCGCGGGTTCACGACCCGTGATGCTGCCAGTGCTCGGCTTCACGGTGTTGCTGGCGGCGCTGCTGGCGGCGCTGTCGTTGTACGTCGCACCCGCCGCGGCGGGCCGCTGGCTCGAGCTGCGCAGCGAGGCACTGCGGGCGGGGCAGTTCGCGCCCATCACCGCCGGCAAGTTCCGCATGTTCGGCGGCGGCAGTACCGTGGTCTACGCGCAGGGCGCGCAAGAGGACGGCACGCTCGAGCACGTGTTCGTCGAGCGCGACCGGGAGGGCAAGCTCGAGGTGGCGCTGGCCCAGCGCGCCACGCATGCCTTCGCCGAGGACGGCAACCTGCAGGTCATCACGCTGTATGACGGCGAACGTTTCGAAGGCATTCCCGGCGAGCGCAAGTTCCGCATCGTGCGATTCGCCGAGAACACCATCCCGGTGCGCCTGCCCGCGGCGGGTTCCGGCGCCGTGAAGCTCAGCGGCGCGGCCACGGGTGCATTGCTGGCGACGCGCGGTCGCGAGGAACTCGCCGAGCTGCACTGGCGCATCTTTTTTCCGCTCATGGCGGTGGTGCTGGGCGCGATCGCCATCCCGCTGGCCAGGCTGCAACCGCGGCAGGGCCGCTACGCCCGCATGGGGTACGCAGTGCTGATCTTCTTCGTCTACATCAGCCTCGCGATCGCGGGCCAGAAGGCGCTCGCCCGCGGCGCCATCCCTTCGTGGTTCGGCCTGTGGTGGGCGCATGCGGCCGTGATCCTGCTCGCGGCGCTGATCCTGCTCGTGCCCCGCTGGAGCGCGCGTGCGCGCTACCGCCGGAACACGGCCCGGTCGGGTGCTGCCGCAGCGGTGCCGGCATGAACCTGCTCGACCGCTACGTGATCCGCGCGTTGCTGGGTGGCGCCGCGCTGGTGTTGACCGTGCTGATCGCGCTCGGCGCGTTGTTCCTGTTCGCCAACCAGCAGGACGACATCGGCGTCGGCACCTACTCGGCGATCGACGCGTTCTGGTTCGTGTTGTTGAATCTCCCGCAGCAGCTGTACGAGTTCATGCCCATCGGCGTGATGATCGGCGCGTTGCTGGGTCTCGGCGCACTCGCGCGTGGCAGCGAGCTCACGGTGATGCGCGCCGCCGGAGTCTCGGTGTGGCGCATCGCCGGTTCGGTGACCATGGCCGGCGTGTTGCTGATGATCTTCGCGGTGTTGTGCGGCGAGTTCCTCGCGCCGCCCATGCAGGAGATGGCTAAGCGGCAGAAGGCGCTCAGCAAGTTCTCCAACATCAGCTTCGCGAATCGCGGCGGCGCCTGGGTGCGCGACGGCAACCTGCTGATCAACGTCATGCAGCAGTCCGGCACCGCCGAGTTCGGCGGCATGCGCATCTTCGAGCTCACGCCCGAGCACGAGCTCGCCTCGGCGGCCACGGCCGCGACCGCGCTGGTCCAGCCCGACGGCACCTGGAAACTGTCGCGTTACGCCGTGACGCGCTTCGGCGGCCCGCGCGTCGAGGCCGAGCGCCAGGACACACGTGAATTCGAATCGACCATCGGCGGCGAATTCCTCAAGGACACCGTGGCCAGCCCCGGTGATCTCGATACCCGCACGTTGTGGGCGCTGATCCATCACCTGAAGAACAATGGTCTCGACGCGCGCACGCAGGAATTCGCGTTCTGGTCACGCATCGCGCGCACCTTCGCGATCTGGTTCGCGGCGCTGCTGGCCGTGCCATTCGTGTTCGGCAACCTGCGATCCGCGGGCTCGGGTGCACGCCTGCTGATCGGCGTGATGATCGGGCTGTCGTTCTTCCTGCTGCAGCGCCTGCTCGAGAGCGGCACCATCGTTTTCAACGCCAACCCGATCGTGCTGGCGTGGACACCGAGCCTGCTGCTGGCGGCCGTCTCGCTGGTGCTGATCGCGCGGACGCGCTAGCTACTTTTTGGCGGCCTTGTTCTGGGCCGCCGGCCCGGGTTTCTTCTCGAGCAGGTCTTCGAGTGGCTTGAAGATCGATTCGTACTTGTAGAGCGGGATCTCGTATTCGAGACCCTTGGCGCGCGCCGCGAGACGCTCGGCAGTCTGGTCGGGTTTCGCGGCCGGCTTGGCGGCATCGGCGGCCGGGGCGGGCGCAGGCGCCGTCCTGGCGTCGGAGCTCGTCGCAGTCGTTGCGGGAGTCGCAGTCGCGGGCTTGTCGGCGGGCGCTTCCGGGAACTGCGCGGCGAGCGCCGCATCGCGGCTCGCATTCACCGCGACGTACGCCTTGTCCGCGTCCTTGTGACCGGTGAGCTCGAACACCTGGCCGTCGAAGGTGCGGAACGTCGCGTGGTCCACGGAAGCCGGCGGGGTGGCGGGCGCGGCGCGCACGTCATCGAAATGGAAGGCGGTGAGCGCGTCGGCCTGGCCGTTGATGACCATGGCGCTGGCCGCGGTGCGGCCCTTGGGAACGGGGCTCAGTGCGAGATCGGTATCGCCGCGCTTCGCGCGCGTCAGTAGATAGGCCGGGCCGCTGGCCGGCTTGACCGAGATGTCGTGGACGGTGTCGCCGCGAAGGTCGGTGAGCTGGCGGTCGATCCAGCGCTTCTGGTCGGGATCGACGGACACGGACGGCTCGACCAGTGCGCTGGCCTTCTCGGCCGGCTTGCGTACGTAGAGCGAGCGGCCTTCGGCGCCGTGACCCACGATGAGCGGCCAGGTCTTCTGGCCCGCGACCACTTCGACGAGCGTGCTGCCCGCGGTGGCGGAGTCGGGCGCCTCGACGCCGAGCTTGGCGTAGTTGGCCGGATCGCTCGTCTTGGCCTCGATGACCTTCATGCCGGTGAGGCCGAGCAGCAGCTCGCGCACGCGCGCGCCGTCGGCCGGGTACTGGCGTTCCACCACGGTCCAGCCGTTGTTTTCCTTTTTGAGCGTGGTGCGGCTGCCGTCGCCCTTGGACAGGCGGATCTCGCTCACCGAGTCGAGCGAGCTGGTGAGATCGGGGAACAGCAACGTGCCGGGCTGTTCGCTCTGCTGGTGCTCACGATGCGCGAGCAGTGCGATACCGGCGCCCAACAGCACCACGGTGAAGCCGGCGAGGGGAATGAGAGCTTTGCGGTTCATGCGGAATGGTTCTTGCGCAGCATGGCGATGGCATGGCGCCGGCGACGGTGCCAGGCGTTGACGAGCAACGCGAGCACCGCGCACAGCGCGGGGACCAGCAGGACGTTGAAAGCCTTGACGCGCAGGCCCAGCGCCTTGATGTCGGCATCGAGGCCGGCCTTGACCGCGCGCAGCTCCTTGCGGATGCGCACCTTGTCCTGCTGGAAGCGTTCGATCTCGCGCGCCTGGTCCGCGGTGAGCAGGGCCTCACCACTGGCGGGCTGCGCGGTCTGAAGCTTGCTGAGCTTCTCCTCGGTCTGTTGCAGCTGCTGCTCGAGCTCCTGCTCCTTGGCGCGGAACTTCGAATCCGCTTCGCGGCGCAGGGCCTCGACGCGGTCGAACGGACGCGAGTAGGTAGCCCGGCCGCGGATGCTGATGAGATCGGAGCTGCCGGCGAGATTGTCGACGGCGTTCCAGACCAGCTCGCCGTTGTTGGCGAAGGGCTGCATGAGCAGCTGGCCGAAGAACTGGCGCGTCTGCACCCACATGAAGTCCGAGAGCATGTCGGTGTCGGCGATCACGACCACGTTGAGCGGCTTGCTCGAGGCCTTCAGCGCATCGGGTGCGGCGGTGACGCCGGCCGGCGGTCCGGCGGCATAGGCGCTGGTGCCGTTGCCCGAGACGCGCGCGGCCACCACGAATTCGCCCGTGGGCTTGAAGCCATCACGCAGCGTGGACGGATCGGCCATCATCGCGAAGCGCTGCGAGGGGATGAGGCCGGCCTGCGGGCTGGTGTGGATCAGCGGTTCGAACTTGAGCTTCGAGCCGGCGAGCGGCTTGAGCGCGCCGGCGGTCGCCATGTTGATGCTGTCCATGCGCGTGGTGATCACGTCCTTCGCCATCAATGTGCCGTCGAAGCCGAGGATCGCGATGTGCTGCGAGGGCGGTTCGCCTTCGCGCATCGACACGGTCAGGCCGCGCTCGAGGTCGGCGACCACCTGGTCGGACTTGAATTCCACGCCCCAGGAGGCGAGCAGCGGCTCGAGGTGCGAGGACTTGTCGGCCGTCATCGCCGCCATGGGATTGTTAGGGTCGGCACCCGACTGGTCCGCCTGCGAGTTCGGGTCGACGAACGCGAGGATGTGCCCGCCGCGCATGGCGTACTGGTCGATGGCGTACAGCGCGGCCGGCGACAGGTTCTTGGGATGCACCAGCACCAGCACGTCGATGTCCGCGTCCACCTTGGTGAGCGAGGGCTCGAGCGGACGCACCGTGTAGAGCTGCTCGAGCTGGCTGTAGACGGCCGACGGTGGCCTCGGCCGCTGCGTCTGCATGTCGAAGTCGCCGGAGAGCGGCAGTGACGACATCCAGCCGATCACCGGCTTGCGCGTGCTCGACAGCTTGTAGATGAGCTTGGCGACGTCGTATTCGAGCTGCTCGTCGCGCTCGGGATCGAGGTACGGGATGGATTCCTTGCCGTCGGTGGAATTCGTGGCCGCGAGGCCGAGGTACAACTTCTCGCCGGTGGCGCTGATCGGCACCGAGCTGATGCCGAGCTCGGTCGCGCGGTCTTCTTCCTCGGAGAACGGCAGCGGGTCGATGACCTTGAGCGTGAGCTTGCCGTTCGAACGCGCCACGAGCTGCTCGAGCAGTTCCTGTACGCGCACGCCGTGGTTGCGGATCTGCGGGATGGGCGTGGCCGCACTCTCGGAGAAGAACAGGTAGAGGTTCACCGGCTCCTTGAGGTCGGACACGATGTGCTTGGTGCCGTCCGAGAGCGTGTAGAGCTTGCCGGAGGTGAGATCGACCTGGGCGCCGCGCAGCAGCAGGTTCGCCAGCAGGATGATCGCGATGAACAGCACGCCGATGATGGCGAGCCCGGCGGCATTCAGTGAGGATTTCTTGAGCATGCGGCGTTACCGGGATTTGACCGCTTCGAGCACGGTGGCGCTCGCGAGCAGGAAGAAGATGGAGACCAGCGCGAAATACAGCACGTCGCGCAGGTCGAGCACACCCTTGACGATGTTCTCGAAGTGCCCGAGGAACGACATCGCGAAGATGCCGTCGACCAGCCATTGTGGCGCCCAGCTCTCGAACCAGGCCGTGGTCATCGGGTAGCCGGCGAGCAGCAGCACGAAGCAGATCAGCGCGGCCACGAGGAACGCGACCAGCTGGTTCTTGGTGAGGCTCGACGTGAACGTGCCGATCGCGAGGAAGCCGCCGGCCACGAAAAAGCTGCCGAGATAGGCGGCCACGATGACGCCGTTGTCGGGGTTGCCGAGGTAGTTGACCGAGATCCACAGCGGGAACGTGAGCGCGAGCGCGATGCCGACGAACAGCCAGGCGGCCAGGAACTTGCCGATGACGGCCTGCCACAACGTGATGGGTTGCGTGAGCAGCAGCTCGATGCTGCCGCTGCGGCGCTCCTCGGCCCAGAGCCGCATCGACACGGCGGGACAGAGCAGCAGGTAGAGCCACGGCAGGAAGCGGAAGAACGAGGACATGTCCGCCTGGCCGCGCTCGTACAGCGAGCCGAGGAAGAAGGCGAACACGTTGGCGAGCACGAGGAAGAACAGGATCACGACCACCGCGAGCGGGGTCGAAAAGTAACTCGCGAGCTCGCGGCGCAGGATGATGCCGACGGGTTTCATGTGGGCTCCGGAAAAATCAGGCCGCGACGGCGCGGAATACGTCTTCGAGCCGCCCCGAGGGCGCGCGGGCGCGCAACGCAGCGGGCGTGTCATCCGCCACCAGCCTGCCGTGCGCGATGATCACGGCACGTGTGCAGACGGCGTCGACCTCCTCGAGGATGTGCGTGGAGATCACGATGGTCTTCTCGCGCGCGATCTCGGAGATCAGCGTGCGCACCTCGTGTTTTTGCAGCGGGTCGAGGCCGTCGGTGGGTTCATCGAGGATCAGCACCTTCGGGTCGTGCACGATCGCCTGGGCCAGGCCGACGCGCCGCTTGAATCCCTTCGAGAGCGTTTCGATGGTCTGCTCGAAGACACCTTCGAGTTGCAGGCGGCCGATCACGTAGTCGAGGCGCTGCCTGCGACGTTCACCCTCGAGCGCGCGCAGGTCGGCGACGAACTCCAGGAATCCGCCGACAGTCATCTCCCCGTAGTGGGGCGCGCCTTCCGGTAGATAGCCGAGCACCGCTTTCGCGGCCTGGGCATCGGAGACCACGTCGTGGCCGCCCACCGAGCCCGTCCCGCTGGTGGGCGTGATGAACCCGGCCAGCATGCGCATGGTGGTGGATTTCCCGGCGCCATTGGGCCCCAGGAATCCGAGTACTTCCCCGGGTTCAACCGAGAAGGTGAGGTCGTCGACGGCGACCAGGCCGTCGAAATGCTTGGTCAGGTTCTGCGTCTTGATCATTGCGCCACTTGAGAGCGAGGCGCCTGCGGTTAGTTCCGTCGGCGCGGGGCCCGGATTTTGCGCAAGGAGTCGAGCAGCGCGCAAGCCACGGGCGTGCATGCCCGGCGCGCATTACAGGCTTGTAATGACCAATGCAATCGAGGTGAACCGCAAAGGCGGTTTCGCCGGCAATCCGCTCAGTCGCGCCGCCGCGTCACGATGGCGTCGATGTGTTCCCGGTAGGTGCGCAGGATGCGGCGGATCTCGGAGGGCGCCGGCCGCTCCGACAGCCGCGCGATGGCTTCGGCGATCTCGTGCCACTGCTTTCCCCAACCTAACAAGCGCACGGC
>DATEII010000163.1:0-7784 GCA_035279135.1 Steroidobacteraceae bacterium
TCGCGGCGCTGAGGAAGCGCTGCGACGAAACGGGCGCCCTGCTGATCTTCGACGAGGTCCAGTGCGGCGTGGGTCGCAGCGGCACGCCGTTCGCTGCTAACTACTACGGCGTGATGCCGGACATGATCACCACCGCCAAGGCGCTGGGTAACGGCTTCCCCGTGTCGGCGCTGCTGCTGACGCCACCGATCACCGCCTCGCTCAAGATGGAAAACCTCGGCACCACGTTCGGCGGCGGGCCCATGGCCTCCGCCGTGGCGGAGGCCACGCTCGACGCCATCGAGAAGGAAGGCCTGCTCGAGAACGTCACGCGTGTCGCGGCGTACCTGCGCAAGACCTGCAAGGTCGGGCCGGTGGTCGACTTCCAGGGACTCGGTTTCCTGCACGGCCTGCGGTTGAACAAACCTGCCAAGGACGTGCAGAAGGCGCTGCTCGCCAGGGACATCCTGGCAGGCACGTCGGGTGACCCCGCCATCCTGCGCCTGCTCCCCGCTTTCATACTAAAAGAGGAACACATCGACCGGCTGCGCGCGGCGCTCGTCGACCTGTAACCCCATGCAAAACTTTCTCGATCTGGCGGACCTTTCGCGCGAGCAGGTCGTCGAGCTGCTGCAGCTCGCCGAGCGGCTGCAGACCCGTCCCGAACCGCAGGCGCTCGCCGGAAAAATCCTCGGCCTGCTGTTCTTTAATCCGTCGCTGCGCACGCTCGCGTCGTTCCAGGCAGCGATGGCGCGTCTCGGCGGAAACGCCTTCGTGGTCTCGGCTGGCAACGGCACCTGGCAGCTGGAGACGCGCCGCGGCGCCGTCATGAATGGCGCGCCGGCGGAGCATGTCCGCGAGGGAGTGCCTGTATTGGCCCACTATTGTGACGCCCTGGGCATCCGCGCCTTCGCAGGCGGAACCGACCTCGACGCCGATCTGAGCGAATCTTCGTTCAAGGAAATGGTCGGCCTGGTCAACAAGCCGGTCATCAACATGGAGTCCGCCGCGAATCATCCCTGCCAGGCACTGGCCGACTGGAAGACCCTCGATGACCTGGCCGTGCCTCGCAAGGCGAAGTTCGTGTTGTCGTGGGTCAATCACCCGCGCGCGCTGCCGCTCGCCGTGCCCGCCGCCACCGTGCACATGGCCGCGATGCGCGGCATGGAAGTCGTGGTCCTGAGGCCAGAGGGCTACGCCCTGCCCGCGCCCATCATGCAGAAGGCGGCCGCGGCCGCGGCGGCGAACGGCGGCACTCTGCGCGAGACCGCCGACCGTGACGACGCGCTCTCGGGCGCGCACGTGGTGTACGCCAAGGAATGGGGCTCGACCTCGCATTACGGCAATGCCGAAGCCGATGCGCGCGCGCGTGCCCATCTCGCCGACTGGTGCGTGCGCGACACCTGGTTCTCGCGTGCCGCGGTCGATTGCAAACTCATGCACTGCCTGCCCGTGCGGCGTAATGTCGCGGTCGCCGACGAGGTGCTCGACGGCCGCCGCAGCGTGGTGCAGCGCGAAGCCTTCAACCGGATGGTGGTGCAGACCGCCGTGCTCCATCGCCTGCTCTCCTCACCGCAACACTAACTACCAACCCTGCTGGAACCCGCAATGATCATGCATCGCCCCGACCCGTCCGCCGCCATCCGCAGCCTGCGCTCCGCGGCGCCCTACATCCGCATGTACAAGGGCAAGACCTTCGTGGTGAAGGCCGGCGGCGGCGTGTTTGCCGACACGGCGGCGGTTCGCGCCCTGATCGAGCAGATCGCCATCCTCCATTACTTCGGCGTGCGCGTGGTGTTCGTGCACGGCGGCGGCCCGCAGCTCACGGAGATCACCGAGCAGCTCGGCGTGCCGACGCGCATGGTCCAGGGCCGTCGGGTGACCGACCAGAAGTCGATCGACGCCACGTCGATGGTGCTCAACGGCCTGATCAACACGCAGCTGCTCTCCTACTGCCGCGAGATGAACATCGACGCGGTCGGCGTGTCCGGAGTGGACGCCGGCCTGGTGCGCGCGCACAAGCGCGGCCCTGTGAAGGTGGACGGCGAGACGGTGGACTACGGCTTCGTGGGCGACATCGATGCCATCGACCCCACGGTATTGAACAAGCTTCTCGACAACGGCCTCATGCCCATCGTGAGCCCCTTGTCGGCCGACGAGAACGGCACGCTGCTCAACATCAACGGTGACACCGTGGCCGCCGCGATCGGCGCCGCGCTCGACGCCGAGAAACTCATGCTGTGCACGGGCGCGCCGGGCATCCTGAGCGACTTCAGCGATCCCACGTCCATCATTTCGTTCACCGATCTCGCCGGCCTCAAGAAGCTGCGCGAGGAGAAGAAGATCGTCGACGGCATGCTGCCCAAGGCCAAGGCCATCGAGGACGCCATCAAAGGTGGCGTGCGTCGCGTGCACGTCATGTCATACAAGTCGCCCGAAGGCATTCTCGCCGAGGTGTTCACCAACGAAGGCGCGGGCACCCTCATCGTCGCCGACGTGAACGCGCTGACCGCGGCCGAGAAGCAGCTCGGCGGCGTCTGAATGTCACGGCTCTGGGACAAAGGCGCGCCGCTCGATGAACGCGTGCTGGCGTTCACGGCCGGAGACGACTACCTGCTCGACGAGCGGCTGGTGAAGTACGACGTGCGCGCCTCGATCGCGCACGCCGAGATGCTCAATGCGCAGGAGCTGCTGGCCGATGCGGATCTGAAGGTGATCCGCGAAGGGCTCGACGCCATCGGCGCAGAGCATGCGGCCGGCCACTGGAAGATCGAGCTCTCCGATGAAGACGGCCAGACTGCGCTCGAGCGGCGACTGACTGCGCGCATCGGACCGGCCGGCGGTCGCGTGCATCTCGGTCGCTCGCGCAACGACCAGGTGCTGGCCGCGCTGCGTCTGTACCTGCTGGATGCCGGTGCCGAGCTCGCGGCCGCCGCCGAACATTGCGCCAGCGCACTCGATGCGCTCGCGAAGCGCGAGGGCGACGTGGTGTTGCCCGGCTACACGCACATGCAACAAGCCATGCCGAGCAGCGTGGCGCTGTGGGCAGGGGGCTTCGCCTCCGAGCTGCGTGACGATGCCGAGGGCCTGCGGGGCACGGCTCGTCGCGCCTCGCGCAGTCCGCTGGGCTCCGCGGCCGGGTACGGCACACCGGGACTGCCGCTGGATCGCGAGGCCACACGCGCGAAACTCGGCTTTCGCGAAGTCCATGGTCCCGTGACGGCGGTTCAACTGGCGCGCGGCAAGGCCGAGGCGCAGCTGCTGTTCGAATGCACGCTGCTGGTCCAGGACCTGGGCCGCCTGGCCTCGGACCTGCTGCTGTTCTACACGCAGGAATTCGCCTTCGTGACACTGCCGGATTCGTTCACCACCGGCTCGTCCATCATGCCGCAGAAGCGCAACCCGGACGTGTTCGAGCTGGTGCGCGGCCGCACGGCCGTGGCCCAGTCCTGCCTCGCCGAGGTGCTGGGCATCTTCGCCAAGCTGCCCTCGGGCTACCAGCGCGACCTGCAGCTCATCAAGCCGCCGCTGTTCCGCGGCATCGACCTCGCGCTCGCGACCGCGGCCATCATGGCGCTCGGCATCGAGGGCGTGCGTTTCCGCGCCGCCGGCATCAAACTCGATCCCTCGATCCATGCCGCCGAGGAGGCCAACGCGCTGGTGGCGCGCGAAGGCATCCCGTTCCGCGAAGCGTACCGGCGCATCGGCGAAAAATACCGCAAGTAAAGCGTGCCGGTGACGGCAGCGCCGTCCAGTCAGAGGTGAAGATGGCTATCTGGTTCGGCAACCCGACGATCGAAGCGACGCGCGCGCACCACTCGGGGTTGCTGGCCTCGCACCTCGGTATCGAGTTCCTCGAGTTCGGCCCGGATTACCTGCGCGGCAGCATGCCGGTCGAGCCGCGCACGCACCAGCCGATGGGTTACCTGCACGGCGGCGCCTCGCTGGTGCTCGCGGAGACGCTCGGGAGCGTGGCCGCGAACTACGTCGTCGATTCCGCGCGCCAGCGCTGCCTGGGGCAGGAAATCAACGCGAATCACCTGCGTCCCGTGTCGGACGGCATCGTCATCGGCACGGCGCGTCCATTCCACATCGGCGCCCGCAGCCAGGTCTGGAGCATCGAAATCCGCGATCCGCGGGAACGACTGGTGTGCGTCTCGCGTCTCACCGTGGCCGTGGTGGACTGGCGCTCGTGACCGGAGGACAGGATTTCGTGAAGACGACGTGGCTGGCATTGGCCCTCGCGCTGGCGACGGTGCTGGCCGCCTGCGGCCAGAAGGGTCCGCTCTATCTACCCGAGAAGCCCGGCGAGGTGGTGACGCGCCCGACGCAGACGCCCGCGCCCGCGCCGACCCCGGGACCCGGCGAGGCGTCGGCCGAGTCGCCGAATTCTCCGCAGACGATCGATTCACCCGAACGGCAGACGTCACCGGCGCCCGAGGTGGTGGTGCCGACACCGGCCGAACGCGAACAAGCGAAGAAGAAACAGGACGCGGCCAGGCCGAAGTGATGAACACCCGCCCCGACCTGGTCCTCGTCGACGGATCGTCGTACCTGTATCGCGCCTTCCACGCGCTGCCGCCCTTCACCAACTCGCGGGGCGAGCCCACGGGCGCGGTGTTCGGCGTGCTCAACATGCTCAACAAGTTCCTGAAGGACTACGAGCCCGAGCGCATCGCCGTGGTGTTCGACGCGTCAGGCAAGACCTTCCGTGACGAATTGTTCACCGAGTACAAGGCGCACCGCCCGCCCATGCCCGATGACCTGCGCGCGCAGATCGAGCCGCTGTTCGCGGCGGTGAAAGGCCTGGGCCTGCCCATCCTGCGCGAGCAGGGCGTGGAAGCCGATGACGTCATCGGCACGCTGGCCTGTGCGGCCGCGAAGCAGGACCTGAGCGTGCTGATCTCCACGGGCGACAAGGACATGGCGCAACTGGTCTCGCCGAAGATCACGCTCATCAACACCATGTCGAACACCGTGCTGGATCGCGACGGCGTGAAGAACAAGTTCGACGTGTGGCCCGAGCAGATCATCGACTACCTCGCGCTGGTGGGCGACAGTTCGGACAACATCCCGGGCATCGACAAGGTCGGTCCCAAGACCGCGGCCAAGTGGCTGGGGCAATACAGCACGCTCGACCAGCTGGTGGCCGATGCCGCCAACGTGAGCGGCAAGGTGGGCGAGAACCTGCGGGCCGGCCTCGGCATGCTCGAGCTGGCGCGCAAGCTGGCCACCATCCGCACCGACATCCCGCTGCCGCTGTCGCTCGACGAGCTCAAGCGTCGGCCGCCCGATGTCGACGCGCTGCGTGCGCTGTACACGAAGCTCGAGCTGCGGAACCTGCTCCGGCAGCTCGAGGGTGGTGGTACGGGCGTCACGCCCACCGCGCCCGACGCTCCGGCCGCGAGCGGCCAACCGGCCATCCAGGGCGCGCCGGCCGCCGGCATCAGCGACGGCGCGCAGATCATTGCCGCCGCGCCGCGAATCTACGAGACGATCACCACGACGGCGCAGCTCGACGAGTGGCTCGAGCTGCTCGAGGCGGCGGAGCTGTTCGCCTTCGATACCGAGACCACGAGCCTCGAATACATGCTGGCCGAGATCGTCGGCGTGTCGTTCGCCGTGTCACCGGGCAAGGCAGCCTATCTACCGCTGCGCCACGACTATGCGGGCGCGCCCGAGCAGCTGGACCGCGAGACGAGCCTGGCGCGCCTGAAGCCGCTGCTCGAGTCCGGAAAACACGGCAAGGTGGGCCACAATCTCAAGTACGACGCGCACGTGCTCGCGAACCACGGCATCACGCTGCGCGGCATGCGTTTCGACTCGATGCTCGAGTCGTACGTCTGGAACAGCGTGGTCATCCGCCACGACATGGATTCGGCAGCGGAGAAATATCTCGGTATCCGCACGATCCACTACGAGGACGTCGCCGGCAAGGGCGCGAAGCAGATCCCTTTCAGCCAGGTGCCCGTCGACAAGGCGGCGGAATACTCATCCGAGGATGCGGACGTCACGCTGAGGCTGCACCAGGTGCTCTGGCCGCAGATCGGCACCGCGCCCGCCTTGAAAAAGCTCTACGAGGACATTGAACAACCGTTGGTGCCTGTGCTGCTCGGCATGGAACACCACGGCGTGTTGCTCGACCGGCAGATGTTGCGCCTGCAGGGCAATGAGCTCGCGAAGCGGCTCATGGAAGTGCTGGCCGATGCGCACAAGGAGGCGGGCGCGCCGTTCAATCTCGATTCGCCCAAGCAGCTCTGCAATATCCTGTTCGAGAAGATGCAGCTGCCGGTGTTGCGCAAGACTCCCACCGGCCAGCCGTCCACGGCCGAGGACGTGCTCGAGGAGCTGGCGGAGAGTTACCGGTTGCCGAAACTCATCCTCGAGCACCGCAGCCTCTCGAAGCTCAAGTCCACGTACATCGACAAGCTGCCCGAGCAGATCAATGCGAAGACCGGCCGCGTCCACACCTGTTACCACCAGGCCGTTGCCGCCACGGGCCGCCTGAGCTCGCAGGATCCGAACCTGCAGAACATCCCGATCCGCACGCCCGAGGGCCGGCGCATCCGCCAGGCGTTCGTGGCGCCGCCGGGACACGTGCTGCTGGCCGCCGACTATTCGCAGATCGAGCTGCGCATCATGGCGCACCTGTCGGGCGACGAGGGATTGTTAGGCGCCTTCGCCGGTGACCGCGACATCCACCAGGCAACGGCCTCCGAGGTGTTCGGTACGCCGCTCGATGAGGTCAGCGCGGACCAGCGCCGCTCCGCCAAGGCGGTGAACTTCGGGCTCATCTACGGCATGAGCGCCTTCGGTCTCGCCAAGCAGCTCGGCATTGCGCGCGGCACCGCGCAGGAATACATCGACCTGTATTTCGCGCGATATCCCGGCGTGAAGCGCTACATGGAAGAGACGCGCGCACAGGCCAGGGCGCAGGGCTTCGTCGAGACCGTGTTCGGCCGCCGTCTGTACCTGCCGGACATCAATGCGCGCAACAAGCAGTTCCAGCAGGCAGCCGAACGCGCGGCCATCAATGCGCCCATGCAGGGCACGGCGGCCGACATCATCAAGCGCGCGATGATCGCGGTGGATGCGTGGTGCGACCAGGGTGCGCGCGGCGCGCGTCTCATCATGCAGGTACACGACGAGCTCGTGCTCGAGGTGCAGGAGTCGCGCGTGGACGAGGTCGCGGCGGCGGTACGCGAGCACATGATGGGCGCCGCGTCGCTGCGCGTGCCGCTCAAGGTGGACGTCGGCACCGGCACCAATTGGGACCAGGCCCACTGAACGCGCGTAGCGGATATCGATACCGTCGGTAGCCGCGCCGCGGCCTAACAGAGATTGTTTGTCGGCGTCCGCCGACAGTTCGTGCCCGGGATGCGCGCCACGTCACAATGCGTGGCGCGGTTCAGGAACCGTTAATCGGGTCCGTTCTCTAATCTGGACCCGCACAACTAACCACCGTAGGAGAGGTCTCACATGAACATGAAGTTCGCGGCAACAACCGTGCTCGGTCTGCTCTCGCTCGCAGCCCTGGCGCCCACTGCCGCAGCCGCCGACAACGGCTTCTATCTCGGCGCCGGCATCACGGACACCAAGTTCGACGTCGACGACGTGGGCAGCGGCAGTCTCGACGACAACAGCTTCAAGGTCATCGCGGGGTTCCGCCCGCTCGACTGGCTGGCGTTCGAAGCTAACTACCTGGACCTCGGCAGCGACAGCGACAGCGGCGTGAAACTCGACACCAGCGCCATCACGCTCTCGGGCCTGGTGCTCGCGGAAATCGGCATCGTCGACCTGTACGC